>QOUO01000100.1 GCA_003862195.1 Coriobacteriaceae bacterium | reverse complement strand
CGTAACGGGGGCGACGGATGCACGACTACAGGCTGCTTGCGCTCGACATGGACGGGACCCTGCTCAACTCCAAGAAGCAGGTGAGCCCGGCCACGGCCCAGGCGCTGCGCGGGCTGACCGACGCGGGCGGCTTTGCGACCATCGCGACCGGCCGCGGCTACCGCGAGATCGTGCCCCTGCTGCACGACCTGGCGCCCGTGCGCTACGCCGTGCTGGGCAACGGCTCCGTGGTGATGGACCTGTGGGAGCGGCGCGTGGTGAGCGAGACCACCATCCCCAACCACGGTGCGATCGACGCCGTGCGCGCCGGTCTTGCAAGTGGCTGCCTGGTGAACATCCTCACCTCGACCGGAGCCTACTTCAACATGGCGGATGTGGAGCGCGCGCCCGAGGTGGGCCTGGGCCAGTACCAGTCCCTCTGGGAGCAGGTAAACGAGCAGATGGACGACCCCATCGCCTTTTTGCAGGACCACCCCAACAAGGCCGTCAAGATCAACCTGTACCACTTTACGCAGGAGGGCCGCGTGCGCACGCGCGAGGCGCTGCGCGGCGCTAACGTGCAGGTTGCCTTTGCGGAGGGCGCCTCCGTGGAAATCACGGCGCCCGGCGTGCGCAAGGACTCCGGCATCGCGCGGCTGTGCGACGAGCTGGGGCTCGACCTGTCCCAGGTGGTGGCCGTGGGCGACGGCGGCAACGACCTGGACATGCTCCGCAACTGCGGCCTGGGCGTGGCCATGGCAAACGCCACGCCGGCGGCGCTCGAGGCGTCGGACGTGGTGACGCAGGCCGACTGCGACCACGACGGCGTGGCGGAGGTCATCGGCCGCTACTTCTAATGGAACGTCCTTCTCGCCCACGCGGGCGAGAAGGACGCGGCTGTGCTGCAGTTGCCTTTGGGGGGCGCGCCTATGCGCGGGGCTTGGCGTCCTCGCCCGCGCGGCAGGAAACCGGCACGAAGCCCTCGAATATCGCGACGCCGCCCTCGGACTCGCACTCGACCAGGTCCTCCGGCGCCCTGATGGTCCAGTACACGGGCTTGGCGCCCAGCGCGCGCACCACCAGCTCCACGGCCGGCGTCTTGCGGTCCGCAAACTTGTACGCCACAAAGTCCGGCCGCGCGAAGGCGTTGCCCAGCATGACCGTGCCCGCAAAGTCGCGCGGGGTTTCGAGGCCAAAGTCGCCGTCGCGCAGGAAGTCGCGGGAGAGCTGCCCGCGCACGACCTCCGGACGGTGGCGGCGCAGCCAGATCAGGACCCTGGGGTCAAAGCTCTCGATGCAGTAGCTGACCGTGTGCGCATCGAGCGCGGCCATGGTCTTCTCGCACAACTCTGCCACGCGCGCCCAGCCTGCGGAGGCCGTCTTGACCTCCACGATGAGCGGCGCGGGCTCCGGGTCGTCGGAGGACGTGTCGAACTCGAACAGCTCCAGCACCTCGTCGAGCGTGGGGATGTGCTCCTGCGTGCCCGCGAGCGTGAGGTCGCGCAGCTGCGCGAGGGTGCTCTTCTCGACCGTGAGCGACGTGCCGCACATGCGCTTGGTGTTGGAGTCGTGTATGACGGCTAGCTTTCCCTCCACGGTGAGGTGCACGTCGAGCTCCGCGCCAAAGCCCAGGTCGTGCGCGCGCTGGAACGCGGCGAACGAGTTCTCCGGGATGCCGAGCGACACGTCGTGCAGGCCGCGGTGCGCGTAGCGGTGGGTGCGCAGGCGCTGCCAGCGGGCGTCCACGTACGAGTCCCCGCGGCGCGGCGAAACGATTGCGGCCGTCGCGGCCACGGCGCCCGCCGCGATCCCGACGCCGGTTGCTATCTTGGAGGAAGTTTTTCTCATCCTGTGGCCTGCCTTTCCGGAACGCGGGCACGCGGCCCGCGTGATGCGTTTGCGATGCGGCGCCGGCCAGCCCCGCGCTGGAGCGGCGTCTGCGGCAAGGGTAGCGCAAGTTCGTGGCCGCGCAATGCCGGCATCGCCTAGCGTGCGATGTGGCTGGCAGTTGTGGCAGAATGTGTCCAACGTGAGGAGGCAGCGTGAAGCTTCAGCAGCTCAGGTACGTGATACAGGTGGCGGAGTCGGGGTCGCTCACCGCGGCGGCGCAGCGGCTCTACATCGCGCAGCCCAGCCTGTCCAAGGCCGTGAGCGAGCTCGAGCACGAGATGGGCATCACCATCTTCACGCGGTCGCGCACGGGCGTGGAGCTCACGGAGGAGGGCACACGGTTCCTTTCCTACGCGCGGCAGGTGGTGGAGCAGGCCGACCTGCTCGAGGCGGAGTACAAGGGCGGCGCGCACGTGCGCCGTGTCTTTGGGGTGTCTGCCCAGCACTACGCCTTTGTGGTGAACGCCTTTGTGCAGCTGGTGCGCGAGTACGGCGCCAACCGCTACGAGTTCTCCCTGCGCGAGACCAGCACCGCCGGCATCATCGACGACGTGCGCGTGCAGCGCAGCGAGCTGGGCATCCTGTACCGCAGCCACTTCAACCGAGACGTGATCACCAACGCCATCCGCACGGCGGGCCTCGCCTTCGAACCGCTGTTCACCGCGGCGCCGCACGTGTTTGTGAGCCGGGACAACCCGCTGGCCAAACGGGCCTCGGTCACGCTGGAGGATCTTCTCCCCTACCCGCGCCTGAGCTATGACCAGGGCATCCACAACTCGCCCTACTTTGCGGAAGAGCTGCACATCACGGAGCCGGCGGAGAAGAGCATCGTCGTGACCGACCGCGCCACGCTCTTCAACCTGCTCATCGGGTTGGGCGGCTACACCATATCTTCCGGAATCCTTTCCGAGGCGCTCAACGGCAGCCAGATCGTGTCCGTCCCGCTCCAGAGCGACGAGGTGATGGAGCTTGGCTACGTGCGCCGCGGCGACCGGCCGCTTTCGCCCATCGCGAGCCGCTACCTCACGCTGCTGCAGGACTACGTGAGCACGTACCGGCAGGGCGACCACTCGTAGCTGGTCGCGACAGGTCGCGTCGGGCCGCGGCAGCTCGTCCATAGCTTCAGACTATGGTTATCTCTTACAAACGGATAGTTCTCTATATTGCGGCGTTGTGCCATGCTGACCCATACGCAATCGACACGCGACGCCACCCGTTGGCCGCCGCGCCAACGGAAGGATCGCCCATGGCCATCAAGCAGCCGCCCTACACCTACGACGTCGTCGGAAGCTTCCTGCGTCCCGCCCGCCTCAAGCAGGCTCGCGCGGACTTTGCCGCCGGCAAGATCACCCGCAACGAGCTGACCACCGTCGAGGACGAGTGCATCACCGAGCTGGTCGCAAACGAGAAGCGCGTCGGCCTCAAGGCCGTGACCGACGGCGAATTCCGCCGTGCCATGTGGCACCTCGACTTCCTGGAGGAGCTCGAGGGCGTGGAGCACGTGGACACCGCCAACTGGTCCGTCGAGTTCAAGGGCCCCAAGCCCAAGGGCGCGCAGCTGCGCTTTACCGGCAAGATCGGCTTTGGAGACCACCCCTTCCTCAAGCACTACGCCAAGCTCCGCCAGATCGCGGGCGACTACCCCACCAAGATGACCATCCCCTCGCCGTCCATGCTGCACCTCATCCCGTGCGTTCGCGGCAAGGCGACGTATCAGCCCATCGAGCGCTACCAGGACGAGCAGGTGCTGTTTGACGACATCGTCACCGCCTACCAGGACGCCGTTCGCGCGTTCTACGACCTGGGTTGCCGCTACCTGCAGTTTGATGACACCGCGTGGGGCGAGTTCTGCGACGCCAACAAGCGCGCCGCCTACGAGGCCGAGGGCATCGACCTCGACCGCGTCGCCCAGAACTACGTGACGACCATCAACCGCATCCTCGAGACCAAGCCCGCCGACATGACCATCACCACGCACATCTGCCGCGGCAACTTCCGCAGCACGTGGTTCAGCTCCGGCGGCTACGAGCCCGTCGCCAAGACCCTCTTTGGCGCCAACTACGACGGCTTCTTCCTCGAGTACGACTCCGACCGCGCCGGCGACTTCGAGCCGCTGCGCTTCGCGAAGGACAAGGTCGTCGTGCTCGGCCTGGTCACCTCCAAGTTCCCCGAGCTCGAGGACGAGGACGCCGTGATTGCCCGCATCCACGAGGCCGAGAAGTACGTGCCCCTCGACCAGCTACGCCTCTCCCCGCAGTGTGGCTTCAGCTCCACCGAGGAGGGCAACGTCCTGACCGAGGACGACCAGTGGGCAAAGTGCGAGCTCATCAAGCGCATTCCGGAGCGCGTCTGGGGCGAGTAGCCACACAGTCCAATCCGCTAGGCCAATGGGCGGCCGCCGGCACGCGTGCGACTCACGCGCCGGCGGCCGCTCCGTCGTCACCTATCCTCCTTGTTGTAGCCGAGCCCCAAGCACCCCTACAGCGGAACCAACACAAAGGAGCCGGTAGACGATCTACCCCGAATGTACCGAGTCCGGGATTTTGAGCGTTTCGCGACTCAAGGACCAGCCCCATCCAGCTCGCAGCCACGCAAAAGCGTGCCAGTCATGCACCAATGCCAGGTCATTGTGCGTTTCCAGCTCCCCAGTCGCCAGAATCGGGTCGGATATCATAAGTATTTGAATCGCAAAACACACAAAATCCCCGACCGCCTGCAGATGCCCCAATTCATGTCTGGCCGCAACAAGAAGCGGGGCGGAACCCGCAGTGGATTCCGCCCCAATCGGTTGCCGCTATCGCAACTTCGCCTGCTTCGCCAGCGCTACTACGCCTCGCCGGTGACCTTCGCCCAGTCGGCCGCGAACTTCGCCAGGCCCTCGGTGGTCAGCGGGTGGTGCAGGCACTTCTTGAGCGCGCCGAACGGCACGGTCGCGATGTCCGCGCCCAGGAGCGCCG
>QOUO01000099.1 GCA_003862195.1 Coriobacteriaceae bacterium | reverse complement strand
GGTCGCGCTGGTACTCCACGCGGCCGGGGTTCTGCGTGGGGTTGCCATAGAAGAAGCCCGTGGAGTACGGGCGGTGGCTCACGGCGTCGAGCTCGCCCATCCAGGCGGACGCGGGCTCGCCGTCCAGTACGTGGCGGTACGCGTTGGTGACGCAGGCGGTGTAGTAGGAGCCCTTGGCGCGGCCCTCGATCTTGATCGCGGCGACACCGGCAGCCGCGAGGTCGTCCAGGTGGCCCAGCATGGCAAGGTCGTTGGAGCTCAGGATGTAGCTCCAGGAGCCGTCCTGCTCAACGGGCATGCGGCGCTCGTCTGGGCGCGACTCCTCCACCAGGTTCCAGCCCCAGCGGCACGGCTGCGTGCACGCGCCAAAGCTCGCGCCGCGCTCCAGCCCCACAAGCTCGCTCGACAGCAGGCAGCGGCCGCTCACGGCCATGCACATGGAGCCGTGCGCGAAGACCTCGAGCTCGAGCGAGCCAAAGCCGTCCGCGTCGAGCCGGCGGCGCAGCTCCGCAATCTCGGGCAGGCGCATCTCGCGCGCGAGGACCACGCGGCGGGCGCCCAGGCGGGCGTACTGCTCCGCCGCGAGCGCGTTCATGACGGATGCCTGCGTGGAGATGTGCAGCTCCACGTGCGGCGCGTACTCGCGCACGAGCGCCATGGCGCCCAGGTCCGCCACGATCGCGGCGTCCACGCCGATCGAGTCCACGTAGCGCAGGTAGTCGGGCAGGCCGTCCACGTCCGCGTCGCGCATGAGCGTGTTGAGCGTGAGGTGCACGGCCACGCCCGCCTCGTGCGCGAGGCCCACGGCCCAGGCCAGCTGCTCGCGGTCGAAGTTCTTGCTCCGCGCGCGCATGCCCCACTGGCGGCCGGCCAGGTAGACCTCGTCCGCCCCAAAGTGGATGGCCTGCCGCAGCTGCTCCGGACCTCCCGCGGGCGAGAGGAGCCTCATCCCCGCGCCGCGTCCCGTCTGGCCCTGCGTCGTACCCATGCGCACCGACTCCCCCGTTCGCGTTCCGTCACGCCGCGCCGCGCGGCCCGCGCGCGACGACCCGCACAGTCTAGCGCATGCCTGCCGCCGGCAGCACGGCGATATACTCTTGTGAATGCGATGCGACGCGCGGGGCGCGCGCCAGGCAGGTGCAAGGGGGCTCACGTTGACGGCAAGGCATGCGGCGCCGCAGGCGCACGGAAGGCACGGCAGGCACGAGGCGCCACGGGAGAGGGGCCCACGGCGCGGCCACAAGGCCGTGGCGATTGTCCTTCTCGCCCTGGTCGCGGCGGCGGTGGCCGCGGTCGCGCTCGTGCCGCAGGTGCGCGGGGCGCTGTTCCCAACCGCGACGCACGCCGCCACGAAGGATGCCGCGAGCTCCACCGACGCCTCCACCAGCGCAAAGTCGGCAGCAAGCGCCAAGGTCACCACCGCCGCGACGGACGCCTCGAGCTCCGCGGGCGAGAAGGACGACAGCTCCTCCAGCAGCTCCCAGCCCTCCGAGGACACGTCCGCGCTCGACGCGAGCGCGAGCGCCAAGGTCACCACGTTCACCACGTCCGGCGGCATCAGCGTGACCGCGCCGGACGGCTTTGCCAACACGCCCACGTGCAAGCACCTGGAGGACGCCGTCGCCGCGTTCACGGCAAAGGGCTACCACCTGGGCTTCAGCATGGTCGACCTCAAGACCGGCCGCGGCGTCAGCTACAACGCGGACCAGAAGTTCTACCCCGCAAGCAGCATCAAGGCCATCTACTGCACGGCCATCCTGGAGTCCACCAACGGCGGTGCCGCGTCCAGCTCCGACACCATCACCAAGTGCCTGGTCGATTCCGACAACGACTCGTTCCGCGCGCTGCTCAAGACCTACGGCTACACCGTGTACGGCAACTGGCTCAAGAGCCGCGCGCCCGAGGCCGCACAGGAGGCGTACACGTACAACTACCCGCACATATCTGCCACGGGCATGCTCAACTGCTGGAAGGAGATCTACCGCTACGGTACCTCGGGCGAGGCCGGCGCGAGCCTCCTTACCGGATGCCTTGCCAGGACCAACCACTCCGCGCTGGGCGCGCTGCTGCGCAGCCGCTACACCGTCTGGGCAAAGCCGGGCTGGTACCCCACGAACGAGGGACTCGCCTCCACCGCCACGGCCGAGGGCGCCATCGTCTTTTCCGACTGCGGCGACTACGCGATCGCGGTGCTCTCGGACGCGCCGTCCGACTTCGACTCGCTCCTGCCCGTGCTGGACGCGCTCAACGCGGCGCACGGCAAGATGTGCGGCGGCAGCTCCGCCCTCAGGCAGACCAGCTCCACCACCGTCGGCTAGCGCCGGGCGAGTCACGGCGCTGGCGAGAAGCCCGCACTCCCTTTGCCGCCGCGTCAGTCCCCGGCCTCGGCGCCGCCCTCGCCCGCCAGGTCGCGCTCCAGCAGCGTGGTCCTGGCGTCGCCGATGTCGTCGTAGTGCACGGCCATAACGCACGCCCGCACAAAGCCACACGCAAGGTACAGCCGCTCGGCGGCGTCGTTTCCCTCCAGGGCGTCCAGGTGGATGACCCTGCCGCCGCCGTCGCGGGCAATGCGGCACGCCTCCCCTACCATCTGTCTGCCCAGCCCCTGCCCGCGCGCCGACGGGTCCACCACCAGCAGGTGGAGCACCCGCACGTCCTCGGGCCGCGCCACAATCGTCCACGGGGCGCTGGCGTAGCCCTCGTCCTCCCCCGCACCCAGGACCATGGCCGCGCGCACGAGGCCGTCCTTCTCGCCCACGTAGAGCTCTCCCGCGGCGGAGCGCGCCGCCAGCCCCTCGCGTGTGGGGTACACGCCCAGGTGCCAGTCCGGGCCAGGGTCCTCCGGCGTCTGCAGCGCGCAGGATGCCTCGAACAGGCCCCAGACCGCGTCCAGGTCGGCAGTGCTCGCGCTTCTCACCACAAGTCCCATGGCAGCTCCTCGCGTCGCGTCGGGGTCGGGACACGGTTATCGCCCCAAACGATAACCGGCTGGTTACACAATGTCTTACCAGTCGACTCATTAGCCATGGTACCATGCGAAAACACCATTCCTAAGGAGCTGATACCCATGGGCACCACCAACACGCCTCAGGCGCTCACGCGCCGGTCCTTCCTCGCGTCGGGCGCAACCGTCGCCGCACTCCTGGGGGCGGGCGCCCTCACCGGATGCGGGTCCCACCGCACGAGCTCTTCGAGCGGCACCGCGTCCACGCTCACGTACGCCCTCAACGAGGACCCGCAGGCGCTCGACCCCGCGCGCGTCAACGACTTTGGCTCGCTCGAGCTGTGCGCCAACCTGTACGAGGGCCTCTTCCGCTTCAAGGGCACCACGTGCGACCCGGAGCCCTGCCTCGCCACGAGCTACGACGTGTCAGACGACGGCCTCACGTACACGTTCCACCTGCGCAAGGGCGTCAAGTTCCACGACGGCACGGACTTCGACGCGGACGCCGTGGTCACCAACTTCGAGCGCCAGATGGACGGCAAGGGTGCCGAGGACATGGGCTACGCCGAGATGGTCTTCGGCACGGACCAGACCGGCACGGGCGTCAAGTCCGTCACCGCCAAGGACTCCCACACCGTGGTCGCCGTGCTGCGCGCGGCCTGCACGCCGTTCGTGCGCAACCTCGCCATGGCGCTCGGCACGCCCATCGTGTCGCCCACTGCGCTCAAGAAGCACAATGGCAACCTCTCCACCTCGCCCTGCGGCACCGGCCCGTACAAGCTCAGCAGCTGGGAGAAGGGCTCGACCGTCATCCTCAAGTCCTTCTCGGACTACTGGGGCACCAAGCCCAAGGTCAAGAGCATCGTCTTCAGGGTCATGCCCGAGTCCGCGGACCGCGTGACGGCCCTTGGCAACGGCGAGGTCGACGTCATCACGGCGATCGAGAAGAGCTCCGCCCCCACCGTCAGGAAGGGCGGCTCCACGGTCAAGGAGACCGACGGCCTCAACACCAGCTACATGGTCTTCAACACCGCGAGCGAGAAGCTCAAGGACGCCAGCGTCCGCAAGGCCATCTGCCAGGCGATCGACGTG
Organism: Coriobacteriaceae bacterium; assembly: GCA_003862195.1. Classification (GTDB taxonomy): domain Bacteria; phylum Actinomycetota; class Coriobacteriia; order Coriobacteriales; family Atopobiaceae; genus Parafannyhessea. The sequence continues at coordinate 794 of QOUO01000099.1, read as the reverse complement.
GACGCCATCGTGAGCGCCCTCTTTGGCAAGTACGCCACCGTCGCGCACTCGCTCATGCCCGAGTTCCTCGCGCCGTACGACAAGGACGTGAGCTACCCCGACTACGACCCCGATGCCGCCAAGGCCACGCTCTCCGCGGCCGGCGTGACGGAGCTGACCTGCCTCACCTACACCACGGCCATGCAGTACAACCCGGCCGGCGGCAAGTCGCTCGCGGAGTCCGTCCAGGGCTACCTCGACAAGGTGGGCGTCAAGCTCACGGTCAACGCGTACGACTGGACCACGTTCCGCTCCAAGCGCACGGAGGAGTACTTCGACCTGGCCTTTGCGGGCTGGGCCGGCGACAACGGCGACCCCGACAACTTCATGAGCCTCTTTGCGAGCGGCAGCAACGCCACGATGTCCGCCTACGACGACAGCGAGTACAAGTCGCTCGTGGCCAAGGGCCTCGCGACGCCCGACGGCGACGACCGCGACGACATCTACCTCCAGCTCGAGAAGAAGCTCACCCAGGACCTGCCCGTGCTGCCCATCTCGCACGCCAAGACGGTCTGTGGCTACTCGCCCAAGGTCCACGGCTTCGCGATGCACCCCACCGGCTGGAGCAAGCTCGTCGGCGTGAGCAAGACGGCGTAGGACGCGGCGTCATCCGGCCGCAAGGCAGCGCAATCATGACCACCCGCATAGCGGGTGGTTTGCTCTTAGGGTATAACCCTAGAGTTCCGGCCAGGGACTCAAGTCCCTGGCCTTCACTTCGTTCAGGCCCTATGGCCGCTTGACTCGTGGCGTGCCCG
>QOUO01000098.1 GCA_003862195.1 Coriobacteriaceae bacterium | reverse complement strand
CGGACAGATTTAAAGTTTGCGCGGAACGCGCCAGCTTTAAATAGTCCGGTTCACTCACCCGAAAATTAATTTGTTTGCTAGCCTGACGATGAACCTGAGTCGTCTTTTTTGTGCTAGCCAGATTTTGTGGTTCGTTCACAAGTCCCACCTCCGTTGCCCTACGGGCAATGTTATTCGAGATATCAAAAGTCGGATCAGCCGCAGGCTGACTACCTCCTAATGATAATCGAATAACATAGGATTGGCAAGCAACCCGCATGCTAGCCACAAGACTACGTTTGTGGCAGCTGCGGTGCTTGCAAGGGGGACAGCTAACGCTCCCCCTTGACCCCCAAGTTCGCTGCGCAATGCCAAAATGGTTAGCCGGTTGGCTAGCCACTTTTTGGCAAAGCTTCGCGTTTTTTACTCAAAATTGCTATCGGAATTTGAGTAAAAAAGTCTTCCAGACGGGGGCTGTCAGCCGAATGATTTTGCATCATGAGCATGCCTTCAGCAGGAGCCTTTCAGGCGGAGTTTTGCGCAAACTGCTGACGGGTGATATTACTAGGATAATTAGGCATGATAACTTCCTTTTTTGCAAAAGTATATCAAAGTTTAAACCAGATCTCAAACAGTTTCTAAGCGAACCAAGCCTCGAAAATATGACCTCTACGAGGTGTTCTGCGCTGTCCTGTATGTCTTGAAAAGCGGTTGCCAATGGCGTAATAACTGTGAGCGTAAGCTCAACACTAGTCTCATGATGGTGTTTCATTAGTCTTTATCAGGCTACTTCTTAAAAGATGCTAAACAGCTTCTAAATGACCGTCAAAGGTTAAGCCAGTTAAAACTAGTGTTGCATTTCTTATGAAACCGGCTAATATTAATGCTTGTTCAAATTAAATTTATATTCTTGGAGGATTGTCGCAATGGACAAGAAGCTGGAAAAGATTTCTTTTGCGGGGGCACTTGTTACTTTAGGAATTGTGTACGGTGATATTGGCACTTCACCATTGTATGTTATGAATGCATTGATTGGTGACGCCGGTAAAATGGGAAATATTTCTCCCGATTACGTGATTGGATCGATCTCGTTGATTTTTTGGACATTAATGATCATTACAACGTTGAAGTATGTTGTCATTGCAATGCAAGCCGATAATAAGCGTGAGGGCGGAATTTTTGCTTTATATGCATTGGTTCGAAAAAATTCAAAATGGTTAATTTGGCCAGCCTTGATTGGTGGGGCGGCCATTTTGGCCGATGGAACATTAACTCCTGCAGTAACTGTGACTTCAGCCATTGAGGGATTAAAAAAACAACACCTTGGCCCTGTGGTGTTTAGTAATTCTCAACATAACGTCTTGATTATCACAACAGTTGTTCTACTCGTATTATTTATGATTCAACGTTTTGGAACAGGTGTGATTGGGAAATCCTTTGGACCAGTGATGATTTTATGGTTTGGCTTTTTGGCTGTCTTTGGAATCGTTAATCTAATCAATTATCCAATGATATTGAAGGCTATTTCTCCCTATTATGCAATTAAGATACTCTTCAGTCCAGTTAATAAAGTTGGCATCTTTATTCTTGGGAGTGTTTTCCTGGCAACGACTGGTGCTGAAGCACTGTACTCTGACATGGGCCACGTTGGCCGAAAGAATATTTACGCAACTTGGCCATTGGTTTACGGTGCTTTATTTTTAAACTATTTAGGCCAAGGTGCCTGGGTGATTAATCACGCTCAGGATGACGCTTTTAAACGGATGTCTGATATTAATCCATTTTATGAAATGTTACCTGGTCACTGGCGATTATTTGGAATTGTCGTGGCAACTTTGGCTGCAATTATTGCTTCCCAAGCCCTGATTACCGGATCATACACGCTGGTTGATGAAGCGATTGGGCTTAAATTTTTGCCACGGTTGGTTGTCAAGCATCCCAGCAATGTCAAAAATCAAATCTATATTGCCAATGTCAATTGGATCTTATGTGCGGTCACGTTGGGCGTTGTCTGGTACTTTCAAAGTTCGCAACACATGGAAGCAGCTTATGGATTAGCGATCACGGTAACGATGTTGATGACAACCGTCCTTTTATCCGAGTTCTTGACGACCAAATTGAACCGGCCGCTGGCACTAACCATTGCCACCTTCTTTGGTGCCATCGAGACAATTTTTCTAGTTGCCAGTTTGGTGAAGTTTATTCACGGCGGTTATTTAACCCTTTTGATTATGTTGGCAATCTTATATGTGATGTGGGTTTGGTACTTTGGCAATAAGCGTCGCGAACACTATGAGCGGGCAAGTGAGTACGTGTCATTATTGGACTATCGCGATCAACTCGCGGAACTGAGTGCTGATGAGCAGATCCCGTTGTTTACAACCAATCTGGTTTATATGACTAAGATTAAGGGTAACTATCACATCAAACGCAACACAATGTATTCAATTTTGGATAAAGATCCCAAGCGGGCCAAAGTCTATTGGTTTGTAACGGTTAACGAAACCAACGTGCCATACGAAAGTAACTATACGGTTGATATGCTGGGCACTAAGAACATTGTCAATGTGCAGCTTTATCTGGGCTTTCGAAAAGAGCAGAGCGTTGGTGTTTATTTGCATCAAATTGTGGATAATCTTGTTGAACAAGGGGTACTTGAACCGCAAGTGCCAAAATACTCAACCATGAAGAATCGAAAAGTGGGTGGGTTTAAGTTTGTTATTATTAACGAACAGCCGGCTGACCTGGTCGTGAGTGATCAATTAAAAGCCCTCGACAAACGACTAATTGGTGGGCGGATTTATCTGCAGAACATCACGGCTTCACCTGTCAAATGGTACGGCCTTGAATTTAGTAACGTTGTCGAAGAATCAACACCGCTGTTTATTGCTAGGCGTAAGGATGATTATTTGGTACAACGGGGCATTATTCATGCGGTTGGAGACCGACAGAGCAAACATCATGAACTTTAATTAAATAATTTGATTATTGGAAGTCAGCTTCTTAGATATTACAGATGATGACCAGTTATTAACTGATTATATTAACAGTGCAAAGGCGTATCTAAACAACGCATGTAATAACGATATGAGTTCAGACGATAGATATAAATTTATTATTGTCGAGCTTGCGACACTTTATTATCAAAATCGTGGAATATTAACATCAGTAAAAGATTTTCCGTATAGCTTGCGTTGTGTTATCAATTAGTTAAAATGTAATTAAAACCTAGTTTTGTAAGTATTCCGTTTTACACACTATATGAAAACGTCATTCTTAATCGGGTGACGTTTTTTTATTGCAATTTAAAGAAGATAAGCTAAAATATAGTTGATCTTCTCTTTTCTAAACTGAATGAGATTATTGTCGACAAAGAATGTCACTCATAGCTCGGGTGGCTTTTTTGTTGTATTTAAAAATTAATCAGTTAGAATACAGTCAAGCCTACTTTTTATTTGTTCAGGTTACATCAATTGCATATCGAAAGCACTGCTCATTAATTTGGGTGGTGCTTTTTTTGTATCTAATAAAATATGGATTTTATGACGTGATATAAACGTATTCTCGTGCATTGCTTGTTTATGCCGGTGAATAATTCTATTGTAGAAGTAATCAATATAGACTAATCTAGCACTATAAATAAAATTACACATTATAATTAGTGAAGTAATGGAGTGAATTAATAAATGGAGACTATTTCAAGCATTGCAAAAAGATTACAGGTTACAAATGGGCGTATTTATCAAATAATACGAGAATTACCAAAGGATAAGCAACCAAAGAAAAACGAGCAAGGCAAGTATAATTTTAATGAAATAAATATAAAGGCTATTGTAGAACATTACAATAGAACCGGCATGAAACAGAATGACAATCTAAACAATGATAATGAAATTATAAAACAATTACGTGTAGATTTAGAACAGGCTAGAACAGAATTACAGACCAAAAATCAACAAATTGCAAAATTTCAAAAATTATTAGACCAGCAACAACAATTAAATTTAAGCAGTCAGAAATTACTTGAAAATCAAAAGTCAGAACAAAATATCAAGAACGGCACCACACAAAGCCGTGAGAACGATTCTAAGGACGACAAAAACAAGCCAGATATAAATATAAACGAGCAAAATAAAAAGCCCTCTAATAAGACGAGAGAGAACTTTTGGAAACGGCTATTTAGATAGGTTGTGTAAATATTTTCATTGAGTTATAATTATGTCAATTAAATACGAGTACGAAAAAAAGGCGTTGATCGTGGAAGTCCTGCCATAAACTTCTACAACCAGCTAACAAGTGCACATACCACTTGAAGCCTTTTAACGCCAATCTTTGTTATTTACTTGAGGTTTCGGAAATGCGTTTCCTACTTCTTTAAGTATATGAAAATAATTGGATTAATGCAAGAGTGATACATAATTGCAAAGTTAAAAGGGTTTCAAGTTAAATAACTTGTTACCCTTTTTTCTTACTCCTAAAAGGAGATATGTAATTATGTTTATCAAAGTAGAAATGGATTACTTCAAAGATTCAAATTTAAAGGGTGCGAATGAAATTCTAACTTATTCGCTTCTTTGTGATCGAATGAAGGCAAGTAAGAATAATAAAGATTTCTTTGATAAGAAGTTTGGCGATAGTTACATTATTTTTAAACGTGAAGAATTAGCTGAATATTTAGACGTAACTGTTAAGACCGTTACTAAAATTTTGAAGAGTTTGGTGAAAAAGGGTTATCTAATTGTAAAACATCAATTTAACGCTGCTTCTAAATTATTCTTACCAAAGTTTGAGAATGAAAAAAGTACTTCTATGCCCGTTAAGGAAGAAAATACCCCTTCCTTTGGGAAAAATTTACCTTCTAAACAAAGTATTTTAACAGATAAATATATACCTGAATAATCTCTACTTTTAAAATTTGTATGATTTGGTCCTTTTGAGGGCCATCTTTTATCTTTTCAGTCACTTTTGATTGCTGACAAAACTTAACTGGTCACTAACCGTCACATTTTGAGGGGTT
>QOUO01000097.1 GCA_003862195.1 Coriobacteriaceae bacterium | reverse complement strand
CCTCTTCTTCAGCTGGGACAACGCCTTCGCGACGCCGGGCGAGCTCGCGCAGAAGCTGGGCGAGAAGCCCGGGGAGCACGCGATCGTGGCCCTGCCGCCGCGGTTCGACTTCTTCGAGAAGCACCCCTCGCAGGTGAAGAAGGGCAAGTAGCCCCAAGACAACGCCACCTGTTCCAGACGCACAAGGGCGCCCGCCGGACATCAATCCGACGGGCGCCCTTCCTTTGAGGAGAAGCGCCAGAATCGCCGGGCGCCCTTCCCCCGTTGGCCGCGGGCCACGACCTGCCGCAGCCCGCCTACCCTGTCGTTAGCCCCTCGCGCGACGAGTCGCAAGTCCCGCGCCAATGATGGCGAGGGCGGCTGCAAAGAGCGCCGTCTCCGTTGCGGCATCATTCGCGTCACCAGTGCGAGGCAGTGCTTCCGAGGCAGCCGCGCGCGCCACCGCCTGACGAGCAACCATACCGCCCGCCTGGGCTTGAGCTGGCACATTACGCGTCGTGGGCAGCGCGTTGCCGGGCGTCGCGACATCGCAGTGAGGCACCGCCTCCTCCGGAGCGTTCGCGGTGAACGCCTTCACCATGGCGTTGCCAAACTCGAAGATCTGACCTCCGTCGTAGTTGTCAGCAAGCTCCTGCGGTGTCATCCACCTATAGCCATCCTCCGTCAGGATTCTCACGTACGTCGTACCCGCGTCCGCGTTCGCATGCGAGAAGAGATAGCCCATGTTGTCGTCGGTCTGGGCATCCTTCGCCAGACCCGTCTCCAGCGCGATGTACGAAACGCGACCACCAGCATCGTCGTTCGCGTCGGCAGACGTGATGTTTTCCACAACGGCAAACTTCTGACCCTTCGAAAGGCGAATGACCTTGGGGAGCCTCACGGTATGGAAGCCGGAGACCAGCTGGTCGCTCGTGAAGTCCGCAACGCATTTGCCACTCGTGGGGTCGTTGCCCCTCAGGTCATCGTCGTTCACCAGGAACACGCGAACATGGACGGTGGAGTCCGCCACGAACGTGTGGACGGAGACTGCGGCCAGGTCCTCTTTACCCTTTGCGGTAAAGACGTTTGCGACCTCGGTCCCGGTGTCCTTCGTGCGAAGCACAAACGGTATCTGCGACTCGTTGATGAGATAGTCGTAGCTGTAGTTGTTGTCATAGTCAAAGCCGTCGGAGGCGAGGTCAACCTCGAAGTACGACGGAGTGACGATGGAGTGGTCGTAGTAGCTGAGCCAGAAGTATCCCGTATGGTTGCCCTCTGCATCCATAATGCCCCAGTTCGCCGCCTTACCGGCCTTCGAGGGATCGGCGTCCGGGAAGTTCTTTTTCAGCCAGTCGTAGGAGCCCCAGCTGTTCTTCACGAGCCAGGCGCCGTCCTTCAGGTTCGATACGTCGTTCTTCTCGGCCTTGAACTTGTTGTGGTCGAAGTTGTCATCCCAACCAACGATGCAGACCGCATGCGTATCCGTGATGTCATTCACCGCGTCGCAGTACTGTGCCCAGTACGTGGAGTTGAAGTAGCCGGACTCCGACGGCTTGCCAGGAAGCGCGGTGTCGGCCTGGTAGCCAATGGAGACGGCGCCATACTTGACGAGCGCCTCCTTGATGAGCTTGATGGCGTTCTGGTTCAGGCCCTGGTAGACCATGTGTTCCTGCTTGTCCAGCTGAAGAATGGCGGGGTCGGGCAGATAGTTGACTCCCTGGACGTGGGCGATCGCCGTCTTGGTACCCTCGGTCAGACCCCAGACGAACTTGCCAAGCTTCCTGAAGTTCTCGTACGTCTTCGGCACGTCGAGCGGCCAGTAGGGGTCGTCCGCCTCGTTGGCCACGGCCTGCCACGCGGTATACATCGTCTCGGCCATCGCACCCCAGCCGCCACAGCTCAGGCGGTCAGAATCGGTGTCCCCGGGAAGCGTGTCCTTGATGTAGTCACCGTCCGGCTGGAGGGAGTAGCACAGCCATGCAAGCTCAAGCTCCGAGAGGTCAACCCCGTCCTCGACGTTGGTGAGGTTCGGCGTCTGGTGGAGCGCCGGGTCGTATGCCATGCCCTTCTCGCCTGCCATCGCCTTGAGGATCGCGCTCTCGAGCGCGGACGTAGCGCCGAACGCCCAGCAGCTGCCAAAGGGAGACTGGTTCTTGACCGAAGTCGCCTGACCGATGTTGTTGAGGTAGTACGACTTGATCTTGTCGACGTCGATACCGATGTTGAGGTCATCGGGGCCCTTGTCGTGGCCGTTCGCGACGAGCTGCGTGCCGCCCGTCACCTGAAGGCCACCGTTGTAGCCGCTCGAGAAGTCTCCGTTGAAGTCGAACACGCGGTACGTCTTGATCCAGTCCTTGTAGGTCGCCCAATCCGTGTCGTCGGTCTTGCCGTCACCGTTGAAGTCCAAAATGATCGTGGTGCCGGACTTGTCGAAGCGAATCGCCTTCGAGAGGGCCTTCATCGCCGCGTCATGCAGCGCGGCATTCTGGGCATCCGTTGCACCGGCCTGCGCAGTCCCGGCATCCGCCTGCTTCTCATCAGCCGCGGCAACGTCATCTTTGTTGCCCATGGTCTCATCATGTGCAACGGGCGCAAGGTTTGCCTGCGGTACGGCCGCGTCCGCCTGCACCGATCCAGCCTCCGCAGACGGTGCCGCCTCCTGAGATGCGGGCGTCTCCTCTGTCGAAGGCGCATCAGCCTGCGGCGCGGCAGGCTCTGCGGGCACACTAGCCTCCGCACTGGAGTCGGCAACCGCCTTTGAGGGGTCCTTTGCCTGGCTGGGAGCCTGGACGGTCACGTCCGCCTGCCCCGTCGCCTGGAGCGATGCGTCTGGTGCAGCAACCTGCTCCGCAGCCACACCCTGCGGAGCGTCCGTGGGAACGGCCTCTGTTGCATACGCCTGCACCGGGGAGACAAGTGCTGCCGCAACGGCAATGCCGGCAAGGGCGCAGAGCGTCCTGCACTTCGAGAAGCGACGCACCACAGCGCGCGCATCCAACACCAAAAGACCGAGCTTCCTCTCCCTTGACTCAGGCATCATGCAGCCCCTCTCCCACGCCTATGCAAGGCATGAATAGATTGTTACGCCAACGCGTCACAGCTTAGTATTTCAGGTTTGTTACATATAGCTATCTTTAACATCAGTTGTTAAATGGTAGGTTGCTGTCGCCAAACGGAATAGATCTGATAACAGGCTAATAAGCTGCTATTTAGGAAGCAATTAGTGTCACTTATGGAGTTATCTCGTGTTGTGATGACCAACTTTCTTGAATTTCTGTAGCCCTCATCTTGTATTGCAATGCATGCTATCTCTTATGGAAATATTTTTACGTAAATACACAGTCAATAAATAGATGAGAAATGCCCGAGTCGCCGTGCACCTCTCCCCCGCTGGCTGCGGACCGCGACTTGCCGCAGCCCGCGTTGCCGAAGCTCCCTACGGCTGCCATGACGCGCGACGCCGCATGGGCTACCATCGTGTAAACACACGAAGGAGGCAACCATGCCCGAGCGTCCGCAGCTCCACTTTCCCAGCCCCTACCTCCTGCCGACGGCACGCCTTGCCGCGGCGCGCCTCGTGCCCATGACAGACGGCGCAAAAATTGCCGCTTTCGCGTACGTGCCGGACACGTTTGCCCGCGCGGCGGATGCAGGCCTTGATGACGCCGCCCAGATGCCGGACCCGGTACTCATGCTCCACGGCAACGGAGAGGAGCACGGCATCTTTGGCCAGGTGATCGACGCCGTCTGCACGTCGGGTCGGCCGGTCGTGGCCGTCGATTCGCGCGCGCAGGGCAAGTCCACGCGCGGCACGGCGGAGCTCACCTACGAACTCATGGCCGACGACGCCCTGGTCGCGCTTGCGGCGCTCGGCTTTGGCAAGGCGCACCTGCTCGGGTTCTCGGACGGCGCGATCGAGGCGCTCATCATCGCGCGCGACCACCCGGAGATCGTGCTCTCGCTCCTCTCCATCGGCGCCAACCTCTCGCCCGACGGCGTGGACGACTCGTTCCAGATGGAGCAGGCCGCGCAGAGCCTCCTTGCATGGGCAGACTTCTGGGAGAAGGGCGACGGCTCCCGTCGCGACGTCGACCCCGCCCTCGTGAGGCCCACGCCGGCAGAGGCGCGCACGACGGCCGAGCTCCTGCACATGATGGTCGTCCACCCGCACATAGACCCCGCGGGCCTTGCCGCGATAGCCTGCCCCACCACGGTCATGGCGGGCGAGTTCGACGAGATCAAGCGCGAGGAGACGGACCTCATCCACGCCTCGATACCCGGCTCCAGGCTCGTGATCGTGCCGGGTGCGGGTCACGTGCTTCCCAAGGAGGCGCCACAGGAGGTGGCGCGCGTCGCCCTGGAGACCGTGGGACGGGCGTAGCGCGCGCCCACACGCGCGGGGGCTGGGCCTCGCGCCCCGTCCGCGTGTCGGCTGCGCCAGCGTGCCGGCTACCGGTTACCTGTTCGTGCGGCGGTGCGGCCTGCGGATGCGGATCCTGTGGGAGTGGCGCTTGCGGCGCGCGAAGACCCAGGTGCGCTGGAAGTAGTAGTTCACGAAGAACAGCAGCAGGTCACACACGATCTTCGCGACGCTCTCGTTGACGCCCAGGATCGTGTGGCCAATGTAGACGCCCACGCTCGAGAGAAAGAGCACGAAGGCGGCCAGCGCGATGAACCTCGGCAGGCTCTCGCGCATCGGGCGCACCTCGACCTGTCCCAGGCGCACCTCGTCGTCCGGGCCCTCGACGATGTCGTCAAAGTCGATGCCGGCCTCGTCGTCCTCGTCGATGTCGATGTCCTCGACCTCGGGCTCGGCCTTGAGCTGCTCCTCGTGCGCCTCCTCGATCTTGGCGTGGTCGGGGCGGTCGTCCGTGAAGACGCGCTTCATGTTGATGATGTAGTTCACGGTGACGGAGCACACGCGCGCGATGAGCGTCGCGGAGAAGATGCGCAGGAAGTCCGAGTTCGCAAAGACGGGGCGCAGCCACCCAAAGAGCAGGAAGGCCATGACCTGGTCCACGAGCGTGCTGATGAGCGACGACCCCACGAACTTCGTGAAGCGCTCGCTCAGCATGCCCTTGACCTTCTGTACGAG
>QOUO01000096.1 GCA_003862195.1 Coriobacteriaceae bacterium | reverse complement strand
TGTCGCCAAACATAGGACCGGGTGGCCGCTTGGGCAAATCTATGTTTGGCATCCCCATGGTACCCCGAGTGGTGTCAGGCGGGTGCGGGGAGGTTACCGCGACCCGCACGATTCGCTACTCTCGGATCGCACTTTTGACAACCGGATAGCCACATAGAGGGACATGGCCCCGCCTCGGTACGATTGGAAGCGACCAAGCAAGCCAACGGACCAAGGGAGACGGGACCATGCCACACGAGATAGTATCATTCGACGAGCCGAAGCTGCAGGAGTACCTTGGGGAGCTAGTACGAAAGACCGTCGAGGACACCCTCAACGCCCTCCTCGACGAGGAGGCGGACCAAATCGCCAACGCCGGCCGCTACGAGCGGACGGACGAGAGGCAGGCGTACAGGTCGGGGCACTACAAGCGGGGGCTTGCCACGACCTCGGGGAGCGTGACGCTCAACATACCGAAGCTCAGGGGCGCGACCTTCGCGTCGAAGGTCATCGAGCGCTACCAAAGGCGGGAGACCTCTGTCGAGGAGGCGATGATGGAGATGTATCTCGCCGGCGTCTCGACCAGGAGGATCCAGGACGTGTCCGAGATCCTGTGGGGCGCGAGCGTGTCGCCCGCCACGGTCTCCAAGCTTAACCGCAAGGCTTTCGGGGCTGTCGACGAGTGGCGCCAGCGTACCCTCTCGGGCGAGTATCCCTACGTCTACCTGGACGGCACCTACATCAAGAGGAACTGGGGAGGCGCCTACGAGGGCGTGGCCGTGCTCGTGGCCATAGGCGTGAACTCGAGGGGATACCGCGAGGTCATCGGCTGCGAGGAGGGGTACGTGGAGTCGGAGGGGAGCTGGAAGCAGTTCCTGCTCGGGCTCAGGGAGCGGGGCCTCAGGGGCGTCCGCATGTTCACGGGCGACAAGTCCGCGGGCATGCTCGGCGCCATCCAGGACGTGTTCCCTCACGCCATGTACCAGCGCTGCACCGTCCACTTCTACCGCAACGTGCTCGACAAGGTGCCCAGGACCAGGAGGAGGGCCGTGGCCGCCTCGCCCGAGGCGATCCATGCGCAGGAGAGCCGCGCGAAGTGCCTGGCCAAGGCCGGGGAGGTCGCCGCCGAGCTCAGGGCCTCGAAGCTCGAGTCCGCGGCCAGGGTGGTCGAGTCCGGCGTCGAGGAGACGCTCACCTACGCCCTCTTCCCGCCCGAGCACTGGAGGAGGATACGCACCAACAACGGCATCGAGCGACTGAACCGGGAGATCAAGCGCAGGACCGACGCAGTGGGGAGCTTCCCCGCGGGCGACGCCGCGGTGATGCTCGCGGCGGCCAGGTGCAAGTACGTTGCCGAGGGCGGCTGGGGCAGCAGGCGTTACCTCGACACCGACCTGCTGGACGGATGGGACGAGAGGGAGGTTCTCAAGGGACAACGGGAATCCTAGCTCCGACGACCGAGACGGAACCCTGGCTGACGAAAGTGCGAAAGACTATTGACGGAACCCCAAGCGATGACGTTCAGTTTCTTTCGCACTTTTGAAAACCGGATAGCCGCATAAAGGGACATGGCCCCGCCTCGGTACGATTGGAAGCGACCAAGCAAACCACTCACACCGGGAGACGGGACCATGTCACACGAAATCGTGTCATTCGACGACGCGGAGCTGAAGGAGTACCTCGGGGACCTCGTCAGGAGGTCCGTCGAGGACGCCCTCAACGCGTTGCTGGACGCAGAGGCCGACCAGATCGTGAACGCCGGGCGCCACGGGCGCACCGACGAGCGGCAGGCGTACAGGTCGGGGCACTACGGGCGGAACCTCACCACGACGTCGGGGGGGACGTGACGCTCAGCGTCTCCAAGCTGAGGGGCGCGACCTTCGCGTCCAAGGTGATCGAGCGCTACCGCAGGCGGGAGACCTCCGTCGAGGAGGCGATGACGGGGACGTGCCTTGCCGGCGTCTCCGCCAGGAGGATCGAGGACGTGTCCGAGATCCTCTGGGGCGCCAGCGTCTTGCCCTCTACCGTCTCCAAGCTGAACCGCGAAGCCTTCGGCGCCGTCGACGATTGGCGCCACCGCAGGCTCGAGGGGGACTACCCCTACGCCTACCTTGACGGGACGTACATCAGAGGAACTGGGGGGCCTACGAGGGTGTCGCCGTGCTCGTGGCCATAGGCATGAACGACAAGGGCTTCCGCGAGGTCATCGGCTGCGAGGAGGGCTACGTGGAGTCGGGGGGAGCTGGAAGGCCTTCCTGCTCGGGCTGTGTTTAGTCAAGCCTGACTTTCGACTTGGGACTGCGGTGGGAATCCTGGACCAAAACCATCCTATGCTGCTAGGCCCAAATCCCTTCGATACTGCATGGGGCTCCTGTAATCCAGGTCGCTCTTGATCCTGACGTCCCTGTACCACCTCAGGTACGCGTCGAGCATTTCCATGAACTCCTCGATCGTGACCCCGGCCCAGTCGCAGCCGTGGAAGAACTCTATCTTCAATCTTCCGAAGAAACCCTCGCACCTCGCGTTGTCGGGGCTGCATCCCTTCCTCGACATCGATCTGACCAGGCCGTTCTCATCGCATATCCTTATCCATCCCGGCCAGCGGTAATGGCAGCCGCGATCCGAGTGGATCTTGGGGTGATCGCCCTCATTGAGCCACACGCACGCGCCGAGCAGCGACGAGTTCGCCATCTCGGCGTCCGGCGAGGTGGAGATCGACCAGCTCAGCGGCATGCCGTCGAAGCAGTCCACGATCGGCGACAGGTACACCTTGCCGGCGGGGATGCGGAGCTCGGTCACGTCGGTTATCCAGAGCTCGTTCGGCCTGTTCGCGCGGAAGTGATGCTTGCCCCGGTCGTCGCGCAAGAGGTTGGGCGGCGCCTCCGAGATCTCGCCCTCGTAGGAGCTGTACCGGCGCTTCTTCTTGGCGGCCCTCGCGACCAGGTTCTCCTCCTCCATGATGCTGCGCACGGTCCACTCGCCGATCGCCGCGCCGTCCTCCGCGTCGGCGTTGACCTGCGCGTATATGCGCCTGTAGCCGTAGGTGCCGCCGCTGGCCTCGAACGCCTCGACCACGGCCTTGCGGGCGGCCGCGTGCTCCTCGGTCTCGCCCTTGGCCTGGGCGCTCCTCGCGTACTCGTAGCTGCTCTTGGCCATACCCACCACGGGCAGGACCTCGCAGAGCTTCCACCTGGGCCTAAGCGCCGTCACCATCGCCGCCTTCTCCGCGTTGGTCAGCAGCTCCGGTTCGGCGCCCGGGTCTTTTTTTACTATCTCGAGGGTCGCCTGGCGCACGTCAAGCTCGAGCTGCACCTTCCTGAGCCGCGTCTTCGCCTCTCGCAGCATGTCCTGCAGCACCTCGATGTCGTCGGGCAGGTCGTCGTATTCCTTGCTCACGGGGACGCCTTTCTTCTCGGGGTCCCCGCCATTATCCCCCATGATCTCCCTGCGCCAAATGTAGGGCGCCGTCCGCGACACGCCGTGCTTCTCCGCGATCTCCGCGGCTGCCCCCGTCCTCGCCTCCAGCTCGGCCACGACCTGCACCCTCTTCTCCACGGGAACGGGGTCCCGCTTCGGGTTCGGGCCCCTGTACTTGCGCTGCCCCGGGGCGATCTCGTCTATCCAGTCGCCGAGCACCTCGCGGCTCTTGGGGTAGCCGAGCGCCCGCATCGTCCTTGCCAGGCTCCTGCCGTGCTCGAGGTAGTGCTCGACGGCGCGCCGCTTCATCTCTGCGGTGTATCTCGGGTTGGTGGTGAACTTGCTTATAGGCACCTCGCCGGTATCCCTGTACTCGTTCCACCAGTTGCGCAAGCACGCCCTCGTCGGATACCCCAACTCTGCGATGGTGTCGGCGTAGCTATGGTCGAACTTGACGAAGGTATCTATCGCGATCTTTCTCTGCTCAGCGCTGTACATGCGGCGTCCTTCCTGTCCCGTTTTGGTCCAGGATTCCCACCGCAGTCCCCTTTGAGCATGGATTTCTTTCGGGTCCGTGCACGAAAGTTTTTCGGGTTTCGTCACGGGCACGCCGGCGCCTCCCTACCTTCCCGACTTCCCGAGCATCAGGCTCTCCTCCAGCCTGTGGCTCGGGCCCCCGAACTCCACGAGCCTGCCGTGGTGCACGACGCGGTCGACGATCGCCGCCGCGAGCTTGTCGTCCGCGAAGACGGTGCCCCACCTGCTGAACTCGACGTTGGTCGTGAATATCACGCTCCTCCTCTCGTAGCTCTCGGATATCACCTGGTAGAGAAGCCTCGCCCCGTCCACGTCGAAGGGCACGTAGCCGAACTCGTCGAGGACCAGGAGCCTTGCCTTGGCCACGTCGGCGAGCAGCCTGTCGAGCGTGCCGTCGCGCTTGGCCTTGCCGAGCTGGGGCACCAGCTGCGCGGTCTGCCAGAACCTCACCGGGTAGCCCGCCGAGGTCGCGGCGATCCCGAGCGCCGTGGCCATGTGCGTCTTGCCGCGCCCCGTCTGCCCGTAGAAGACGAGGTCCTCCGCGTCGCGCACGAACGCGAGGGAGCACATGTCCTCGCGGCCCCAGCCGTCGGGGAAGGCGACGTTCGACCAGTCGAACCCCTCGATGGACTTCGGCACGGGGAACCTCGCCTGCCCGGGCAGGCGCGCCCGCTTCGCCCTGTCGCGGTGGGCGATCTCCGACTCGAGCATCGAGGTGCACGCCGCGACCTGGCCGGGCGTCGCGGCGTCGAGGAAGGCGCCGATGGTGTCGCCGGATATGAAGAGCGCCCTCGCGGCGCCGCGGAAGGCCGCCTGCGCGGCCTCACGCTCCGAGCTCGTCTGCGGCACGGCGACCGCCTCCCTCGAGCAGCCTCAGCGCCCCGTCGTAGACGCCCAGGTCGACCTCCTCGTCGTACTCGACGCGCTCGTCGCCCGAGGCGGCCCTGGCCGCGGACAGCGCGACGCTGGCGCGGTCGAGGCCGCCGGTCGCCGCGAGCGAGCGCGACATGCCCTCCACCGCGGCGGACCAGCCGCGCTCCGCGCTCTCGTCGCGCAGCACCCTCAGGTCGGCGGCGAGGTCTGCCGGGCGCTCGGAGTCCAGGAACGACACGAGCTCCGCCGGCAGCGACGCCCTGACGCTCGAGTCCCTCCAACCCGCGGGCCTCG
>QOUO01000095.1 GCA_003862195.1 Coriobacteriaceae bacterium | reverse complement strand
CAAAGCCCTTGAGCGCCTCGCGCTGCTGCGCAGGCGTCACAAAGCGGCTCAGCACGCGCACGTCGAGCGAGAAGGGCGTGAACCTCTTGAAGAACGTCTCGTAGTGCTGCTGCGCAAGGATCGTGGTGGGGCACAGCACCATGACCTGCTTGCCGTCCTGGCAGCACTTGAAGGCGGCGCGCAGTGCCACCTCCGTCTTGCCAAAGCCCACGTCGCCGCAGAGCAGGCGGTCCATCGGCTTGGGGGATTCCATGTCAGCCTTGATGTCCTCTATGGCGGAGCGCTGGTCCGGCGTGAGCTCGTACGGGAAGCTCGTCTCCATGTCCGCCTGCGCCGGCGTGTCCGGGCTAAAGGCGTAGCCCTGCACGGTGGAGCGGCGGGTATAGAGGTCCACCAGGTCAAACGCGAGCTTCTTGGCGGAGCGCCGCGCCTTGCCCGTAGCGCGCGACCAGTCCGCCGTGTTGAGCCGCGTCAGCCGCGGGCTCGACCCGTCCGGTCCCACGTAGCGCGTGATGCGGTCCACCTGCTCCAGCGGAACGAACAGCTTGTCCCCGCCCGCGTACTCCAGCAGGAAGTAGTCCCTCTCGCGCCCCGCGACCTCCTGACGCACGATCTGGCTAAACAGCGCGATGCCGTGCGTGGCGTGCACCACGTAGTCCCCGGGCTTGAAGGGGAAGGTCACGCTCGTGGGGTCCACCTTGCGCACGCGGTGCTTGTGCCGCGCCATGCGGGCCGTGAGGTCCCCCACGCTGAAGACGGCCAGCCCGGCGGAGGGCACGGCCACGCCCGCGGGAACGGGCGCGTCCACAAACGTCACGATGCCGCGCGGCAGTGGCTCAACGTTCTGCATGGCCGCGGGGTCGCACACCGGCACGCGGTTGGGCCCGGCCGTGGCCAGCGACTCCGCAATGGGGATCTTCTCGTCCGTAAAGGTAAGCTCAAGAGCCTCGCGCGCGCCGCGGTCCGGCACCGCAAACACGATGCTCTGGCGGTCGTGCACCAGCTGGCGCATGCGGCCCAGCAGCTTGGCGTCGCTTCCCGCTATGGAGGGCTGGCGCACGTCGAGCTCCGCGTCCGCCTGCCCGCCCACGCGTGCCATGGACGAGAAGGACAGGCGCTGCTGCTTGCCAAAGTCCATCTGGCGCGGGTTGGTAAAGAGGCCGCTCGCGTCCACGCGCGCGTTGCGCGCGGCCTGGTCCACGTCGTCCGCCGCGTGCATGCAGTCGTCAAACAGGGCGCGCGGCTCCGCCAGGATCACGAGCGCGTCCTTGGACATGTGCTCGATGGGCGTGGCGCTGCCGCCATAGAGCTCGGGCAGGTACTTGTCGAGCGTGGGCGCGGCGGCGCGGGCCTCTATCAGCTCCAGGTCCGCGGCCACCTTGGAGTCGCTCTGGGCGCGGTTGTACAGCGCCTTGCGCGCGCGGGCCACGGTCCTATCCGTGAGCGCCACCTCGCGGCAGGGGCTCACGGTCACGCTCTGCAGCTCGCCGATGGTCTGGCCGGTCGCGGGCACCATGCGGCGCACGCGGTCCACCTCGTCCCCAAAGAACTCCAGGCGCACGGGCGAGGTCGCCTGAGCGGGGAACACGTCCACCGCGTCGCCGTGCACGCAGAACGTGCCCGGCGCCGTCACCTCAGAGGGGTCGCCCGCGTCCGAGTAGCCCATGCCCACAAGCAGCCGCGGCACGTCCTCAAAGTCCAGCACGTCGCCCACGGCAAACGTGCTGGAGGCAAAGTAGCCGGAGCCCTTGGGCGGCACGCGCCGGAGCAGTGCCCGCGCACTGGCAACCACCAGGCACTTCTCGCCCGCGGCAAGGCGCGCCACGGCGCGGCAGCGGGCACCCACCACGGCATCGTCCGCGGGGCGGTCCGACCACGGCAGGTCCTTGCGGTCCGGATAGCGGCTCACCACGTCGCGACCCAGCCACGCGGCCAGAGCGCGGGCCGTGCGGTCCGCGGCCTCCTCCCACGCCACGACCATCAGGCACGGCCGGGGGTCGCGCGCCCACAGCGACGCCGCGAGCAGCGGACGGGCGCTCTGCGCAACGCCGAGCGTGGCATCGTGGCCGGAGTCCAGCTGGTGCAGCACGGGCGCAAGGTCCGGCGCTGCAAGCAGCTTTGTGGCGACGCGGTTTATGAGCATGGAAACCTCTTCACAGCACAAGCGGGCCCAAAACCATCGGTCCTGGGTCCGCACAACGATCCTTGTTTGCTACATCATGCCACGAACGGCTTTGGCTTTGCCAACCCGTCGGAATCTTCACTACACCAGCGGCGTCCGGATGCGAGCAGCTTTTCTCACCAAGAGGAGGTTAATGCCCATTGACATGCACTTTGTCCTTGAAGTCCTATAAACCCTCGAGCTCGTCGTGAGCATCGCCCAATCCCCGCTGCATGCGAGGGAAGTGAGAGATAAGAAGAGCCCGGGGGCTACCGGGCTCTTCGATTCGAAACACCTGGCGTTGCCCGCAGTACCGTTTAGAAAGGACGGGCACCGCTGGTGCACTTGTATTTTACCCAGCCGCTATAGCAGCTGTCCGCTCAGTTCGTTCCAGGTATTTGGTCATTTGCACGCCCAAACACAGTAGCGCCCCCGGCGTGAGCCAGGGGCGTCAACAATGATGCACGAGTTAGAAAACCTACCAATAACGCTCTTCTACTTCTCCTGCTTGCCGGGGTGCCTCATGGTAACTGCACCAGCAACGATTACGGCACCAATCACGCCCAGAGCAACAACCGCAGCAGCATTGTTGGTGTCGCCAGTCTTGACGACGCCGGAGCCACCCTTCTTGGTCGTTGCGGGAGTTGCCGGCTTGTTCTCCGCAGGCTTAGCCGGCTCCTTGTAGGTGTTCGTGAACGTCAGGGAGTCATGCTCCTTATTGTCTTGGTCGATGATGGCCCTCTCGACCTTGAAGCCATCGACGGTCTCAGTAACGGCAACGCGAACGGTGTAGACCGTCTTATCGTAGGTATAGCCCTCCGCCCCGTCGTTCACCTCGTAGCACTTGTAGGTGTAGACGCCGGCCTTGGTGTACTCGGAGTTGCCGAACTCGATCGTGCCCTCGCCGTCGACGCTGGCGGTGATCTTCCCGTCCTTGGCACCCTCGGGCATCGGCGCGCCGTCCAGCCCCTCGAACACGAACGTGAACCTGGTCTTGGTGGAGGGCTTGTCCCCGGCGATACGCTTGCTCACGGGAGGATCGCTCTTGCCTGCAGGCAGGTTGGCATAGTTGTTGGAGAAGCTGCAAACGGCGACCTTGGTCCCGTCCTTCGTGCCCTTGTGCACGGCGGCAGTCACCCTGGTCTCGTTCATCCTTCCGTCAGGGTGCTCGTAGGTCGCGGTCATGTAGTAGACGGTGTCGTCATACTCGCCGCGTCCCGTCGAGTTCTCCGGGGCCTCTTGCGTTATGCGGTACTTGTAGATGCCAATGCGGGCCTTGGAGAAGTCAAGGTCGAACTCGGCGGGGTCACCGGTATAGGTGCCGGCCTTGAGCTCCTCGCCCTTCACGGCAATCTTGGACGCAGCGGGCATAGGAGCGCCCTCGGTCTCGGCCTCGATGTTCACCGTGTACGTCTCCCCAGGGATGCCCTGACCAGACGTCGTCACGGAAACGGGAACCTTAACGGTAGTCGCGTCCCCCTCGATAGCCATAGCGTTTGCGGGGAACAGGGCCGCCAGGAGGAGGAGCGCTGGCGCGAGCGCGACCGCCATAAGCCTGTGTTTAATCTTCATTTCTCTTCCTAACTCGCCATCTACTTGCCGTTGCCCGTATAGGGAACGATTCTTGCCAGTAGTACCGTCCGAGCCTCCGTCCCCGTGGAAGAACACGTGGCAAGAGCCACAATCCTTTCCTTGGCGACATCGGCTCCGATCTTCTCGACCACGTCGCTACGAACGTGCTCGGCCTTCTGGGCCGCATAGGACACAACGCCCGAGCAGTCCTTCGTCCACGAGGTGGGCGAGAAGATCGTGCTGTCCGAGGAGTTCACCGTCATAACGGCAAACACCTCCAAGCCGTACGTTTGATCCGGCGTCATGAGGACGCCTGTCTTGTTCTTGTTGAAAAAGTCCTTGTCGTGATAGAGATCCAGGTCACCAAACATTAGGTGGTTATCCATGTGGTGTCCGTAGATGAGGGAGTACGAGTCCGTAAACGAGGGGTTGCATTGCGAGTCGAGGAATATCGCTCCCGACAGAGCAAAGTCACCATACACATCCTTGTTCAGATACTCGAGGTCATCCTCGCCCTGTACCACGGGATAGTCAATCTTAGTCCCCTTCATGGTTATCCACGCAACCACGTCGGGGTTGATCTTCCTCAGCTTCTCGAAGGCCTTACGGTGGTTCTTGCCCTCCTTGGGCCTGAGGTTGAGCAGGTCCTCCCCAACCTTTTGGGCCTGGGCATAGACCTGCTGATTATCCCAAAGCGAATATCCCGCAAAGAAGGTGGCACCGATCAAGAGCACAGCAACCACAATGTTGAAGACCTTGTTGCACGCCCTCAGCGGCTTCGATGCTCTCACGTGTTCCACCTCCCCTTATCGAAATGGCTGCGGGCGGGCGTCCCGCCCGCAGCCTCAATCACTTACAAAGGACTTCTAGTCAGCTGTCTAAGCCACTAGTCCATGTCGCTGTGACGACGCTTGTTGACGACGCAGATTGCGACGACCGCAGCACCGCCGATGATGGCGATGTAGGGGGCGTTGTTAAGAATCACGCCAGTGTCGACCTTGCCCTCCTTGGTGTTCGTAACATCAACCTTCGCACCCTTGGAGGTCATGGCAGTCGGCGTAGTAACCTCACCCTCGGTGGTGTACTTGTCAGCGGAGTAATCCGCCTCGTCCACCGTATAGGTGACGCCAGCAGGAACATTTTCAAACTGAGCGGTATCTCCATCGCTGAGCGTGAAAGTTGCGGCGTTGCCATTCCACTTCAGGTCGGAGGCGCCACCCTTAACGGTAATATCGTTCACCCAGTTCTTGCCTGCAGGCGCAGTGAAGGTAACAGTGAACTTGAATTCCTTGGTCTTGTCACCAAGGTTGTGAACTGGCTGAGTCTGTTCGACACGAATTAGCGTTTTCTACCGAAAGCCCTTGCCTGATGGTGTTCCCAGCTTAGCTGTTCTTGCCCTTCCCTATGCCGCCCTCTGGTTGATTCCCGAGAAGTA
>QOUO01000094.1 GCA_003862195.1 Coriobacteriaceae bacterium | reverse complement strand
AGGCCGCCGCCCATGGTGAGCACCTGCACCACGGCGACGACGCCCATGATCGGCGCGAACACGACCATGCGCAGCATGATGACGATCATGTTCTGGATCTGCTGCACGTCGTTGGTGCAGCGCGTGATGAGCGACGACTGCGAGAAGCGCGTGACCTCCGCGGGCGAGAAGGACATGACCTTCTTGAAGACGTCGTGCCTGAGGTCGCGCGACACCGCGGCCGCGACGCGCGACGCGACGAGGCCCGAGAGCGCGCCCGCCACGAGCGAGCCCACGCAGAAGCCGAACATCACAAGGGCCATGTGGCCCAGGTAGGACATGTTTCCGGCCTTGGAGCCCACGACGCCCACGTTCACGATGGCGGACATGTAGCGCGGCAGCGACAGCTCGCACAGCGACTGCACCAGGAGCAGCGCAAGCACCGCCGCCACCTCGCGCACGTGACCGCGCAGCAACCTCACGAGCCTCACTCGGCATCGCCTCCCTCGTCCGTGGCGTCGCGCGCGACGTCCGCCAGGCGCCCGATGATACGCACGAGCTCGCGGGAATCCTCCGGACCCAGCTTGCCCAGCAGCCGCGCGAAGAAGCGGTTCACGCCGGTAAAGTACGTCTGCAGCTTGGCCTCCCCCGCGTCCGTGATGCGCACGATCGTGCGCCGGCGGTCACTCGCGGACTGCGTGCGCTCGACCAGACCCTCGCCCTCGAGCTGGTTGAGCGTCTGCGCCATGCGCGCCGTCGAGACGCGGCACCTGCGCGCGAGCTCCCCGGCCGTGAGCTCGCCCTCCGCATGGTGCAGCACGTGCAGCGCGTCCAAACGGCCGCGACCGTCCCAGCGGCGCGCGGCGGCGCCCAGGCTGATCCGCAGCCGGCGGCTTTCCGACAGGAGCCCGTGCGCAAGTTCCACGTACGCACCGTCGCCAGCGGAAGCGCCCATGTACGGGCAGTCCCCGTCCGCGGCCGGTGCGCCCACGGTGCCGTCGCAGGCGGTAGGAGCGTTCTTCTCGTCCTCCACGTCCTTCTCCTTTGCTAAGACCCTTAGCTAACGGAGAAGAGCCTACCCCATGTGCTCGGGAGATTATCTAAGAGGGTTAGATTTGTTTGGGATTCACGGGTGCGTCACATTGCGAAACCGCATGCTTGTACCTTACCCATTGGGACTGCGAGGAAGTACAGCTCGCTTGAACAGGCCATCTACCTGCTCTTGCCTGTGAAGGCGAAAAAGGCGAAAATAGGCGAACAAGGCGAAAGTAGGCGAACAAGGCGAAAGGAGCCATGGCGATGCCTCCCATCAACCCGTTCACACCCGAATTTGGCAGCGTTCCGCTCGTTATGGCTGGACGTGAGTCCATCAAGAGGGAGCTCTTCGAGGCATTTGCGCAGGGTCGCGGCAATCCAAACCTGTCCAGCATCCTGATCGGTCCCCGTGGGTCCGGAAAGACCGCGCTTCTCACCTACCTTGCCAAAGAGGCGGCAGAGGACGGCTGGGTCGCCGTACACGTGGTGGCAATGCCGGGAATGCTCGAGGACATTTACGAGCAGACCCGTCTTGCATGCCAGAAGGTGCTGGGCAAGCGTGAAGCCACGCTTCCCCAGCTCACGGGGTTGGGCGTAGGACCGATAAGCGCCAGCTGGTCCACGTCCCCCACGGCGGCGGAAAACTGGCGCACGCGGATGGGGAGACTCCTCCAGACCTTGGAGGACGCGAACTTGGGACTTCTCATCACCGTGGACGAGGTCGTGCCGTCACTCGACGAAATGGTCAATCTAGCGGCCGTCTATCAGCTCTTCGTGCGGGAGCAGCGCCGGGTCGCCCTCGTGATGGCGGGCCTCCCCCACAACATCAGCGCGCTGCTCAACGACAAGAGCGTGTCCTTCCTGCGCAGGGCCCAGCAGCACAAGCTCGGCATCATACCCGATGCCGACGTGCGGAATGCCTTCAAGGAGACGGTGGCAATCGGCGGCAGGGACGTGACCGACGATGCGCTCGATAGCTGCACGCGAGCGATTGGTGGCTATCCCTACATGCTTCAGCTCGTGGGCTTCAGATGCTGGCAGGCATCCGAGCTGAGTGGGACCATCTCGGCGGCAGAGGCAAGGCAGGGTGCCGCCGACGCGCAGGAGGACTTTCGTTCGCACATCCTCGCACCTACCTATAGGGAGCTATCCGACGTTGACCTGCGCTTTATTGAGGCAATGCTAGAGGACACCAAGGAGAGCCGCATTGCGGACATCGCGCAACGCATGGGAGTCGAGAGCCGGTATGCCTCGAAGTATCGCGGTAGGCTGCTCGCAGGGGGCGTGATAGACCAGGTGGCCCGCGGCGTCGTGCGCTTTGCCCTGCCTGGTTTCAGGGCATACGTGGAGGAAGAGCTGGGAGCATAGCCCCCACCCCACATCTGCCACTCGCGCCAAGGCAGTTACGAACATGTAATCGATTGCGGCAAGGCGGCCCGCGCGCGCCTAGGCAACCTTAGGATTGGCTGACACCACACCCGTGCCGCGACCCCGCGGCCCCAACCCTAAGGAGGCTGTCAACATGACCAAGTGCATGACCCGTCGCGATGCCATCGCGCTGTTTGGAGGCATGACCGCCTTTACCCTCGCCGGATGCGGCAGCTCCGGCAGCTCGGACAAGACCTACAAGATCGGCGTGCTGCAGCTCACCGAGCACGACGCGCTCGACGCCGCCAACAAGGGCTTCGTGAGCGCGCTCAAGAAGTCCGGCCTCAAGTACAAGATCGACCAGCAGAACGCCCAGAACGACCAGTCTGCCTGTCAGACCATCGCGACCAAGCTCGTGAACGACGGCGACGACCTGATCCTGGCCATCGCCACGCCGGCCGCCCAGGCGGTCGCGGGCGCCACGTCGGACATCCCCGTCGTGGGCACGGCCATCACGGACTTCGCGGCGTCCGGCCTGGTCAAGAGCAACAAGAAGCCCGGAGGAAACGTGACCGGCACCTCCGACCTCACCCCCGTGGACGACCAGTTTGGCCTCCTGGTCAAGCTGCTCCCCAACGCCAAGACGGTGGGCGTGCTGTACTGCACGGCGGAGTCCAACTCGGACGTGCAGGTCAAGCTGGCCCTCAAGGCCGCCAAGAAGCGCGGGCTCAAGGCCGTGCGCTACTCCGTGTCCAGCTCCAACGAGATCCAGCAGGTCGTGGAGTCCATGGTCGGCAAGGTCGACGCCTGCTACGCGCCCACGGACAACACCATCGCGGCCGGCATGTCCACCGTGTCGATGGTCGCGAACGAGAACAAGCTTCCCGTCATCT
Source organism: Coriobacteriaceae bacterium (assembly GCA_003862195.1). Taxonomy (GTDB): domain Bacteria; phylum Actinomycetota; class Coriobacteriia; order Coriobacteriales; family Atopobiaceae; genus Parafannyhessea. The sequence goes on along the minus strand of QOUO01000094.1, from coordinate 1,969 downwards.
GCGGCGAGAAGGGCATGGTCGACAACGGCGGCCTCGCCACGTACGGGATCGACTACACCAAGCTGGGCTACAAGGCCGGGCAGATGGCGGTCAAGATCCTGAAGGGCAAGAACCCGGGCGACATGCCGATCGAGTACCTGAGCGCCAAGGAGTGCACGCTCGCTACGAACGAGAAGACCGCAAAGGCCGTGGGCGTCGACCTCTCGGTCCTCAAGTCTTCCTAGGTTTGGGGGAATCCTTAATGCTTCTGTCCCTGTCCGGCGCCGTCGCGCAGGGCATCCTCTGGGGTGTCATGGTGCTCGGCGTCTTCATCACGTTCCGCATGCTCGACATCGCAGACCTCACCGTGGACGGCTCCTTTGCCCTCGGCGGCTGCGTCGCGGCCGTGGCCTCGGTCAACATGGGGCTCGACCCCGTGGTCGCCATCCTGCTGGGCACGCTCGCGGGAGCCGTCGCCGGCGCCGTCACGGGCCTGCTGCACACGCTGTTCGACATCCCCGCAATCCTCGCGGGAATCCTCACGCAGATCTCGCTCTGGTCCATCAACCTGCGCGTCATGGGCAAGTCCAACACGCCGCTCCTCGGCGTGGACACCGTGTTCTCGCGCGTGGCGAGCGCACTCGGCGTGTCCAACAACGTAGCCACGCTCATCATCGGGATCACGGTCGCGGCGCTGTGCGTCGTCCTTCTCTACTGGTTCTTTGGCACGGAGATCGGCTCCGCCATGCGCGCGACCGGCCAGAACGAGGACATGTGCCGCGCCCTGGGCATCGACGTGCGCGTGACCAAGCTCATCGCGCTCAGCCTCTCCAACGCGCTCGTGGGGCTTTCCGGCGCCCTGGTGTGCCAGAGCCAGAAGTACGCGGACATCAACATGGGCACCGGCGCCATCGTGATCGGCCTGGCCGCCATCGTCATCGGCGAGGTGCTCGGCCGCCTCACGCCGGGCAAGCTGCAGGCGTTTGGCAGCCGCCTGACCTCGGCCGTCGTGGGTTCCGTCATCTACTTCATCATCCGCGCCATCGTGCTCCAGATGGGCATGGACGCCAACGACATGAAGCTCTTCTCCGCCGTCATCGTGGCGCTCGCCCTCGTGATCCCCGTCATCGTGGAGCGCAGCCAGGCACGCCGCGCGTTCAAGAGGGGAGCTGACCGCTGATGCTCACGCTCTCCAACGTCACCAAGACCTTCAACCGCGGTACGGTCAACGAGAAGCCCGCGCTCACCGGGGTGGACCTCCACCTCGAGCCCGGCGACTTCGTGACCGTGATCGGCGGCAACGGCGCCGGCAAGTCGACGCTGCTCAACTGCATCGCGGGCGTCTTCCCGCCCGACGGCGGCACCATCCAGATCGACGGCCGCGACGTGACCCGCCTGCCGGAGCACAAGCGCGCCGCTGACCTGGGCCGCGTCTTCCAGGACCCGATGCGCGGCACGGCAGCCGACATGCAGATAGACGAGAACCTCGCCCTCGCGGCGCGCCGCGGGCAGGGGCGCGGCCTCTCGTGGGGCATCACGCGCGAGGAGCGCGAGGACTACCACGAGCGCCTCAAGATGCTCGACCTGGGCCTCGAGGACCGCATGACCTCCAAGGTCGGCCTGCTCTCCGGCGGCCAGCGCCAGGCGCTCACGCTGCTCATGGCGGTGCTGCGCCGTCCCAAGCTGCTGCTCCTGGACGAGCACACCGCCGCGCTCGACCCCAAGACCGCGGCCAAGGTCCTCTCGCTCACGCAGCGCCTGGTTGAGCAGGACTCCCTCACCACGCTCATGGTCACGCACAACATGCACGACGCCATCCGCCTGGGCAACCGCCTGATCATGATGCACGAGGGCCACGTGATCTTCGACGTGCGCGGGGACGAGAAGAGCAAGCTCACCGTGCCGGACCTGCTCCGCAAGTTCGAGGAGGTCTCGGGCGGCGAGCTCGACAACGACCGCATGCTGCTTTCGTAGCGGACGCGGGCGCTGG
>QOUO01000093.1 GCA_003862195.1 Coriobacteriaceae bacterium | reverse complement strand
CAACAAGCACACATTCACGGAGCGCCCTCTGAAATGCTCTCATGGGGGACCTCCTACCTTAAAGCTATTTCAGTTTGCTTTACTATAGCGCAAAATTACAGCTTTGTGCAGTGTCCTATTGAAGCATTTACATGTCTAATTGCAATTCTTCACCGCCCAAGCCGCAATCCCAGCCGCTCGCAAACCTGAACGAAAGGCTGTCTTAAGGGAACGGGTACGTGCCCCAACGAACCGACAGATGTTGGTACGCAATCGTTTGGAGGCACCATGTTCGAGATCAAGGGCAAGACGGCAGTCGTAACGGGCGGCACCTCGGGAATCGGCCTCGCCACGGCAAAGGCGTTCCTGCAGAAGGGTGCAAAGGTCGTCATCGCTGGCCGCAACGAAGAGCGCGGCGCAAAGGCACTCGAGGAGCTCAAGCAGGTCTCGCCGGATGTGGTGTTCCACCAGACTGACACGAGCGACTCCAAGCAGGTCCAGGACCTCATCGCCTTCGCGGTCAAGACCTACGGCTCCGTCGACATCATGTACAACAACGCGGGCATCGCAAACTTCCTGCCTGTGGACAAGATGAGCGACGAGGACTTCAACAAGCTCATCTCCATCAACCTGACCGGCGTGTTCTACGGCATCAAGTACGCGGCAATCCAGATGGAGAAGCAGGGCCACGGCGGCGCCATCGTCAGCACCTCGTCCATCGAGGGCACCATCGGCGACCCCAACCTGCCCTCCTACAACGCGGCAAAGGGCGGCGTGAACCTGCTCACCCAGTCCGCGGCGCTCGCTCTGGCCAAGTACAACATCCGCGTCAACACCGTGAACCCCGGCTACATCTACACGGGCATGATCAACGAGAAGACCATGGGCGAGGACGGCATGAAGCGCCTCGAGTCGCTGCACCCGCTCGGACGCCTCGGCAAGGCGGAGGAGATCGCCCACGGCGTCGTCTTCCTGGTGGAGAACGAGTTCACCACGGGCACGCACCTCTACATCGACGGCGGCTACACCGCGCAGTAACGCGTCTCGCTCAGTCCAACTAACAGAGAAGAACAGCCCTCGGGCCCCGGCGACCACATGTCGCCGGGGCCTTCTTGTGTGCGCAGCCTCAAGAGGAGGGGCCGCCCTTCTCGCGAAAAAAACACGCCCCCTCATAGGAGAAGCGCGTTGGGTCGCTTCTATAAAAATGAGGAGATTGACATGAGTCACGCACGGGTGCCCAAGGGCAGATTCGAGCCAAATGGGCATTGCTGTTCAACTCTTGAACGGATTTATTGGTCTCAGGGGGAATTCAGCATGAAGCCAAGGCACCAACACAAGAAGCTGGGCCAGGCCGGCTGGAAGATCTCTGAGGTCGAAAGGCTGACGGGGCTAAGCCGCAGGGACATACAGCGCGTCTGCTACCAGGGCGAAGGCGGAATTGGGCTTCTGTCGCCAAAGGAGACCAAATGGGGATACCGCGTGTACTCGACGCGGGACCTGAAGGTACTGTACGCGGTGGCCCTGCTGAGGGAACGCGGCATGACCCTCCCCCAGGTGAAGAGGGAGTTCGAGAGGGTACACTCGGACGCCGACGCGATTCTGGACGAGCAGGTGGACCTCCTGCGCGAGGAAATCGAGAGGAACGTGAGCAGGTACCACAAGGCGCTAGCGCTTGGCCACGCGAAGGATCGGAACGCACTGGAGCGGCTGTTCAGGCGCATCGTCGCGTTCGAGCTGACGTTTGCGGGGGACGACGGGCCGGACTCCGCGTTAGACCTCCCCGAGATGGAGCTGCTGGTGGAGTTGATGTACGGACCCGGCAGCTACGAGGGCATACGCGGACTTCTGTAGCAGGTCCGTTTCAACGCAGGAAGACGAGCGAAAGGAAAGAGAATGCATGGGACGAAACTGACGGCGGCGGTTGCGACCGGAGCCATCCTCGTGGCGTTGAGCGCCTGCGGCAATGCGCCGGCCGGAAGCCAAGGCAAGGCCACGGCGAGCGCGCCGGCACAGCAGACAAAGACCGTGCAGATAAAGAAGTCGCCGGACAAGTACACCCACTACGTGAAGAACTACGTGGGTATGAACGCCGCCAACGTAGGCTACATGGCGATGGACGGCAGAAGGCACGATGAGTATGGAAACGGCGTCCATCCCGTGATCGTCTTCGTGACCCCGGACGGAACCCACATAGACTCCAGCGACTCTGAGTCCAAGCTGCTGCGTAAGTACAGGGTTTCAAGCCAAAACGTTGCGCCTAACACGAAAATCAAGTCCGCCTTCGATAAGGACGAGGACGGCGAGGAGTATGACCTGACCATCTGGAACAGCATCGACGAAATCGTGCTTGCCGTGGACGAGGTGGGCAAGAGCGGGAATTCGATCGACATGACCAAGATCAAGGCGTCGCCCAACAACAGCACCGCATACATCCGCGATTACGTGGGTCGAAACCTCGCCGACTGCGGCTACATATCGATGACGGGCAAGTTTGTCGACGGCTATACCGGCGGAAGCTACGTTCAGCTTGACGTCAACGCGAACGACGGCAGCTACGTGGACGTGTCCGACAGCAAATCCCTCAGCCAGTACAGGGTGACCGCCCAGAGCGTGGAGCAAAACACCGAGCTCACGTTCGAGCACGAGAAGGACGAAGACGGCACGGAGTACTCGAACCTGGCGATCAACCAGTCGATCAGCTCGATCACGCTCTCCGTCGAGAAGATCTCCAAATAGCTACTGACGCGGTCACCACGATCCGCGCGCGAAGCCGGCTTGCACCATCAACCGGCTTCGCGCGCACTAGCTGAAAAAGTCCTTGACCCCCCCCCCCCGACCTCTCATCTAGGGTGAGAAAAACATGGCGACGGGTCGCCCACACCGCTTGGAAGGAAATGAAATGGAACAGGACACCAAGATTCGCTCCACCATCGAGACAGCACGGAAGAACAGGGCTCCCCTTATCGTGATAATCCTCGTGCTGATTGTGGTGGGAGGATACGCAGGCTACCGCATCGGGTCGGCCATGAGCCCCAAGGTGAGCGGCGTCGAGGCCAGAAACGAGCGAGTCACCACTGTCGATGCGGTCTTCGAGCAGGTCCAGGCCCAAGGCACACTTGTGTGCGCCAGCCAGAGCTATGACCTCTACTCAAAGGTCGAGAGCTCGAACCGTGACCTTCTCAATCTGTTTGACGTTCCCTTCACCAAGAACAAGTACTGGATGCGCTACGTGGGCACCATACAGGCAGGCGTCAATCTTAAGACCGCCAAGTTCACTTCTCAGAACAAGGACAAGAAGAGCGGCATGCCAAAGAGCGTCGTCGTTGACCTGGACGCGCCCAAGATCATCTCGAACACGCCCGACATGGACAAGACCGAGATCGTGGACCAGGAGAACAACATCCTCAACCCCATCGATCCAGACAGCGTTGTCGACCTGCAGAAGCACTGCATCGAGCAAAGCAACAAAGACGCGCTCAATGGAGGGCTCATCGATCAGGCGAAGACGTTCGCCAAGCAGAACCTTCAGACGATGCTGAGGGGCGCGATGGGCTCCGACGTCAAGGTCACCATCAACTGGAGGTCTTAGTAGCAAGAGATAGAGAAAAGAGCTAACAAACAAGATCGCCAGCCTCGGGGTTGCCCGGGACTGGCGATCACCTTTTAGCGCATGGATTGCACGTGCTGGCCGCGGTCCGACCGATACGCCTACGCGAGCGAGCCCATCGGGTCCCACGGGGCGAGCACCGTCGGCTCCTCCGTCTCGTAGGTGCGGCGCTCCTCCTCCGTCAGGTACTTCTTGTCGACGACCACCTGGTAGACGTACTCGTCAAACCATGCGTCGGACAGCGTGTCGAAGCCGTCGCGACCATGGTCCTTGCCCCAGGAGTTCTCAACCTTCCAGAGCGTGGGCTCGCCCTTCTCGTCCAGACGGACGCCCTCAAGCACCATGGCGTGGGTCATGAGGCTCTCGCCGTAGTCGAGGCGCTCGGCCTTGTCCATGCAACCCTCAACGGGGAAGCCGAAGAGCGCGTCCACGTCGAGCGCCGCCGTGTCCATGATGCCCTCGTCTTGCAGGAAGCTTTGCGCGACGTCGCAGCCAAACCAAACGGGGAGGTTGTCCCTGAGCTGTGCGATGGCCACGCGCTTGAGCTCCGCAGGCGGCAGGTTGAGGTAGCGCACGCCGTGGTCCTCCCACACGTTGCCCAGGCGGCTGACCGTGTATGTGTGGCCAAACGGCTTGTCCGCCGTGGGCGCGCTGATGAGCGATACGTAGGCGTCGACGTCCATGTCGACCGCGGTCTTGAAGAACTCCTGCGGCGTGAAGGTGCCGGAGAGCGCGAGCTTCTGGTCCTTGTCACGCAGGCGCACGGAGAAGGACGCGGGCGGCTCGCCCAGGCACACTGCCAGAAGGTGATAGACCTCGTCCATCATCTGCTTCTTCATTGCGAGCAGGTCGTCCGTGCCCACGCCGGCCTCGTGGCTCTGACGCAGGCGCTTTGCGGCGCCACGCAGGTAGCGCGTGAGGTAGCGGTCGAGCTCGCGGGTGTTCCTGGAGCAGGCGGTCTCGGGCATGGCCTCCTTCGGCACCACGCCGTACTTCTTCACGAGGCTGCGGAACATGTCCCACTGGCCGCCGTCGCCGATGGGATCGGCAAGCAGGAAGGACACGAGGCGTCCGTCGAGGGGCTCGTCCAGGGTGTCGAGGATGTTCTGCAGGAACCAGTTGCTCTTCTCGAGCTTGTCCCAGAACAGCGGGTATGCCTGCGAGAGCTCGAACGTCTTGAGGCCGTACTTCTTGATCACGCGGTAGCGCATGGTGTTCAGGCTCGCGAACATCCAGCAGCGGCCAGAGCGCTGCTGATCGCACCGGTCGCCCTGCGTGACCTCGAGGTCGAAGCCCAGCGCGTTTGCGGCGACGCCCTCGGGGCGGCGCGCGGCGGAGCGGATGCCGTTTGAGGTGACGGCGTTCTTCGCGACGGCGTTCACGCGCTCGGCGCCAAAGCGCTCGCGCGAGGCGGCAAGGTCCTCGGGGGTGATGCTGCTCTTCTCGTCCATGTGTTCCTCCCAGGTTTTGGGTCGTTCGTACCTTGATGTCGTCAGGAGCATAGCACGCGGACGCATACACTCTGCGGCGCGGGCGAGAAGGACGTGCCGCCTCGCCCGCGGCCTGGCCACAAAATAGGGGCCGCCCCGCAGGACGACCCCCAGCAATGGTTCTGTTCTTCTCCCCCGGCTGTTACAGGAGCCTGAGCGAGACCTCCTTGAGCTGCTTGCCCGAGACCTCGGACGGCGCGGAGCTCATGAGGTCGGAGCCGCTCGCCGTCTTGGGGAACGCCATGACCTC
>QOUO01000092.1 GCA_003862195.1 Coriobacteriaceae bacterium | reverse complement strand
GAGGTGACATACTGTCTTCAGCCTTCGTTCATAATCTTCCCGGAACGTCGCCAGGAGTGCCATGTTGCCTAAGTTCTGTCCCAAATGCGGTGCCCCCCTCAAGCCAGGCCAGGAGTTCTGCATGGTCTGCGGTACCAACCTGCGGGAGTGGGAGGAATCCGACGATGCCGAGTTCCGTCCCGAGGACCTTGCGGAGGAGATCTCCGAGGAGGACCCGACGCTCGTGAGCAAGAGTCCCGTGGCCACCGGCCACGTGGAGGAGACGGTGGAGGAACCCGACCCCGACGACCCCCTGAACGAGGACGCCGAACCCGAGCCCGTTGAGCCGACCGACGCCGAGGCACCCTTCGAGCCCGTTGAGCCGACCGACGCAGCCCCCGCCGAGCACAGGGAGACGGTCGCGGAGCGCCTGAGGGAGGAGCACGAGCGGGACGTTGCCGAGGAGGAGGCCCGGCTGCCGCGCCATGACGAGCGGCCCACCTTTGACGTGATCGACTCCTCGCACGCACCGATGCAGGCGCCCGTGGGCACCAACCCCACGGAGTCCAGGTTCCAGCGCAGCGACAGCTTCTGGACCTCCGACCGCAGGGTGATCGTGGGCATCCTGGCCGCGACCATCATCATCACGCTCGTGTCCGCGCTCGTGACCACACACGGCTACAACTTCAGCGACCCGCAGGCCAAGAACGTGACCTCGCGCAAGAGCGAGTCCACGACGGGCTCGGACGACTCCTCGTCGAGCTCGAGCTCCAAGGCAAGCACGAAGTCCAGCTCCAAGTCGAGCACGAAGAGCTCCAAGTCCTCGTCCAAGAAGAGCAGCAAGTCCACCAAGAAGAAGACCACCGAGACCCTCACCGCGGAGGAGAAGGCCCAGAAGCAGGCGATTTCCGCGTACTCGGACAAGCTCAAGAGCTACCGCTCGCAGGTGGACACCGCGATTTCCGACTACAAGACGCTGTACGTGGCCACCCGCGACCAGCGCGAGGCCAAGCGCGCGTCGCTCAAGGAGCTCATCCAGCAGATGCAGGCGGACGAGAGCGCGAACAGCGCCCTTGCCTACCAGGAGACCGCGACGTTCTACAAGGCGTGGGTCGCGACGGACGCCTGCTACAAGGACCTTGTGACCGTGGCCCAGCAGGTCGACCGCTACTGGGGCATCGACCTGGGCTACAACTACCCCAGCTACTACCCGCAGGTGCTGCTCGACCCCATCACGCAGAGCACGGCCGAAGGCGGCGACATCTACAACACGCTGGCGGACTACGACACCAACTACGACCAGATCTCGTTCAAGAAGGACTCGAGCACGAGCGCCAGCACGGACACCGGCACCAGCTCGACCACAAGCTCTGACACGGGCACGGACACCGGCACCGACACGAGCTCGAACCAGTAGGCAAACCGCGCCAACAACCTAAACCTAGCCCGCGGCTACCCGCTCGAGGGCATCTCGCCACAGACGCTCCCGCTCCCCCTCCGGAACGGGAGCGTATCCATCCCCCGCGAGGTCCTCGGCAAGGGCCGGCTGGGCGAGAAGGACGTCCTTCCTCGCTCGCGGCAGGCGGTGTATGCGCGCCTCAAGCACGCTCGCGGCCGAGCGGCCGCGGCAGGACCAGAGCCCCACGAGCCCCGTCACGCGGTGAGTGCGCGTGTAGCGGGCGCCCCGACCGGTGCGGCCCAGGTGCTCCGCCATACGACGAGCCACGTCGGTCGTGATGCCGGTGTAGATGCTGCCGTCCTCGCAGGAGGCCATGTAGACGTAGTACGGTCGCTCCTCTGGCGTCTGCCGGACGTTGGCAGCGTCAGTCGTGCAAGGGCGCGCGTCCTTCTCGCCCATACGGGCTATGCCCCGTCCCCGCCCGTGGCGTGCGGGCCGTCCGGACACCACTCGACGGGCAGGCCCAGGCCGGCAAGCGCCGTCACGAGGTCGCGCAGGCCCTCGCAGGCACCGGCATCCGCATCCGCGCACGCGGCCGGCGCCGTGCCGTAGGCCGCCTGGCCCATGCCAGCGCCAACGAGCTCGAGCGACCAGCCCCAGCCGTCCAGGCACGGCGCGCCGCCGTCCTCCCAGGCGTCGAGCCCGAGGGGAAGGAGCACCTCCGTCAGGTTCGCAGCGGCGTCAGCATCGAGTGTCGCGACCCTTTGCGTGCGTGCAAGGCCCTGGGCAAACCAGAGCTCAAACGCATCGTCCTCGTTCCTGCCAACATACAGCTCGAAACCGTCGCGCGCGAGCAGGCCGCGGGTCACGCGCAGGTGCAGGAGCGCCAGGCGCCCCACCAGCTCCCGCCTATCCGCGTCCGTCGCCGGGTCGAGCTCCTCCAGGGCCGTCTGCGGCACCATGAGGGAGTACTCCTCCGCCATGGGGTCAAGCAGCCCCACCTCGCACACGCCGTTCTGCACCTCGAACACGCTGCCGTAGCCGCCCGTGGCGGCCACGTGCACCAGGGAGTCCCTCTGCATGTCCGCCCCTACAGCATCCGGTCGAGCTCGTCCACCAAGGTGGAGAAGGTCGCCAGCGCCGCGTCGACGGCCGAACCGTCCGCCATGTCAACGCCGGCGCCGCGCAGCAGCTCGATGGGCGTCTTCGAGCAGCCACCCGCAAGGAAGCCCAGGTAGTCGCGGACGGCCGGCTCGCCCTCGCGCAGCATGCGGTCGGAAAGCGCGGCGGCCGCGGCAAAGCTCGTCGCGTACACGTACACGTAGTAGTCATAGTAGAAGTGCGGGATGCGCGCCCACTCGTGCGCGATCTCGTCGTCGGAGGCGATGGCGTCGCCGTAGTACAGGTCGTTCAGCGCGCGGTAGCGCTCGCACAGGGCGTCCGCGCTCACGCCCTCGCCCGCGTCGCAGGCGGCGTTGGCGTCGCGCTCGAACTCCGCGAACATGGTCTGGCGGTACAGCGTGGTCCTGAACATCTCGCAGAAGCGGTTCACCAGGTAGGCGCGCTCCGCGTCGTCCTGCGCGTGGTCGAGCAGGTAGTGGATGAGCAGGCACTCGTTGGTGGTGGAGGCAACCTCCGCCACGAACATGGGGTACTCCGCGTAACGGGGCGGCTGCGCCTCGTTGGAGAGCCATGTCTGCATGGAGTGGCCCATCTCGTGCACGAGCGTGAACACGTCCTCGAGCGTGCCCTGGAAGTTGAGCAGGATGAGCGGGCGCATGCCGTGGCCGTCCGCGGAGTACGCGCCGCTCATCTTGCCGGGCGTCTCGTACACGTCGATCCAGCGCTCGGAAAGCGCGCGACGCACCACGCTCAGGTACTTCTCGCCCAGCGGGGCGAGCGCGCGCAGCATGAGGTCGCACGCCTCCTCAAACGTGAAGTGGCGCTCCGGCACCTTCACGATGGGCACGTACACGTCCCAGTAGCGCATCTGGTCGAGCCCCAGCACGCGGCCGCGCAGGGCCATGTAGCGGTGGAGCGGCTCCAGGTTGCGGTGCACGGAGTCGATCAGGTTGCCGTAGACCTCGACGGGGACCTCCGTGGGCGTGAGCGACGCCTCGAGCGAGCTCGCGTAGTGCCTCGCGTGCGAGAAGAACGCGAGGTGCCTCATCTGGGAGGCCAGCAGGGACGCGCAGGTGTTGCGGACCGACCGGTAGGCGCCGTAGACGCTGTGGTAGGCGGACTCGCGCAGCACGCGGTCCGGCAAGGTCTCCAGCGGGACAAAGCTGCCGTGCGTGACGGCATGCCCTTCTCCCCCGGCGTCGGTCGCGTCGGCAAACGTGAGGTCGGCGTCGTTCAGCATCGTGAACGCGAGGCCCGGCTGCTCCATGAGCACGCCGGCCTGGGCCAGGAGTGCCTCCTGCTCGGGCGCCAGCGTGTGCGGGGCGAGCGCGCGGACGCGGTCGATGGCCAGGCGGTAGAGGTCGAGCCCCGGCACGTCGCGGTACCAGCCCTCGAGCGTCGCGCCGTCAATCGCCTGGACGCCCGGCTCAAACCACGAGCCCGCGGCGGACACCTGCGCCATGAGGGTCGTCACGCGCGCGTTCAGGTCCTGGTAGCGGCTCTTGCGCGTGTCCTCGTCCGCGCGGCGGCCGGCGTAGTTCCCCAGGCGCTGCAGGCTGAGCGTGGCGTCATCGTCAAAGCGCAGGTACGCAAGAAGCCCCTCGCCGGAGCCAAGGGCTCGGTCCCTCCAGCCGGCGTACTCGTCCACCAGGGACCTGGCCTTGTCGAGCGCGGTCGCGAATGCCTCGTCGCTCTCGAAGAGGTCGCTCAGGTCCCAGCGGTAGCGCTCGGGCACCTCCTCCCTGCTCTTGTACGAGGGTGTCTCCGTGCCCGAGGCCTGCTCCGCCATGTGTCCCCTTTTCCGCCGCGCTAGTCGTCCAGGCGCGACTTGATGTCCTTCACCTCGTCCTCGATCTGCTTGATGAGGTCGAGCTTGTCATCGAGGCGCTCCTGCATCTCCTCGACGTGGTCGGTCGCGTACGCGTTGGCGATGCGCTCCCTCAGGTGCTCGGTCTGCTGCTTGAGGTTGGCGATGCGCTTCTCGCGGCGCTCGATCGCGTCCTCCGTGCGCTGGCGCCACTCCTCGTGACGCTCCTCGCCGTAGGCGCGCTTCTTGTCCCAGAAGCCCTCCTTGGCCTTGTTGAAGTCCTCCCACAGGCGGTCGTTGAGCTCCTTGCCGGCGTATCCTATCTTACGCCACCTGCGGTCGAGGTCCTTGGCGCGCTCCGTCGCCTCGCGCGAGAAGTCCGAGCCCTCGCACAGCTCGCGGGCCTCGTCCACGAGGGCCTGCTTGGCCTGCGCGGCCTCCTTCTGGTCCGCCTCCACCTTGTTGTAGTGGGCGTGCTGCGCGTCGAAGAACGGCTGGCGCGCGTCCGTGAACTCCTTCCACAGGCGGTCGTTGTCCGCGCGCTCCGCCACGCCGGCGGCCTTCCACTCGTCCATGAGCTCCTTCATGCGCGCGGATGCCGCACGCCACTCGGCGCCCTTCCAGTCCTCGCTCGTCTTGGCGGCCTCGCGGGCCCTCTCCACAAGGGCCTCCTTCTTGGCCTTGGCCTCGGCGCGCGCGGCGTCGAGCTGCTTGAAGTGCTCCTCGCGGGCGTCGTAGAAACTCCTCCTGGCCTTGTTGAAGCGCTGCCAGAGCTCCTCGTCCACCTCGTGGCCCGCGGTGCCGGCGGCCTTCCACTCGTCCATGAGCTCGCGGAAGCGGTCGCCCGTCGCCTTCCAGCGGTCGGACTTGCTCAGGCGCTCCGCCTCTGCGGCGAGCGCCTCCTTCTTCTTGCCGGCCTCCTCGCGGGCGGCGTCGCGCGCGGTGTAGAACGCCTCGCGTGCCGCGTCAAAGCGCCTCTGCAGCTCGTCCTCGCGCGGGTCGTGCCAGCGCCTCAGCGAGCGCCACTCGTCCGCCAGCCTGCGAAAGTCAGACGGCCCGCGGCGCCAGTCCTTCTCGCCCGCGACCGACTCGGCCTCGGAGCAGAGCGCCTCGCGC
>QOUO01000091.1 GCA_003862195.1 Coriobacteriaceae bacterium | reverse complement strand
CTCCCGGTCTCTTCCTTGGAAGAGGATAGCCGAAGTCCCGCCAGTTGCCCTTACGCGCATGCGACTCGCTTGAATGCGGATGGCCTTGCAATGCGTACGGCATCCGTAGATCGGTCCCTAAAGAAAGCCGGCCTCCTGCAAACTTGCACGAGGCCGGCTGCCTGTGGGGGCCGTTCCGCGTGCCGCACACTCCCTCCCAGTGTGTGCGGCACGCAGTAGACCGCGATTCCAAGTACTAGTACTTCAGGCCCGGGTTGAAGAAGCCAACGAGGACGCCGACGAATGCGATGACCACGAGGATGAGCATGACGACGGTCGGGCTGATCTTCTTCTTGGTCATGAGCCACCAGCACAGCCACACGAAGAAGAAGTTCAAGGCCTTCGGGAAGATGTTGTCGAGGGTGTCCTGAAGGACGAACGCGCTCTTCGCACTGAACTGGAACTTCAGCGAGGTGCTGATGCTGATCCACGTAGCGGCGACGGCGCCGATGACCATGGTGCCGACCATGACGATGGAGCTACGCAGTGCAGCTGACTGCGGGCCGACGAGCGCCTCGACGGCGGCGCCACCCATGGTGTAGCCCTGGTTGTACGCGTACTTCATGCCGAAGTACATGATGACGTTCCAGGCGATGATGTAGAACAGGGGGCCGAGCACGGAGCCGCCGGTGGAAAGGCCGAGGGCGATGCCGAGCAGGATGGGGATGAAGGTACCGACGATGATGGAGTCGCCGAGGCCGGCGAGCGGGCCCATGAGGCCGGCGCGGATGCCGTTGATGGTCTCGTCGTCGAGGGGCTCGCCGTTGGCGCGTGCCTCCTCGAGGCCGGCGGTCAGGCCGACGACCAGGGTGCCGATCTGCGGCTCGGTGTTGAAGAACGTGGTGTAGGTCCGCAGCGACTTGACCTTGTCCTCGTCGTTGTCATACAGCTCGTCGACGATGGGCAGCATAGCTACCAGGTAGCCGAAGGTCTGCATGTGCTCCTGCGAGAAGCAGGTAAGGTTGCTGTATGCCCAGTTGCGGAAGCTCTTCTTGAGAGCCGCTTGGGAAAGCTTCTTCTTCTCAGCCATTAGATGTCCTCATCTTCCTCGTCGTCGTCAACAGCACCGGCAGCCGAAGCATCGGCGATTGCGGGCTTGGCGGCCTTGGCCTGCTGGATCTCATAGTTCATGAGTGCGAAGAACACTGCGATCAGCGCGGATGCGATCAGGTTGCACTTCATGACGGCAGCGAGCGTGAAGCCGAAGCCGAAGATGACCCAGTCGAGCGGCTTGTCGATGACCTGCTTGCACAGGATTGCGACACCGACGGCAGGAAGGAGCGAACCAACGGTGAAGAGCGTCTTCATCGCGATGCCGTCCATGGGCAGGTAGTCCTTCATGACCTGGACCATAGGAGCGCCAGCCATGCAGATGATGAACGTGGGGAGGAAGGAGAAGAGGATGTGGCCGATCCAGGGCAGGACGAAGTCGACCATGGGGATGGTCTTCTTGATCTTCTGCCAGTTGCCAGACTCCATTGCCTTCCAGCCGATGCCCTGCCAGACCAGGTTGATGGTCGCGGTGCCATAGAAGAGGACGGTGCCGAGGGTGCCGACTGCGGCGCCGAGCGAAGCGGCGAGGCCGGCGGCCGCGGAGGAGTTGGGGTCGAGGCCCTGGGCCTTGATGGCAAGGATGGCCAGGGGGATGCCGATGTAGGTGACGGCACGGACGTCAGCGGAGACCGTTCCGCCAGGGGTCACCAGTGCGATGTAGACGAGCTGGATAGCCGCGCCGACGATGATTCCCAGCTGCACGTTGCCGAGGATGATGCCGACGATGAGGCCGCCGACGAGCGGGCGTCCGAGGGTGTAGTTACCGATCGTGGTGCCGCCCATGCCAGGGAGCGATGCCAGGCATGCGAAGATGCCGAGCAAAGCGGCTTGGAACGCGTTAATGGCCATACGTGTCACTCTGCCTTTCGTTTCCGGTGACGAGACTTACTTGACGTCGAACTGATCGCGGAACTTCGGCCACTCGCCAATGGACTTCTCCTTGATCAGTGCGAACTCGACGGTGTAACCAGCCTTCGTGATGTCCTCCAGGGCCTGCGCCTCCTCCTGGGTGATGGACTGGTTGTTGCCCAGCTTGACGGCGCCGGGACGATCGTTGCAGGGCCCGATGATGACGCGCTTGACATCGGACGGAACGAACTTGTGGTCGACGAGGATCTTCTTCATGTCGATCGGGTTCTTGGTGATCAGGAAGTACCTGGAGTCGGAGTCCAGAACCTTCTGGGCCTTGGCCAGGAAGTGCTCCATCGTCCAGACGAAGATCTTCTTCTCAGGAGCGGCGCCCTTGTAGGCGGCCTTGAGCACCGGGTTGGTGGCAGCGGCGTCGTTCACAGCGATGATGCCGTCGCAGGGATACTCCAGCGACCACCTGGTCACCGTCTGACCGTGGATCATACGGTCGTCAACGCGCACAAACGAAATCATACGTACTCCCCTTTCACGAAAATGCGTACAGTCCCCCACAGGCTCCGGTAGGAAGCCTGGCAGTACCAAAGACCACTAGAATGGCAAGGTAGAAGGTATTAGTTTCAGACTATTTGACTCTCAGCAGGTGAGAAGAACGACTTCACTCAGCTTCGCGCATGTTCTGCCAGAGGTCTGCCCGTGGCGGCTACAGGTCGTCCTCGTCGTCGTCCTCGACGTTCACGACGAACTCCTGCAGCGCGGCGGCACCCTCGCTCACCACGTCAGCCGCGAGCGAGTCGTCGTCCGCCTCCGGCGAGAGCGCCGCCGTCAGCACGGCGGGCAGGTTCACGCCGCCGAAGATGCGCGTGCGCGGAAGCAGGCCGGCCTCCGTGATCGTGTTGATCGCGTTCGTCAGCGGGGACCCGCCGATGATGTCGCCAAACAGGAAGACGGAATCGTTCTCACCTATGACGGAGATGGTCTGCTTGAGCTCGGCAACGTACTCGTCCGCGCCTTCGCCCTCCTTGAGGGAGCAGCTGAGCACCTCGTCGCGGTCGCCTGCGAGCATCTTCAGTACAGAGTGGAGACCTTGTGCAAACGTACCGTGACTCACGAGAACGAGATACCTCATTTTTGCTCCCCCGATAGGGACTACGTGCGCTTTTGCACGACCGTCCGCCCGATTGACGTGTTTGATTATCACAATCGCGGGGGCGTGTGTAATATTATTTTTGCCACATAGTTGTAAATTCTGATTTAATCTCACTTTTAGTTCACAGGAGCGCACATGGTAGCGACCGCAAACGATTCTGGTAACGTTTCCACACTTGGACCGCCAAGCGGGCTCGACCCCAACCAGGTGGCGACGCACCTCTGCCAGCTCTTCCTCGCGTCGCACGGCATCCCCATCGCGTGCTGGCGGGGCCAGACGCGTATCGCGAGCTCGGGGTTCCCATCGGACATCACCCCGGACGCGTTCGTTCTTCTCCCCCTGCGCGCGTTGGAGAGGCCCTTCACCACCTACTCCACGCACGACGACGCGATGTTTGGCTACGTGCGGAGCGAGGCGCTTGGCCTGGAGTTCGTGATTGGGCCAACCTTCCCGCTGGGACGCCAGGGGCTCGTGCTGGAGCACTTCATGAACCTCGTGGGCATCCCCGTCACCAGGCGCGAGGAGGTCGCGCCGCTGCTGGCGCGCATCCCGCGCTACAATTTCATTCGCTTCAGCGCGCTCGTGGGGTTTTTCCACCTGCTTGCCAACAACACCTCCGAGGACCCGATCACGGACATCACCGACCTCGACGCCGTCAACGACGTGCACCGCGAGGCGTCGCGGCAGCAGGACAGCTTCTCCATCGAGCAGAGCATGCTCGTGCGCAACGACATCACGCGCCTGGTGCGCGAGGGCGCCGTGGACGAGATCTGGTCTGGCCTGGGAACGCAGACGTACCACGACAACCTGGTGAACGAGCTTTCCGCCACCATGGGCAACGGCAACCTGCGCATGGCGAAGGACGAGTTCATCGTGGACGCGACGGAGACGTTCCTGCACGGCGCCATTCCGGGCGGCATCGGCACCAAGCTTGGCTTGCAGATGCTTTCCGCCTACGTGGCTAAATGCGAGGAGGCCAACTCCGAGGTCGAGGTCGTGACGCTGCTCAACGCGATGCTGATGGACGTGGCCACCATCGTCAACAGCGTGCGCACGCCCAGCGGCATCAGCCCCGAGGTGCACGAGTGCATCAAGATCGTGGTCAACAACCTCGCGAACGTCCCCACGATCGAGGAGCTCGCGCACCGCATCGGCTGCAGCACGTCGTTTCTGACCAAGCACTTCAAGGAGGAGACCGGGCTCACCATCAACCAGTACGTGCGCTACCGCCGCATGGACGAGGCAAAGCGCCTGCTCCACTACACCAAGTACTCCCTGAGCGAGATAAGCGCCCTGCTGGGATTCTCGAGCCAGCCCTACTTTGCAAATACCTTCAAGCGCGAGTGCGGCATCACGCCCAAGCAGTACCGCCTGGCCGTGCGCGACACCGACGAGGACGAGGACATCTAGCGCGGGGGCCGTTCTTCTCCCCCGCGGACCCAGCGCGCGTCAGGCAGCGTCAGGCCGCGTCAGACAAACAGCATCCAGAGCGAGAAGAGCGCGCACACCGCCGTGACGCACCCCCAGAACATGAGGCGCTTGCGGCAGTCCTCGCGCGCCATCACGAGCGCCTCGCCCGTGATGTAGGGCTCCGCGTGGCCGCACTTGCGGCACTGAATCAGCTCGCCAAAGTCCACGTTGCCGATGGCGCCCGTGATGTCCCAGAAGCCGGAGTGCGACGCCTCGGGGTCCACGCCGCGGTCGCGCAGCCGCACGTTTGTGCTGCCGCAGGCGGGGCACACGCGCTCCGTGGGCCTGGCGTCGCTCACCTTGCGATAGCCCACGTAGGAAAGCACCGCTAGCACCAGGCTGGCAAGCGTTCCCAGCACGAGGCCCCACACCAGCTGCGAGGAAAGCACCACCAGCGTGACGATGGCGGCAAGCACTATCAGGATGACGGGCAGCATGGACCTTGGACCTCCCTTGGGGCGCAATGTAACGCACACATTATAGGCAAGCCGCACGGGCGGACGCGCTGGGTATAAGCCAACTGTCAAACGCGCGCCCCGCCGGCACCGCCCCGTACGACCGCGGCCGGGCGCGCCAACCAGAACCGGAGGAATGCATGAACGCAGCAGTGAGGTACTTCTCGCGCTCGGGAAACACCAAGGCCGTCGCGGAGGCGGTCGCAAAGGCAGCCGGAACGGAGGCCGTGTCGGTCGACGCCGCAAACGCCGCGCTCACGGAGTCGGTCGACGTCCTCTTTGTGGGCGGCGCCCTGTACGCCTACGGCATCGACAAGCACCTCAAGGGCTACCTCGAGTCGCTCGACCCCGCGCTCGTGCGCAAGGCCGCGGTCTTCTCCACCTCGTGGGTGTCCAGGCACGCCATCGACCTCATCAAGAACGCCCTGGTGGAGAAGGGCATCCCCGTGGCCGATGGCGCGCTCTACTTCCGCGGCCACCCCTCGGACGCGCAGCTGCAATCCGCCGCCGACTTCGTGAGGGGCCTCTCGTGACGGCCG
>QOUO01000010.1 GCA_003862195.1 Coriobacteriaceae bacterium | reverse complement strand
CAAAGACGGGGCGCAGCCACCCAAAGAGCAGGAAGGCCATGACCTGGTCCACGAGCGTGCTGATGAGCGACGACCCCACGAACTTCGTGAAGCGCTCGCTCAGCATGCCCTTGACCTTCTGTACGAGGCCCTCGCTCTTCTCGCCCGTCACGTCGCCTCCGGCGCTCATGCGCGAGCCACCCAGAAGTTGACGCCGTCCTCGGCAAACTCCATCGTGTGGCCGAGCGAGCGCATGCAGTCGAGCACTGCCTGCCTGTCGACATCCGTGCCCTTCTCGCCCGCGTCGCCACGCAGCGAGAAGCTCTGCCCTCCGCACGCGTCATGCATGTGGACGCGAAGGCCGCTCCCCCGCTGCTCAAGCATATTGTTTGCCGCGATCACGTCGCGTATGGATACGATGTCCCCGCGCATGCGCTCCCAGTCGTCGCGTTTTCCTCTTGTTTAGAAGAATAGCATCGGACGCGCGGCTTCACGCTCTTAGCGCATCGCCGCGTGGGGGCATGGGAGAAAAACGACAGATTCGACCGATGTGTCGGCGGGACGGCTACTCCGACTCGGCGGGGAACGTGACCGTGATGGCCGTGCCGCGGCCGAGCTCGCTCTCGAGGTCGATGGTCGCCTTGTGGAGGGCCGCCGCGTGCTTGACGATGGCGAGTCCCAGGCCCGTGCCTCCGGTCTCGCGCGACCTGCTCTTGTCCACGCGGTAGAAGCGCTCGAACACCTTTGACTGGTCCTGCTTGGAGATGCCGACGCCGGTGTCGCTCACGCGTACCGTGGGATGCCCGTTGACGGGCAGCACGAACACGTGGACGGAGCCGCCCGTGCGGTTGTAGCGGATGGCGTTGTCGCAAAGGTTGCGGATCATCTCGTCCAGGAGGCGCGGGTAGCCGTTCACGAAGACCGAGGCACCCTGCACCCTGAGCGAGACGTTGGCCTTGGCGGCCTTCTCCTCAAGGCGGTCCGCCACGTCCTGCGCAACGGTGTAGAGGTCGACCTGCGAGGGCTCGCCAAAGAGCGCCTGGTCGCCCACGCGCTCGGACTCGTCGAGCTTCGAGAGTGTGAGGATGTCCGACACGAGGCTCGAGAGGCGCTGCGCGTCACCGTAGATCCTGCTCGCGAACTCCCGGACGTCCTCGGGACGGACGAGCCCGTCGCGCAGCAGCTCCGACGCACCCGAGATCGCCGCGATGGGGGTCTTGAGCTCGTGCGTCACGTTCGCGGTGAACTCCTGCCTCATGGCGTCCGCGTCCACGATGTCGTTCATGCGCTTCTGCAGCTCCGCCTGCTGCTCGTTGAGGTGGGACACGAGCGGGTCGAGCTCCTGGTAGGGCGACTCTGCGTTGCCCGAGGAGGTGTCGATCTTGAGAATCGGCCTCACGAGCAGGTCGGAGAAGCGCTGCGCGACGATCCACGCCACGGCCACGACGAGCGCGACGATACCGACCATGGGCCAGAGCGCGCTTCCGATGACACGCAGGATGCCGTCGCGGTCCTCGGAGAGCCTGATCACGTTGCCGGACTCGAGGCGCTCGGCGTGGTACACGCTGAGGTAGCCGACGGTGGTGCTGTCGCGCTCGGACTCGCCCGTGCCATGGCGAAGCGCCTGGGCAATCTCCGGACGCGAGGCGTGGTTGGGAAGGGTCGAGGCCTCGACCTGGCTGTCATAGAGGACCTTGCCGCTCTTTGCGGCGAGCGTGACGCGGACGTCGCCGAACTCGGTCTCCTTGAGCGCGGCCACCTCGCCGGCGCTGCCATTGCCGGTGGCGTTGAGCATCGACGAGACAAGGGCACACTCATGGCCGAGGCCGGTCTGCGCATCCTCGATGATGGACTTCTGGTAGACGAAGGCGGATGCGACGGAGACGAGGACGCACGACGCGACGGCCACGATCGCCACCGCCGCAAAGATTCGCCTCGCGAGAGAGGCCCTGCGCTTCTCCCCCGGCGCCTGCCCCGCGATTGCCTTTCCTTCTGTAATGGGAACCGCCATGTTGAGTCCTTACATTCCTGGCGAAGAAAGAGGTCGCGCACCCCAAGAGGCGCGCGACCCCGTCCTGTCTAACCCCTGGCCCTGTAGCCTACGCCACGGACCGTCTCTATGAGGTCCGAGTGCTTGCCCAGCTTTGCGCGTAGCTGCTGGACGTGCACGTCGACCGTGCGGGAGCCACCGTCGAAGTCCCAGCCCCAGACGCGCTGGAGCAGCTCCTCGCGGCTGAACACCTCGCCCGGAGACCTCATGAGGAACTCGAGCAGGTCGAACTCGCGCTGGGTGAGGCTGAGCTCGACTCCCTCGAGCGTCACCTCGCGGCGCTTTGGCCAGAGCGTGAGCGGCCCCAGCGAGAGCACCTCGTTCTTCTCGCCCGTGGTGGAGCGGCCCGCGCGGCGCAGGAGCGCGCGCACGCGACTCACCATCTCCATCATGCCGAAGGGCTTGGCGAGGTAGTCGTCGGCACCGTTGTCGAGGGCGCGGACCGTGTCGAGCTCCGTGTCCTTTGCGGTGAGCATCATGACCGGGACGTTCTCCAACCCTGGCGTGCGCCTGATACGCTTGAGTATCTGGAGCCCGTCCGTGTCCGGGAGCATGATGTCGAGAAGTACTGCGTCGGGGGTGCGCTTTGCGCACGCGACACGAAACTCGGCGTCGTCCGAGAAGCCCTCGGACTCGATGCCCGCCTGGCGGAGCGCGTAGACCGTGAGCTCGCGTATGTTCGTGTCATCCTCGACGTAGTAGACCACGTCAGTCATTCTCCCCCATGGTGCGGCCGCGGTACGAACCGGTTGCGCGGAAGATGGACCAATCCGCGACGCTCTGTGCGTGGTCGCCCATGCGCTCGAAGTACTTTGCGACGGAAAGGAACTCAGGCGCCGCCGTCGCGGACTCCGTGCCGTTCTTGAGGTACTCGATCACCTTGACGCGAACCTGCTCGTACAGCGCGTCGAGGGCATCGTCCTCCTCGAAGACCTTCTCTGCGTCGGCAACGTCGCCGTTGCCGAAGGAGACCACTGCCTGCCTCACCATTGTAGCTGCCTTGTCCGCCATGGAGACGAGCAAATCGGCAAGCTCCTTGGGGACGGTGAGGTCGATCTCCTCGGTGAGGAGGGCGGTCTCGTACGCCATCTCGTCGATGCGCGCGAGGTCGCTGATCGCGCGGAAGGATGCGGTGACGAGGCGGAGGTCGCTCGCCATGGGCTGCTGCAGGAGCATGAGGGTCATGCAGGTGTCCTCGACGTTCCTGTGCAGGCGCTCGAAGGAGTCGTGGCCGTCGATGGTCTCCTGCGCGGCGTCCTTGTTGCCGTCGCCGATGGCCTTGGCGGTGTTCTCGATGTCCTCGACGACCGCCTGGCCGATGACGGAGACGTGTCCGTCGAGTTGCTTGATCTGCTTGGTGTAGGCACTTCTCGTCTTGATCATTATCCAAACCTTCCCGTGAGGTAGTCCTCGGTCCTCTTGTCCTTTGGCGTGGAGAAGAGCTGCGCCGTGGGCGCCGCCTCCACGAGCTCTCCCAGGTAGAAGAAGGCGCACTTGGTGGAGATGCGCGTCGCCTGCTGCATGTTGTGCGTGACGATGATGACCGTGTGCTCCTTGGCGACCTTGACGGCGAGCTCCTCAACGAGCCCCGTCGAGATGGGGTCGAGCGCGGAGGTGGGCTCGTCCATGAGAAGGACGCCCGGGTTCACGGCGAGGGCGCGTGCGATGCAGAGTCGCTGCGCCTGGCCGCCCGAGAGGGAGAGGCCCGAGTGGTCGAGCTTGTCCTTCACCTCGTCCCAGAGGCCCACGTCCGTGAGGGTGGTCTCGACGATCTGGTCGAGCTCCGCCTTGCTGGGCTTGCCGTGGTGCCTGGGACCGTACGCCACGTTGTCGTAGATGGACAGCGGGAACGGGTTGGGCTTCTGGAAGACCATGCCCACGCGGCGACGGAGCTCGTAGACGTCGTAGTTCTCGTAGACGTCCGTGTCGCCCAGCTTCACGGTGCCCTCGACGCGGCAGCCCTCGATGCGGTCGTTCATGCGGTTGAGGCAGCGCAGGAGCGTCGACTTGCCGCAGCCGGAGGGACCGATGAACGCGGTGACCTTTCCCGCCGGCATGTCGAGCGTGATGTCCTTGAGTGCCTGGTGGTCGCCGTAGTAGAGGTTGAGGTCCTTGACCGACATGCTCTCTGCCATTAGCCGAACCTCCCGTTCAGATAGTCGTTGAGGCGCTGGTCCTTCGGCGCGCCGAAGATCTGCGCGGTGTCGCCGAACTCGACCATGTGGCCAAGGTAGAAGAACGCGGTCTTGTTGGAGACGCGCGTGGCCTGCTCCATGTTGTGCGTGACGATGACGACGCAGATGCCGTTGCGCGCGATGCTGGAGATGGTCTCCTCGATCGCGAAGGTCGCGATGGGGTCGAGCGCGGAGCAGGGCTCGTCCATGAGGACGACGTCCGGCTGGAGCGCGAGCGTGCGGGCGATGCAGAGGCGCTGCTGCTGGCCGCCGGAGAGCGCGTAGGCGGAGTCGCGCAGCTTGTCCTTTACCTCGTCCCACAGCGCCGCGGCGCGCAGGCTCTTCTCCACCCGCTCGTCCAGCTCTTCCTTCTTGGTCATGCCATGGCTCTTGAGGGCGAACGCGACGTTCTCGTAGATGGACTTGCGGAACGGGTTGGGCTGCTGGAACACCATGCCGACGCGCTTGCGCAGCCACAGGGTGTCGATTCCCTTGGTGTTGACGTTGATGTCGTGGTAGACGATCTTGCCACCGACGACGCAGCCCGGGATCTCGCGGTTCATCAGGTTGATGCAGCGCAGGAACGTGGACTTGCCGCAGCCGGAGGGGCCGATGAGTGCCGTCACGGTGCCGCTCTCGAACGAGAGGCTCGTCTCGTTGAGGGCGCGCTTGCCCGAGTAGTCGACCGTTACGTCGTGCGTGTGGAGCACCGGGTTCTGTACCGTGCTCGAGGTGAGCTTCGTGGTGTCTGTCATTCTGCCGTCAGCTTCCTCTCGAGCGCGCGTCCGGCGACACGCGCGATGATGTCGAATGCCAGGATGCAGACCATCAGGACGGCTGCGGTGCCGGCGGAGACTGCCGAGAGGTCGGGCACGACGCCCTCGGAGTTTATCTTCCAGATGTGCACGGCCAGGGTCTCGGCCGGACGGAAGACGTTCAGCGGGTTGGAGAGGCTCCAGATGGGAGCGGACCAGCTGAGCACGGGTGCGGACTGGCCGGCAGTGTAGATGAGCGCTGCCGCCTCGCCGAAGACGCGGCCTGCAGAGAGGACGACGCCCGTGACGATGGCGGGCATGGCTGCCGGCACGAGCACGTGCATGGTGGCCTCCCAGCGGGTGAGGCCGAGCGCCAGGGCGGCGTCGCGCTGGTCGCGCGGGACGGCCTCGAGCGCCTGCTGGATCACGCGGACGAGGATGGGGATGTTGAACATCGTGAGCGCAAGGGCGCCGGAGAGGATGGAGAAGCCCCAGTGCAGCGTGAGGACGAAGGTTAGCATGCCGAAGAGGCCAACGACGATGGAGGGAAGGCTCGACAGTGTCTCGATTGCCGTCTTGGCGATGTTGGTGATCCTGCCCTGCGGCGCGTACTGCGTGAGGAAGATGGCCGCGCCAAGCGAGATGGGGACCGAGATGAGCAGCGTGAGCACGAGCAGGTAGAACGAGTTGAAGAGCTCGGGGCCGATGCCGCCGCCCGCCTTGAACTGCTCGGGCTTTGCCGTCAGGAAGTGGACGTCCACGAGCTTGGAGGCGCCGGACGCCAGGATGTAGACGATGATCGCGACGAGGGCCACGATGATGACGCCGACGATGGCGGCGAGGATGCCCGTGGCGACCTTGTCCTGCACGCGGGCCTTGTGAGCGGTGGCCGTGTAGTCGGCATTGGGCATGGACTGGTTGGGCGCGTTCTTCTCGCCCGCGACAGCGGTTTCCTGTGCGCTAGTCATTCTTTGCGGCCCCCTTCCTGCCGATGAGGTGGACGATCAGGATGAACACAAGGGACATGATGAGAAGGACCATGGCCAGTGCCCAGAGCACGTCGTTGGGGAGCGTGCCCATTGCCTCGTTGCCCATGCCCATGGTCAGGACCGACGTGAGCGTGGACGCGGGGGTGAAGAGGCCCTGCGGCATCTGTGCGGCGTTGCCGATGACCATCTGGACGGCCAGCGCCTCGCCGAAGGCGCGGCTCATGCCCATGATGATGGCCGTGAGGATGCCGGGCAGCGCGGAGGGAAGCACGACGCCGACGATGGTCTGCCAGCGGGTGCAGCCCAGGCCGTACGAGCCGTCGCGGTAGCTGTTGGGAACCGCGGCGAGCGCGTCGGTGGACAGCGACGTGATGGTGGGCAGGATCATGAACGCGAGCACGATGGACGCGGACAGGATGCCGTAGCCCGTGCCGCCGACGAGGCCGCGCATCCACGGGACGATGATGCCCAGGCCGACGAGGCCGAACACGACGGACGGGATGCCGACGAGGACCTCGGTGAGCGGACGGAAGATCTTGCTGCCGAAGCCGGGGGCGATCTCGACCACGAAGATCGAGGCGCCGAGCGCAAACGGGAGCGCGATCAGGCAGGACAGCAGCGTGACGGAGAACGAGCCCACGATCATGGGCAGCGCACCGACCAGGGGCACTCCGTCTGCACCGTTCTGGTGCGGGTTCCAGGTAGTTCCGCCAAAGAAGGACCCCAGGGGGATTCCGTCCTTGGTGAACGTGGCGAGCCCTCGCGAGCACACCATGAAGATAAGTGTCACCACCAAGACGACGACAAGAGTAACGCAGAGGCCAGTGATGATCTGGCCCCTGCGCTCGATGCCTCGCTTGGGGGAGACGCCCACGACCTCGGCCGTGGACTCGGACTTGTTAGACACGGTCTTCTCCCCAATTGCAGTCATTAAAGCTTGGTCACCTTGCCGGAGGCGTCCTTCTCGACCTTCATGCCCTTCATCGAGATGTAGCCGGTCTTCTTGACGAGCGTGCCCTGGACCTCGTCACCGAGCATGTACTTGATGAACGCCTTGGTCGCGGCATCCGGCTTCTTGGCGGTGTACATGTGCTCGTAGGCCCAGATGGTCCACTTGTTGGTCTCGACGTTGGCGTCCTTGGGCTCGACGCCCTCGACCTTGAGGGACTTGATGTCATCGGAGAAGTACGAGAAGGCGAGGTAGCTGATGGAGTTGGGGGTCTCGGCGATCATCTTCTGGACGGTGCCCGAGGAGTCCTGCTCCTGCGGCTTGAAGTCCTCGGGGACCTTGTCGCCGCCGAGTACGGCGTCCTCGAAGGTCGCGCGGGTGCCGGAGCCGGAGGCACGGTTGATGACTACGATGTCGGCGTCGTCGCCGCCGCAGTCCTTCCAGTTGGTAATCTTGCCGGTGAAGATGCCCTTGAGCTGGTCGAGTGTGAGGTTGTCGACGCTGACCTTGGAGTTGACGACAGGGCCCATGCCGACGACGGCGACCTTGTTGTCGATGAGCTTCTTGGCGTCGTCGGCGTTGTCGAGCTTGGTCTCGGCGAAGACGTCGGAGTCGCCGATCTGGACGGCGCCCTGGGCGATCTGGGTGATGCCCTGGCCGGAGCCGCCACCCTGGACGGTGATCTGGACGCCGGGGTTCTCGTTCATGAACTGCTCGGCAGCGGCCTCGACGAGGGGCTGGAGGGCGGTGGAGCCGACTGCGGTGATGTTGCCGGAGACGTCCTTGCTGGAAGAGGAGCTGGAGGAGCTAGAAGAGCTGGAGCTGTCGGAGGAGCTGGAGCTGCCACCGCAGGCGGCGAGGCCCAGGCCCGCGAAGGCGGCCACGGAGGCGCCGGCGAGCGTCACGAAGTTACGACGAGAGATGCTCTTAGACATATCTTTCCTTCCAATTGGCTGTGAGCCTGCCCGCCGCCGTCTGGCCGCGGTACGGCTCGTGTCGACTAGGATGCTATGGCCCTGGAAGGTGCCTTTCCGCGTGATTTGGCCGCACTTACCCGCTCGTGATGCTTGCTTACGTTTGGCTTACATTTGGTCATCGCTTTGTAAAGTCGCAGGTGAGAAACGCCCACTCCGCACTTGGATGATGTTGCCGCCGAGGGAGCTCGTCCTTCTCGCCCATCTGGGACGCCATGCTGCCACGTCACAACGGCAGGGCAAGAAGGCAGCGGCATGCCAGCGGCAGTCCCTTCGGGACCAAATATGAAGGTACCTTGCAATATGCGATTTCCCCTTGCAAGCAATTCGCTAGGTACCTAGTATTCTTGCGTCCGGAAAACGTTGGAGGTCACATTTTGTCTGAAAGAGACGTTGGAACGGGCGGTCCCTGGTCGGACGCGCCCGTCACGCTGGAGCGCCAGGTCCTTCGCGACCTCGGCTTCTTTGGCCACTACCTCTACTGGCATGCCGGGGGTCGGGGCGGCAAGCACGCGATCCTCGTGCTCCTGCTCCTGAACGGTGGCAGGCTGCCGCAGAGAGAGGTGCTCGAGCGCTCCCACATCACATCGGCCGCGCTGTCAGAGGTGCTCGCCAAGCTCGAATCGGAGGGGCTCATCGCGCGCACGCGCAGTGCACAGGACCGCCGCCAGCTCGACGTGGTGCTCACGCAGGAGGGAGAGGCGTGCGCGAGGGACATGCTCGAGACCAAGCGGCGCTTCGAGGCAGACTCGCTCTCCGTCCTGACCGAGGACGAGAAGCGCGAGCTGCAGAGTCTGCTCGAACGCGTCCGCGCGCACTGGGAGGAAAGAGAGAACATGGGAAGGGAGACCGAATGCCGAAGCAACAGCAACAGGGGCTAACGTACCGCCAGATCTTCAAGACGCTCGGGGCAAGCATCCGCGAGTTCAAGGGAAGCTCGATCGCGTCGCCCCTCTTCGTCCTGGGAGAGGTCGTCATCGAGTGCCTCATCCCGTTCCAGACCGCGAGCCTGATCGACAAGATCTCGCTCGGCGGCGGGTTCCAGGACATCGCGCCCTACGCCGTGACGCTCGTGCTCATGGCGCTCGTGTCGCTCTTCTGCGGCACCATGGCGGGCGTCTGCTGCGCAAAGGCGTCCACCGGCTTCGCGCGCAACCTACGCCACGACATCTTCGCGCAGATCCAGCGCTTCTCGTTCAGCAACATCGACCGCTTCAGCACGAGCTCGCTCGTCACGAGGCTCACGACCGACGTCAACAACGTCCAGCAGGCGTACATGATGCTGCTCCGCCTCGTCGTGCGCGCCCCGCTCATGATCCTGTTCTCCATCATCATGGCGTTCGTCACGGGCGGCCCCATGGCAGTGGCGTTCGTCGTCGTGTCCGTGCTGCTGGGCTATGCCGTCTTCAAGATCTCCCTCGTGGTCATGCCCATCTTCAAGCGCATCTTCAAGAAGTACGACCGCCTGAACGACTCCGTGGAGGAGAACGTGAGCGGCATCCGCGTCGTCAAGTCGTTCGTCCGCGAGGAGTACGAGAAGCAGAAGTTCAACCGCGCCTCCGGCGAGCTCTACCATGACTTTGTCCACGTCGAGCGCATCCTCGCATGGATGACGCCGCTCATGACCGTCTCGATCGACGTCATCTACCTCTTCGTCGTCTACTTCGGCTCCATGACAATCGTGAGCAGCCGCGCCCAGGCCATGGGCGTCGGCCAGATGTCCGCGCTCATCACGTACGGCTTCTCCATGCTCATGAGCCTCATGATGCTCTCGATGGTCTTCGTGATGGTCACGATGGCCGAGGAGGGCGCACGCCGCATCTGCGAGGTGCTGATGGAGAAGAGCGACATCACGAACCCCGAGGATCCCGTGACGACCGTTGCCGACGGCTCCGTCGACTTCGACCACGTGAGCTTCGAGTACTCCAAGAAGGCCGAGCGCATGGCCCTCAAGGACATCGACCTGCACATCAAGAGCGGAGAGACGATCGGCATCCTCGGTGGCACGGGCTCGTCCAAGACGACGCTCATCCAGCTGATCAGCCGCCTGTACGACGCGACGCAGGGCACGGTCCGCGTGGGCGGCCGCGACGTGCGCGACTACGACCTCGACACCCTGCGCAACCAGGTGGCCGTGGTGCTGCAGCGCAACGTGCTCTTCTCCGGCACCATCAAGGACAACCTGCGCTGGGGCAACCAGCAGGCCACCGACGACGAGATGCTCGAGGCCTGCAGGCTCGCCCAGGCGGACGAGTTCGTCCAGCGCCTCCCCCAGAAGTACGACACCTACATTGAGCAGGGCGGCACCAACGTCTCCGGCGGCCAGAAGCAGCGCCTGTGCATCGCGCGCGCCCTCCTCAAGAAGCCCAAGGTCCTCATCCTGGACGACTCCACGTCGGCGGTCGACACCAAGACCGACAAGCTCATCCAGCAGGGCTTCCGCAGCTACATCCCCGACACGACCAAGATCATCATCGCACAGCGCACCAGCTCCATCGAGGGCTGCGACCGCATTGTGGTCATGAAGGACGGTCAGATCGACGCTATCGGCACGCACGACGAGCTCCTGCGCACCAACGACATCTACCGCGAGACCTACACGACCCAGAACAAGCAGTCCCACGACGCCAAGATGAGCGAGCTGGACGAGGAAGAGAAGAAGGAGGCAGACCATGAGTAGCAACGACACTTCCGCCGAGAAGAACGCGACCACCGAGCCCACGCCGCAGGCGGGACGCGAGGGCGCTCCCTCCGGGCACCGCGGCTCCCAGAGGCCCGGCGCCACGTTCAAGCGCATTCTCCGCATGGTGTTCCACTACTACCCCGTGCACACGACGGTCATGGTGATCTGCATCATCGTCTCGTCCGTGCTCGCGTCCGTCCCGTCGATCTTCCTGCAGCAGGCAATCGACGTGGTGCAGCACGCGTTCCCCACGGGCGACTGGGCCTCTGCCGGCCCCAAGATCGCCGGCATCGCGCTCGGGCTTATCACCTGCTACGTCATCGCCCTTGCCGCCAACATCGCCTACACGCAGCTTGGCGCCATCGTCTGCCAGGGCACGCTCATGAAGGTCCGCGACCAGATGTTCGACCACATGGAGAGCCTGCCCATCCGCTACTTCGACACCAACAAGCACGGCGACATCATGAGCCACTACACCAACGACGTGGACACGCTGCGTCAGCTGATCGGCCAGTCGCTCCCCAACCTCCTCACGATGCTGTTCGCCATGGTCTCGGTGCTCGTCATCATGCTTTGGTACTCCATCCCCCTCTCCCTCGTGGTCCTCGCCATGGTCGCGTGCATGGTCTACGCCACGCGCGTGCTCGGCGGAAGGAGCGCCCACTACTTCCTGGACCAGCAGGTGCAGCTCGCCCGCACCGAGGGCTTTGCCGAGGAGGCCATGAACGGCGAGAAGGTCATCAAGGTCTTCACGCACGAGGCCAAGACCATCGAGGAGTTCGACGCCGTGAACGACGCCCTGTACGAGGCGTCCCGAACCGCCAACACCTACGGCAACACGCTCATGCCCGTCCTCATGAACATGGGCAACCTCGCCTACGTCATCGTCGCGCTCGCGGGGGTCGCGTTTCTCACCACGGGTTTCCCCAACCCCTCCATCAGCGGCATGGCGCTCTCCATCGCCGTCGTCGTCCCGTTCCTGAACATGACGAAGCGCTTCGCCGGCTCCATCGGCCAGGTGTCGCAGCAGATCAACTTCGTGGTCATGGGCCTCGCCGGCGCGGAGAGGATCTTCTCGCTCATCGACGAGGAGCCCGAGTCCGATGACGGCTACGTCACCCTGGTGAACGTCCGCAAGGGTGCCGACGGCGAGCTCGAGGAGTGCTCCGAGCGGACCGAGATGTGGGCATGGAAGCACCCGCACCACGACGGCAGCGTCACGTACACCCCGCTCGCCGGGGACATCCGCCTCTCGCACGTCGACTTTGGCTACACCCCCGACCACATGGTCCTGCACGACATCTCGCTCTTCGCGAAGCCCGGCCAGAAGGTCGCCTTCGTGGGCGCGACGGGCGCCGGCAAGACCACGATCACGAACCTCATCAACCGCTTCTACGACATTGCGGACGGCAAGATCCGCTACGACGGCATCAACATCAACAAGATCAGGAAGGGCGACCTGCGCCGCTCGCTCGGCATCGTGCTCCAGGACGTGAACCTGTTCACGGGCACCGTCATGGACAACATCCGCTACGGGCGCCTGGATGCCACGGACGAGGAGTGCATCGGCGCGGCCAAGCTCGCGGGTGCCGACAGCTTCATCAGGCGCCTTCCCGAGGGGTACGACACGATGCTGACCGACAACGCCGCGCAGCTCTCGCAGGGCCAGCGCCAGCTCCTCTCCATCGCCCGCGCCGCCGTGGCCGACCCGCCTGCGATGATCCTGGACGAGGCCACCTCCTCCATCGACACGCGCACCGAGCAGATCGTCCAGAAGGGCATGGACGCCCTCATGTACGGGCGCACGACCTTCGTGATCGCGCACAGGCTCTCCACCGTGCGCAACTCGAACGTGATCATCGTGCTCGACCACGGTCGCATCATCGAGAAGGGCACGCACGACGAGCTAATCGCCCAGAGGGGCACGTACTACCAGCTCTACACGGGCGCCTTCGAGCTCGAGTAGCGCCCTTCTCCAACATACGCACCGCCAGGGCGCGTCGGTCCACCAAGGCCGGCGCGCCCTTCCCGTGCCGCGGCAATGCGGCCCTTCCGGCCACATTATTCGCACATTCAAGGCGCCGCACGGCCCGCCAGCTCCCCCGTTCGCAAAGCCGCTTGGAAAACTATTAAAAGAATTGGTAAAATGGGCTCCGTTGACACATCGAGCCGCACCTTTGGGGGCTTGCTAACCAGATCATGTGGCGGCCAGCCGCCCTCCCCCAAGGAAAGGAACCCATGAGCCACGACCACATTACCCGCCGCTGCTTCCTCGCGACCTTCGCGTCCGCCGCGGCGTCCCTCATCCTCGCGTCATGCACAGACAGATCGTCCTCGGGCTCGTCCTCAAAGACCGACGACTCCTCGAGCTCCGTCGGCACGTCGGTCCTCACAAAGCCGCTCAAGAACGGCTACTCCACCGGCATCCACCACGCGACCATCACCGTCAAGGGCAGGGGCACGATCACGCTCGAGCTCAACGCCACCAACACGCCCATCACGGTCAGCAACTTCGCGCGCCTCGCCAACGAGGGCTTCTACGACGGCCTCACGTTCCACCGCGTCATCAAGGGCTTCATGATCCAGGGCGGCGACCCCAACGGCGACGGTACCGGCGGCTCCAACCAGCGCATCAAGGGCGAGTTCAGCGCCAACGGCGTCACCAATGCCATCCAGCACAAGCGCGGCGTCATCAGCATGGCCCGCTCCAACGACTACGACTCCGCCAGCTCGCAGTTCTTCATCATGCAGGAGGACTCGAGCAACCTCGACGGCCAGTACGCCGCCTTCGGCAAGGTCACCTCGGGCATGGAGGTCGTGGACGCCATCTGCGACGACACGCCAGTCGAAGACAGCAACGGCACCGTCGCGAAGGAC
Organism: Coriobacteriaceae bacterium; assembly: GCA_003862195.1. Taxonomy (GTDB): domain Bacteria; phylum Actinomycetota; class Coriobacteriia; order Coriobacteriales; family Atopobiaceae; genus Parafannyhessea. The sequence continues at coordinate 43,898 of QOUO01000010.1, read as the reverse complement.
AACCAGCCCGTCATCACCAGCATCAAGATGGTCGACTAGCAGTCCCGTAACACAAAGGGCGAGAAGAACGCCCGCCTCGGTCGCGCCACGTTGGCGGACTGGGGCGGGCGCATTGTCGTATCGGCCCTTTGCTGTGGCATCGCGAGGTGTCAGATCTCCGTCGGTCCCTCGTCCACGGTCTCGGCGCAGGCGGACCTCAGGTCGTCCGGCGCGAGGTCCTCCGGCGTCATCACGTACACCTCGGTCTCCCCCTGGGCGGCGTCGGCCACCTCGGCAGCCAGCGGCGGTGCCAGCACCGTGGGCTCGTCCACGCCCTCGGGACGGTCGCTCTTCTCGTCCTCGTCATCCGCACCGTCCTTGTCGGGCGCCTCGTCCGCGTCGCCCTGGGCATTCGCGTCCTCGGCAGGCTCTTCCTCGGACTTGGCATCGCCCTCGGCCTCGGGGGCGTCCTTCTCCCCCGGCTCCTCGGCCTCGTCCTTGGCAGCCTCCTTCGGCACCTCGATGCCGGCAGCCTCGATCGCGGCCATCAGCGGCCGGTCGACCACCGTCACGTCCGGGCCGGGAACCGGCACCACGCTCGTGACGTTGGAGTCGTCCCAGACCTGGGTCTCCTCGCTCTTTGCAAGCTGCATGACGTTCTCGGGCTCGCGCTCGGCCTCGGCCGCGGGCGCATCCTCGGCAGCCCCGGGCTCGCCCTGGTCCCCCTCGGCCTCGTCCACGGCCTCTGGCGCCAGGAGCGCCAGCGGGGCCGGCTCCTCCTCGCTTCCGGGAACCGTGACCTCCGTCAGGCCACGCTCCCTGTTGCGCTGCACAAAGGTCTCGAGCGCGTTCCGGAAGATGGAGCACTGCCGCTGGTCCCACGCGCCCATGTCGTCGGACGTGACGAGCGCCCCGCCCAGGAGCGCGTCCGCGGAAAGCAGGCGCGTGCGCTGGGAGTTGGTGATCGCCACGTCGCGGCGCAGGTAGTAGACGCCCGGGTCGTTCAGGAACGCCACGCCGTTCAGGTGCGAGCGTCCCTCCGTGTCGCGCAGGCTGTTCCAGGTGCTCACGCGCTCGCGTCCCAGCATGCGCTCGAGGGGCTTGCCGTCCCAGTCCGGGCTCACGTCGCAGCTGATGCGGCAGTACTCGCAGCGGCCCATCGCGCTCACGACGGGCACCCCGCAGAAGTCGAGCGGCGTGCCCTCGGGCACGGCGGAGCGCAGCAGGTCGAGCGCGTCGGCCATGAGCTGTCCGCGGTTCATCCCGTCGTGCGGCAGCATGGCCGCCGCAAAGAGCCAGTCGAGCTTGAGCAGCCCATAGCCCCAGTCATGGGTCGCGACGCCCAGGACGCTCCTGACGTACTCCCTCACCTCGTCGTTCCTCGTGTCGAGGGCGTACACGCCACCCCCCTGCGAGCCGGCCTTGACCGGCCGTCCGTCTGCGTCGCGCAGCAGCCAGCCGGGGTGCTCGGCATAGGTGCGCGAGCCCCTCTCGCACACGAAGGGCGCGAGCCACAGCCCCGGCACGAGGCCGGCCGCCCGCACGGACGTCGCGAGGGAACCCATGCCCCTCGGGAAGCGCCTCTCATCCGGCGCGAGCCAGTCGCCCATGCGCGCGTAGCCGGAGTCCACCGCGAACACCGGCAGCACGTCCTCGAGCGGCTGGGCGAGAAGTACGTCGGCCACGCCCACGAGGTCCCTCTCGAGCGTTGGCTCGTCTATATCGTCACCATGGCGGAACCAGCTCGTGAAGCCCACGAGCGGCAGCGCCGGGCGGCGCTCCACCCCCATGAGGGACGCGAGGCGCCCGAACGCCTCCTGAAGCGTGCCCGTCGTGACCAGGAGCGTGAGGAGCTCGACGCGCTCCCCCGCCGCGAGCCTCCGCGCGGGACCCTCCTTCGTGAGCGTGACCGAGCCCGTGGACAGGTCCTCGTATACCGACGTGAGGCCCGTGTCCGGCCGGCACTCGCCAAAGAGCGTCACGGCGCGGCCGTTCCTCACGTAGCCGTATCCAGAGCCATGCTGCCTGCCGGGCCGCGGGTCCTGCCTCGCGATGCGGTAGTCGCCCTCGGCGTCCAGCGCCCAGTGGTCCGCCACAAAGCCGGGGATGCCCCACAGGCCGCGCATGCCCACGCGCGGCGAGCACTCCCACGAGTTGGTCTTGGAGTCGTACCCGTTGAGGTACAGCGCGTCCGCATGCTCGAGGTCCACAGACACGGTCGCGGAGGCGTTCTCGACGGTGAGGTCGTACTCCGGGTCCACCCACACGTGCCAGACGTCGCCGTCGCGCTCGACGCTCACGTCCAGGTCGCGGCAGTCCGGCCCGAAGGTGGGAACCTGCCGGGACACATAGGTGGTTCTCTGGCCTCCTCCCGGCACCCTCCATGCGATCTGAAACCTGGGATCCTGGTCCATGTGACGCGACCTCCATCGCTAGCCGTCTGACGCGCATCCGCGCTTCCCCTGCAACAACAATGTTGCCACTTTCGGCGGACGGTTATTCAGCAGACGCCAACGGAAGTTAACACATGCAAACCGCACAAAATTCTCGTCGTTTCCGACGTCGACGCTACTTGCGGCGGCGCCCCTCGCGCACAACCTGGCGCACGACCCAGAGCCCCAGCACCAGCGCGAGCATGTAGCCAAAGAACCCGATGACGGGTATGCCAAAGACGACGGGCTTGATGCGTGCGTAGTACACGACGGACGACCCGATGAAGAGTCCCGCGATGATGATTCCCATGGTGAGGCGGTCCGCGGCCCTCGACATGTCGCCGATGGGGTCCTGGTACCCGTCGAGCCCGAGGTTCATCCTAAGCTGCCCGCGCGTCAGCATGTTCATGGCGGTCGACGCCTGCGACGCCGCGTCCAAAAGGCCGTGCGTCGCGGTCACGGACTCGCGCGCGAGCTGCCTGAGCTGCTTCTTCGTAAGCTGCACCGGGTCCGTGTGCGACTTGATGTGCGCCCTCACGATATCGATCATCGAGGTGCCGGGGAGAAACTCGTCAACCACGCCCTCGAGCGTCACCAGGGAGCGCGCGAGCATCGTGACGGTGCCGGGCAGCTCGATCCCGTTCTTTCTCGCCATCGAAATGAGCGCATTCAGGAACGCGCCGATGTCCAGGTCAGACAGGTCGGCCTCGCCGTACTCGTCCAGGATTGCGTCCAGGTCGGCCAGGAGCCCGGGATGATCCACGAGCTCGGGCTCGGACACGGAGAACCTCAGGAGCCCGTTCTTGAGGCCGACGGCATCGTGCGCGGCCACGGCGGACACCATGTCCGTGAGTGCCTTGCGGTCGTGGGACGAGAGGCGCCCCATGATGCCCAGGTCGAGGTAGACGATCTTGCCGTCGTGGATGACGAGGTTGCCCGGATGCGGGTCCGCGTGGAAGAACCCGTCGTCCAGCATCTGGGTGGTGTAGTTGTCGACGAGCTTCTCGCCGATCTCGGACAGGTCGTAGCCCGCCGCCTTGAGCGCCTTCGTGTTGTCGATGGGGATGCCCTCGACGTAGTCCATCACCACGACGTGCTCCGTGCAGAGCCTCGGGTATGGCTTGGGGCAGTCCACGAACTTGCAGTCCGCGTTGTTGCGCCTGAACTCCTCGAGGCTGCGGGCCTCCACCAGGAAGTCCGTCTCCTCGCGGAACGACTGCCAGAGCTCGTCCACCACGGACTGGAGGTCCAGCACCTGCTCGTTGCCCATCACGGCGGAGCTGTGCTTCGCGAGCGAGCGCATGATGGATATGTCCTGCGCCATGATCTCCTGCACGTGGGGGCGCTGCACTTTGATGGCGACGGTCTCCCCCGTCACGAGGCGCGCCTTGTGGACCTGCGCCACGGAGGCCGAGCCGAGGGGGACGTCGTCTATCGCGTCGAATATCTCCTCGATCGGCGTGTCGTACTCCATCCGGAGCGTGTCCAGGACGAGGTCGCGGTCCATCGGCTCGACGTTGGTCCGGAGCTTCGTGAGCTCGTCGCAAAAGCTCTGAGGCAGGATCTCGGACCTCATGGAGAGGATCTGTCCCGCCTTCACGAACGTCGGGCCAAGCTCCTCGAGCAGGCTCCGCAGCGTCTTCGGCGTGAGTCCGTGCAGAACGTCGTAGTGGCTCGCGATGCGCAGGATCTCGTGCAGGCGGGCCGCCTTCTTGGCACGGGTGATGCGGTACGGTCCGGTGTCCGCACTGCGCCCGCCCAGGATGCCGATGGTTCCGGCATCCCGGGTGTGCACCTTGGAGACGTCCTCGTACCACTTGCCGAGGTACTCGACGTCGTCTATGTCATTGATGTCGAAGCCCCCGGACGCGCGCTGCGGGTCCTGGCCCGTGTCGTTTGACAAGTGAGTGGCTCTTCCCTACTTCTTGGGCTCGTCCTTCTCGTCGCCGTCCTCTACCTCGACCTCGACGGGCTCGGCGTCCAGGTCCTCGGCGATCTTCTGGGCGTTCTTGACCCAGGCGGCGCGCTGCTCGGGCGTGAGGGACTTGAGCTTCGCGCGCAGCACGGCGTCGGACGAGCCGTCCGCGGCGTCATGGATCGTGTGCTTGAGCTCCTCGTTCACGGCCTTGCCCTGCGCGACCGTGAGCTCGCCCTTCTCGACCAGCTTGTTCACGATCTCCGTCGACTTCTCCGCACCGGTCGCGACGGTGCCCACGCCAAGCAGGAAGAGCTTGCGGACGCCCTCGCCCAAATCGTCAAAACCAGACATGCCGACCCCTCTCAACGCGATGGGCGGGCCCCGCGGGACCCGCATGGTTATAGCCTTGCTTTACCCCAAGCGAGCAGGCGCTAAACGCCCGGCTCCACAAACGGCATTGCAGGCGCGTCCCAAGCGAATGCCCTGCGTGAGCGACCCTAGCGGCCGAGAAGGACGCGGCCAAGCTCCCCGACGCTTTTGGCCACGGCGCACGCGCCTGCGTCATCGAGCTCCGAGCGCGGGGCCGTGTGCCCGTACGTGACGCCCACGCAGGGCATGCCGCAGGCCGTGGCCGCGTTCACGTCGTAGAGGCGGTCGCCCACCATGACGGCGTCGTCCGGGCTGGCGCCAAGGCGGCGCAGCACCTCCGCGAGCGTCTGGGCCTTGGTCTGCGGGGCGTCGGTCTCCTTGCCGAGCACCACCTCGAAGCGGTCGAGGATCCCCTGGTCGGAAAGGCCGCGCCTGAGGAGCCTCGTGCGCTTGGAGCTTGCGACGGCGAGCGTCCTGCCGGCGGCGCGCAGGTTGTCGAGGAGCTCCGCCATGCCGGGGAACGCCGGCCACGCGGAGGCGCCGATCTTCTCGTACGCCTCGCGGTAGCGCCGCGTCACCTCGCGCGCGTCCGCGTCGGACATGCCGAAGACCATGCTGAACGCCTGCGGGAAGGGCGGGCCCACGAGCTTGGGCACGTCGGCCATGCGCTCCCGGGGAAGCCCCCAGTCCGTCAGCACGCGCGTCGCCGTGGCGACGATGCTCGGCATGCTGTCCGCGATGGTCCCGTCGAAGTCGAACACGACCACGCCGCGCACGCTCGGGTCCGCCTCGCGCAGCGCCTGCGGCGCCACGGCCGCGCCGCGCGCCTGGGAGTTGTCCTTCTCGCCCACGTTGCCCCCGTTCCCGGTCCCGCGCGCGTGCGGGACCGATAAAAGTTTGGAATACTGTATGGAATGTACGGATGTCGGCAACCATTGTGGGCGTCGGTCATATCCCTTACACGCGGTGGGAATTAGTTTCCACACCTGAAACACGAAGAGGGTAACCTGATGCGAAATGCCGCGCCATGGGGGTGCGGCGGGGCAAGGCCCACAGCTTGATGATTGGGAGGTTTGGATGGCACGCGCGTACAACTTTTCCGCAGGGCCCTCGGCGATTCCCGAGAGCGTCCTGAAGGAGGCCGCCGCCGAGATGCTCGACTACAAGGGCACCGGAATGTCCGTAATGGAGATGAGCCATCGATCTAGTGCCTTCCAGTCGATCATCGACGACGCCGAGGCCACGCTGAGGCGCCTGATGGGCATCCCCGAGAACTACCGCGTTATGTTCCTGCAGGGCGGCGCAACGCTCCAGTTTGCCGGCGTGCCCATGAACCTCATGCGCACGCGCCACGCGGGCTACATCGTGTCCGGCAACTGGTCCAAGAAGGCGGCCAAGGAGGCCGAGAAGTACGGCACGGTCGACGTGCTGGCCACGAGCGAGCCGACGGGCTTCGACCGCACGGCGACGCTCGAGGGTCCCGTCGACCAGGACCTGGACTACGTCTACCTCTGCCAGAACGAGACGGTCTACGGCACCATGACGCGCGAGCTCCCGCAGACGGGCAACGTGCCCATCGTGGCGGACGTGTCGAGCATGTTCCTATCCTGCCCCGTGCCCGTGGAGCGCTACGGGCTGATCTACGCCGGCGTGCAGAAGAACGCCGGCCCCGCGGGCAACGTGGTGCTGATCTGCCGCGACGACCTGCTGGGCGACGGCCCCGCTCTGGGCGACGTCGTGCCCACCTACATGGGCTACCGCGTCCAGGCGGACAAGGACTCGCTGCTCAACACGCCCAACACCTGGGGCATCTACATGTGCGGCAAGATCTTCCACTGGGTGGAGGACACGGGCGGCCTGGACGCCATGGAGCGCCGCAACTGGGACAAGGTGAACCTCCTGTACGACTACCTGGACCAGAGCAGGCTCTTCTCGCCCATCGCAAAGAGGGACTCGCGCTCCATCGCCAACGTCACGTTCCGCTGCCCCTCCAAGGAGCTGGATAAGGAGTTCGTGGCGGGCGCCGCGGAGCACAACATCCTGAACGTCGGCGGGCACAGGGTCCTGGGCGGCATGCGCGCGAGCTGCTACAACGCGGTCCCCAAGGAGGCCGTGGAGGCGCTGCTGGCGTACATGGAGTCCTTCGAGGCGGCCCACAGGGCGGACTGCCGCACGGACGCCTAAGGGCGGGCCGGCCGCGCCGGCGCGCCAGGCGCAAGACAAACCAAAGAGAAGCGAACACACGCAGAGGGAGACACCATGCGTTACGTAAGGATTTATGACAACATCGCCAAGACCATCACCCGCGACGGCGTGGCCGAGCTGGGCGATGGCTACGAGAAGACCGACGACGTGCAGAAGGCGGACGCCGTCCTGGTGAGGGCCTCCGACATCCGCGACGTGGACTTTGGGCCCAACGTGCGCTGCATCTCGCGTTCCGGCGCGGGCTACAACAACATCCCCATCGAGCGCTGCGCCAAGCAGGGCATCGTGGTCTTCAACACGCCGGGCGGCAACTCCAACGCCGTGAAGGAGCTCGTCGTGGGCATGATCCTCGTGAACTCCCGCGGCACGCTCGACGGTATGAACTGGGTGCAGAAGAACGCCGATGACCCGCAGATCGTGAAGGATGCCGAGAAGAACAAGAAGGCCTTCGTCGGACGCGAGGCCATCGGGCGCAAGGTCGGCGTCGTGGGCCTGGGCGCCGTCGGCTCGAAGGTCGCGAATGCCCTCGAGGCGCTGGGCCTGGACGTGTACGGCTACGACCCGTACCTGTCCGTCGAGCACGCCTGGCAGCTCAACCGCAACATCAAGCGCGTCGACTCCATGGCGGAGCTCTGCCGCAACGCCGACTACGTGACGCTGCACGTCCCCTCCAAGGACGACACGCGCCACATGATGGGCACCGAGATGATCTCGCTCATGTCCGACGGCGCGATGCTGCTCAACTACGCGCGTGCCGACATCGTGGACGAGCCCGCCGTGGACGCGGCGCTGCGCTCCGGCAAGCTCTGCCGCTTCGTGTGCGACTTCGCGACGCCCATGACCACCAAGATGCCCAACACGATCATCACCCCGCACATGGGCGCCTGCACAGCCGAGGCCGAGGCCAACTGCGCCACCATGGCCGTGAGGGAGATGAAGGACTACCTGGAGCAGGGCACCATCAGGAACTCCGTCAACTACCCCGACTGCGACATGGGCCCGTGCCACACGGGCGGCCGTATCGCGGCGCTGCACGCGAACGTCCCCAACATGATCGGCCAGATCTCGGGCGCCCTCGCCAAGTCCAACGCCAACATCCAGCGCATGTCCAACGAGGCCCAGGACGGCAGCGCCTATACTCTTATCGATACCGACCAGCCGGTGGACGCCGAGACCATGGCCGCGCTGCGCGCCATCCCCGGCGTGTACCGCATCAGGCAGATCGTCCCCGCGATCACCAGGTAGCTCGCCGCAACCTCACAACCTAAGGAGACCCCATGCGCGCAGACCCCATACGCTGCTTCCGTCCGGCACCGGACAAGGCGGCCACGTTCGCGTCGCTTCCCTATGACGTGTTCGACCGCGCGCAGGCGGCCTCCTACGTGAAGGCCCACCCGGGGTCGTTTCTGGCCATCGACCGGCCGGAGACGTCCTTCTCCCCCGACCACGACATGTACGCCCCAGACGTGTACGCCAAGGCGGCCGAGCTCATCCGCAAGGCCGCCAGCGACGGCACGCTCCTGCGCGACGACACGCCCTGCTACTACGTGTACCGCCTGGAGCAGGACGGTCGCGCCCAGACGGGCGTGGTGTGCGCCTGCTCCGTGGACGAGTACCTTGACGGCACGATCCGCCGCCACGAGAACACCCGTCCCGAGAAGGAGCAGGACCGCGTGGAGCACATCAGGGCGACGGGCGCCCAGACCGGCCCCATCTTCCTGACGTATAGGGACAACTTCGCCATCGACACCCTGGTGGGCCTCGCCTCCACGGCCGAGCCGCTCTACGACTTCACGGACGAGTACGGCGTGCGCCAGTGCGTGTGGCGCGTGGCCCGTCCGGCCGCCGTGGAGGCGCTGCAGGCGACGTTCGCGACCGTGGAGCACGCCTACATCGCAGACGGCCACCATCGCGCCGCATCCGCCGTGCGCGTGAGCCAGGAGCTCCGCGCGCAGGCGGCCGAGCGCGGCGAGTCCTCCGAGGACGCCCCCTACAACGGCTTCCTCGCGGTTCTCTTCCCCGCGAGCCAGCTCAAGGTCATGGCATACAACCGCGTCGTGGCGGACACCAACGGCCTTTCCGCGGACGAGCTCATCGAGAAGATCCGCCACGCCGGCTTCGAGGTCGGTCCCGCGCAGGAGGAGCCCTTCTCCCCCACAGCCCGCCACGAGTTTGGCCTCTACCTTGCCGACGGCTGGCACGCCATGTCCCTCTCGCCCGAGGCGGCAGCGCTCGGGGACGACCCCGTGGCCACGCTCGACGTGTCCATCCTGCAGGACCGCGTGCTCGCGCCTGTCCTGGGCATCGACGACCCGCGCACGAACCCCCGCATCCGCTTTGTGGGCGGCATAGAGGGTCCCGAGGCGCTGGAGTCCTACGCGGGCGAGAAGGGCGTGGCCTTCAGGCTGTACCCCACCTCCGTGGACGAGCTCATGGCCGTGTCCGACGCCGGGCTCCTGATGCCGCCCAAGTCGACCTGGTTCGAGCCCAAGCTCAGGAGCGGGCTCTTCATCCGCAAGATCCGCTAGCACGAAGGCGATAACTCCATAGCGCGCTAACGCACGCCGCGGCCCCAGCCAGGGTCGCGGCGCTTCTCGCCCGCGGATGCCAGAACGTGGCAGAAATAACCTTAAAGACTTCCAAATTCTTGGTCAGGATCGCGGCCGCCGCCCGTATAGTAAGAGGACCTTTGCGGCCCAACGCTTAACGGACTCTGAAGACTTTGTGATTGCACGCACCGCCCACTGAGGCGGCTATCCTAGTTCGGCGGCACACGAAACGAAGCTTGGAACGGACCAGTGACCATGGCAGAGCAGAACTCGAACCCGGCACGCCACAAGGCAGGGCAGAGGCAGGCAAAACAGGACGAGAAGAACGCGACCGGGGTGTACTACATCCCCACCACGCAGCGCGTGAGCGGCGCCGAGGGCGGACGCGAGAAGGCGGCCTCCACGGAGGAGCGCAGTAGCAGGAGCAAGGTACCCGCGCTGCTGGCGCTCGCGCTCATCCTGGTGCTGGGAGGGGTCGCCTGGCACCTGTGGAGCAACCGCAAGGTGCCCGTGACCATCAACGGCTCCAGCTACCAGGTCAAGATCGACAGCACGCTCAAGGACGCCGCACGGGACCTCTCCCTCAAGGTCAGGCGCGGCAACCTCGTGAGCGTGAAGGGCGACGTGCTCAAGCGGGGCGGCGGCTACGCGTTCACGGCGACCGTCAACGGCAAAAGCCTCCCCGGCAGGCAGGGCGAGCGCTACCGTGTGAGCCAGGGCGACACCATCGTGCTCGCCAAGGGCAAGAACATCATGGAGCCCCACACGACCTCGACCACGTCCGTGGCGCCCAAGCTCGTGATGAAGGGCGGCTTTGGCCCCGTCGCGTACGTGAGAAACTACGGCAAGGCCGGCAGCGCCAAGGTGCTCAAAGGCAAGCGCTCCAAGCAGACGGCCGAGGTCGTGACCAAGAAGGCCACCGACGCCGAGATCTACCTCAGGACGCCGGTGCCAGAGGGCGGCAAGCAGCTCGTGGCGCTCACGTTCGACGACGGCCCGAGCGACAAGTACACCCAGCAGTACCTGGACATCCTCAACAAGTACCACGCCAAGGCGACGTTCTTCTGCCTGGGCAAGAACGTGCAGCAGTACCCCGAGCTCGCAAAGGCCATCGTCAAGCAGGGCTCCCAGATCGCCAACCACACGCAGGACCACAAGCAGCTCACGACGCTCGACGCCGCGGAGGTCCAGTCCGAGCTGAGCTCCGGCTTCAAGGCGATATCGTCCGCCACGGGCGTGGAGACGACGGTCTTCCGTCCGCCCTACGGCGACTTCCGCGAGACCACGTGGGTCAAGTCCGCCGGCATCGCGTCGGCCTCCATCACGTGGACGCAGGACTCCAAGGACTGGAAGCTCCCCGGCGTGGACCAGATCGTGAGCAATGCCCTGCTGAACGTTAAGTCGGGCGACATCATCCTCATGCACGACGGCGGCGGCAACCGCGACCAGGACGTCCAGGCGCTGCCCAAGATCATCGAGGCGCTCCAGAAGAACGGCTACACCCTCGTGACCATCGACGAGCTGATGGCGTCCGACAGCACCATCCCCTCGTCCATCCAGTCCGGCAACGCCAAGATGCCCGAGGGAACCGTCTGGCCAACGGAGCTGGGCGACGCCTAGCGCCCGCGACGACACGCCACACAAGGACAGCCCCCGCTACCACGTCAGGTTGCGGGGGCTGTCACGTAACTTCCTCGTCCGCGGTCGGCATTGCCGCCTCGCGTCGCCTATGCGATGCGAGGGACCTCGGTCGGATACGTCGTCGCATTGGGGTCAGGCTCCTTCCTGCCAAGTGCCTTTCGCACCACGTACCTGACGATGCCCACGACCGCCATCAGCGCGGCCAAGGCCGCGACGAAGCCGAGCATCGTGTAGGTGATGAACAGTACCGTCTGCGCAGAGAACGCTCCCATAGACCCTCCAGACATGTGGTTGGACCGCACGCGCCAGCGTGCCTTACGGCTTCGTTATACACGCTCTAAATTTATGTTTCAAGTATGTTTCCACGTGTTTCTTGCCCAACAAATCTGCAGGTGAGAAGTGCGTGCATTCCGTTTATTCATCGCGTCACATAGCGCGATGCCGCGTCCTCACGGCAGTCTCTTAAATCAAACTATTATGCGAATGGGGCGGCATCGGCGAGCGGTGGGATCCGCCGTGGCCCCTGCGCGCGCAGGCGGGCGAGAAGGACGCCGCCTCACCCGCGGGCGCCAGCCAGCGACGGCTCCTGTATCATGGTTGAGAAAGCCATGCCAAAGGAGGAGCCAGATGCAGGACCCGATCAAGGTTATCGAGGTAAAGGAAAGCGTCTTCAGCAACAACGACCGCGAGGCGGAGGCGCTGCGCCAGCGCATGCACGACGCAGGCACGATGATGATCAACCTCATGAGCTCGCCCGGCGCAGGCAAGACGACGCTGCTTTCCGCCACGACGCGCGCGCTCGCGGACGAGATGAACATCGCCATCATGGAGGCAGACGTCGATTCCGACGTGGACGCCCACACCGTGCAGGAGGCGGGCGCCAAGGCGATCCAGCTCCACACGGGCGGCATGTGCCACCTGGACGCCGCGATGACGGAGCAGGGGCTCGCGCAGCTCGGGTTCGAGGGACAGGACCTCGTCGTGATCGAGAACGTGGGCAACCTCATCTGCCCCGCGGAGTTCGACACGGGCGCCGGCAAGAAGGTCATGATCCTCTCCGTCCCCGAGGGCGACGACAAGCCGCTCAAGTACCCGCTCATGTTCGAGGTGAGCGACCTCGTGCTCATCAGCAAGATCGACACCCTGTCCTACTTTGACTTCGACAAGCAGAAGCTCGAGCGCAACGTGCGCCTGCGCAACCCCAACGCGCGGATCATCTACCTCTCCGCCAAGACGGGCGAGGGCATGGACGAGTGGCTGGACTGGCTGAGGGAGGCCGTCCGGGAGTGGAAGGCCTAGTCGGGCCGCGGCGTCGCGCGAGGGGGCAGGCAGATGCATGAGCTGGGAGTCGTGTTCGCGGCCATGGACACGCTTGACGACATAGCGAAGGAGAACGAGCTCACGCGCATCAGCAGCGTCACGATGCGCCTGGGCGAGGTCTCGGGCATCCTGGAGGACTACTTTGCGGACTGCTGGCACTGGGCCCAGAAGAAGAACGACCTCCTGCGCGACTCCGAGCTCAAGATCGAGCGCGTCGACGCGGTGACCGTCTGCAACGACTGCGGCAGGACGTACCCCACGGTCGAGTACGGCCGCGTCTGCCCCTACTGCGGAAGCGACCAGACCTACCTGCTGCGGGGAAACGAGGTCGAGATAAAGGAGATTGAGGGCTGCTAGGGCCACCCCCGCGTCAAACGGGCCGCCATTGGGTAAGAAGACTGGAAGATACGTCCCGGGCGCGCGTCGCCCGTACCGATTTGGCTCCTAGGTGGTTCCGCATGGCTCAGTTCCGTTCGCCCATAAGGCGGGTTCTCACATCGTCGGTCGTCGTCCTCGCGGTCGTCGCGGTCGTGGGCATCGTCCGCGCGCTAACGCTCGGCAGCGTCGCGTGGGCGCTCGTGGCGATCGCGGCCTGCGTGGCGGCGGCGCTGGTGGGCGTGTTCGCGGCGACGCTCGGCGCCGGGTCGCAGGAGGAGCAGTCAGGCGCAACGGATGTCACGGCGGCGCAGACAGCCGCGGCCACGCGCAAGGACCAGGCTCCCGCAGGCGAGAAGGACGCGACCCCCTCGGCCGCAGCCAAGGCGGAGGCCCAGTCCAACGACGCGCTCGCGGCCCAGGCGCCCCGTTCTTCTCACCCGGATGACAATGCGGACGCAACCGAAGCCGCCGACGCCACGGACGTGGCCGAGCCTGCCACCCAGACCGTGGAGGTCGTCCCGGCAGAGTCCTCGCCCCAGGCGCCCGCGGAGTCGCAGCTCGACTTCGAGTCCGTGGCGCAGCGCCTCCAGGCGAGCGCGGACCCCATGGACGAGCTCAAGCTCGTGGTGGGCGACATCCGCACGCGCATGGCGCAGGTCGACGGCGAGTCCGGCTCGCAGGCGCAGGCGACGCTTTCCCCCAGCGGTATCGAGCGCTTCTTCGCGCGCGTGCTCGTGGAGGCGGGTCTGTTCGAGAAGGACGTCAAGCTCCCCCGCATCGCCGTGACGCGCTCGTCGCGCACGGGCACGCTCAGGCTGCGCGTGCAGGACGAGCAGCTCAGCTACCTCGCGCGGTTGCGCGTGCTCAAGCTCGAGGCGGCGCTCGCGGCGGCCCAGCGCGCGTGCGCGTACTTCGAGGACCCGCAGTCGGCCACGGTGGAGGACTGCTACCGGCTCATGCAGAGCCTGGCCAACTCCATCTGCGCGCAGTCGGCCCCCATCGACCAGCCGCTCGACCTGGAGGCCGGCGAGGTTCCCGACGGCGAGTGGGCCGTGCGCCGCTCCATCGCCACGGCGATCGAGTCCCTGCAGCTTCCCTACCGGCTCGAGCAGCACTTCAGGACCAACGTGGCGGACGGCAACGTCGTATTCCAGGTGGCGCTCACGCCCGAGCAGGTCTTCCCCTCGTCCATGTACGTCGACGGCATCGGCCTCGTGCACAGCTCGCGCGAGATGCGCCGCAAGGTGGCCTCGGCCTACGCGCAGCGCCTCGCCATCCTGCTTGCCGCGACGGCCTTCCGCTCGTCGCGCCGCATCAAGCACGCGTGGGTCGTGGGCACCGTGGACAACGCGACCACGCACCGCTGCTACCTCTGCGTCGACTTCGACCGCTGGCGCTTTGCGCGGCTCGACCTCGCCCACGTGGACGACCTGCGCCGCGCCATGCGTCCCTTCGTCCCCAACATGCGCGTCGAGGACGGCATCCTGCGCCCTGTGGAGCAGACCGCGGACCTGGACGAGGCCCGCTTCAGCCCCGCGTGGCGCTTCATGCCCGTCGAGCTTTCCTCCCGCAGGCTCCCCAAGGAGGCCGCGGCCGCGCTCGGCACGCAGAGCGTGTCCGGCCTGGGGATCGAGGAGGCGAGCGACCGCCAGATCGTGGCTGGCAACATCCTGCTGCACCTCGCGGACGCGGGCGAGAAGGACGCCACCCAAAGGAACGTCCGCACCGTGCTCGACTTCACGCGGGACGACCCCGACCCCACCGTCCGCGACGCGGGCGAGCGCCTGGTCAAGTCCATGGTGAGCGGCACGAGCCCCACGGACCCCGAGGCCATCGGCCACGAGCTCGTGTTTGGCGACCCCCTGAGCCGCGCCGCGGAGCGCGGGCGCGACCTCCTGTCCAAGCGCGACGCGGCGGGCGCCGTCGCCGTGCTGGAGCCCGTGCTCGACCACCTGGACAGGACGGGCGCCTATGCGGACGGCAAGGGCGTGGTGTGGCGCTACTTTGGCAGCTACGTGGACCGCGCGCTCTACAACCGCAAGTACGCGTCCGACGGCCGCGCCCTCCTGCTCGCGCCCGACTCCTACTTTGCGGCGCTCTTCTACGCGTCCGTGGCGCAGGTCATGTTGCACCACCCGCAGCGCGCCCTCACGCACGCGCGCAGGCTCGTGGAGCTCGCGCCGCTCGACAACCACGCGGTGCTCCAACTCGTGCGCTGCCTGGAGGAGTGCGGCAGCATGGACGAGGCCCAGGAGGTCCTGACCGGCTTCCTGCGCGACGCGCACGACCCGGAGTCCATCGGCCTCGGCTACTACCGCATGGCCTCGTTCATGTGGAACAAGGGCAACCTCCTGGCCGCGCAGGCGTGCTACCAGAGCGCCATAAGCTTCATGCCCTCCATCACGCCCATCGTGGTGATGGAGGTCGCGGGCTTGCAGCAGCCGCAGGTCACGCAGGTCGCCGGCACGGACGCCCAGGACGCCCAGGACGCCCAATCCCCCGCCGATGACGCCTCGGGCGACGCAGGCGAGAAGGACGACGCCCCCGACGCGCAGGCCCCCGCGGACGCGCAGTCCGCGCAGGTGCTGGGCAGCCCGGCCCAGCAGGGCGCCATCAGGCCGCTCACGCAGCCCCTCTCGCAGGAGGAGATCGAGGCCACGCTCGGCTACCACGACATCCCCGTCGCGCCCACGCCGCAGGTCTCCCAGACCGTCATGGAGTGCACGCGCGCCTCGGTCGACGCGGAGGTCTTCCCCGTGGCCCGCAACTTCGTGAACGTGCTCGCGGCGTTTGACCAGGACGACGTCACGCTCGACGTGATGGACTCGCTGGGAAGCGAGCCGGACCAGTAGGCGCACGCGGCCACCGCGGGCCACGGGCCAGCGGGGTCACGACCCATCGCCATGCAAAGGGGCGGCGTACCGGCCACAAGCCGGCGCGCCGCCCTTCTCGTCCACCGCCTGCGCACGCGACGCCGACGGCTTGCAGTTGTCTGTGGTTAGAAGTCGAGCCGCATCAGGCGCGCGATCGACACGATGTAGATCTGCAGCGCGCGCTTGAACTGCTCCTCGCTGAAGCCCTCGTCCGCGGAGTGCTCCGCGCCCACCCAGTCCGGCATGGGGAACGCCGGGTCGTTGGGACCAAACGAGCCGCCCGCCTTGAAGTGGCGCGCGTACGTGCCGCCGCCGATGCAGAAGCCCTGGGCGTCGCGGCCGGTGTACTCGTTGTACGTCCGCACGAGCGTCTGCATGGCGGGCGTCTTGGGGTCGGTCAGGAACGGCACCATGTCGAGGTCGACGCGCACGGTGCAGCCGTACTTGGCCGCGAGCTCGCCCACGCGGCGCGTGATCTCGTCCCCGGTGATGCAGGTGGGATAGCGGCTGTCGAGCGTCTGCTCGAAGTGCTCCCCCACCTTGGCGATGGTGCCGCCGATGCAGGTCAGGGGGTCAAAGTACTCGTCCTGGCACGCGATGCCCAGGCTCGAGCCGTCCGTGGAGGCAAACACGATGCGCTCGAACTCCAGGAACTCGCGCTCCGCGCCCTGGCACACGTCGTTGTCCAGCAGGTAGTTGACAAGAAGACCGATGGCGTTGATCGAGCCCTGCGGCGTGGACGCGTGCGCGCCGATGCCGTGGGCCGTGAGCCTGACCAGGCCGTCCTCCGCGTACTCCACGTCGATGCGCTCCGCGGGCTCGAGCTTGTGCGCGCCCGGCCTCACGAGCGCGGTCGCCTCGCCGGCGACGGCGTTGCCCACGGTGCCGCCCTGGATGTCCACGATGGCGTCCGCCACGTCCGAGGAGATGACCGTCGCGGACCAGCCGCCCTTCTCGCCGTAGATGAGGGGGAAGTCCGCATCGGGCGAGAAGAGGAACTCGGGCTGGTCGTAGTGGTCGAGGTACCACTCGACGTCGGCCATGTTGGTCTCCTCGTTGTTGCCGATGATGCAGCGCAGGGTGTACGGCAGCTGCTCGCCGGTCTCGCGCGCGAGGTCCGCGAAGAACTTGGCGGCCCAGAGCGAGAGCGTGGTCGGGCCCTTGTCATCCAGCACGCCGCGGCCGATGAGGTAGCCGTCCTTGCGCGTCACCTTGAACGGGTCGTAGCGCCAGCCCGTGCCGGCCGGGACGACGTCCGTGTGGCCGATGGTCGCGATCTGCTTGGCCGAGGCGCCGGGCACGTCCGCGTAGCCGATGTGGCCGTCGCAGTCGTGCGCGTCGAGCCCGAGGCGCGACGCGATGCCGAGCGCGCGGGAGAGCGCCTCGTAGGGGGCGGGGCCGTAGGGCTTGCCCGGCTCGGCGTGGTCCAGGTCCTCGACCGAGTTGACCTGCACGAGCGTGTCGATGTCCTCGACGATGGCGTCCCAGTTCTTCTCCGCGAACTCCTTTGCGCGGGCCTTCAGTTCCTCGTCTGTCATGGCGACCTCCGGATGCGTACGTATGGTTGGATTGCAACACCTGTGTAGTGTAACATTCTGGCAACATTTGGCACGAACGCCTCCGCATACGGTATGCGGGGCGGCCGCGTGCGCGACCGACGGCAGGGGCGACCAGCCGCGCCCGCCCGTGGCTACTCCGCGTGCTTGGTGCCGACCGTGACGTCGGGCCAGACGAACTCCGCGTTGCCCGCCTCTCCCCCGTCGATGAGGAGGCTCTGGCCGGTCATGAAGCGGTTGGTCACGCCCACGAAGTAGACCCACTCCGCAATCTCCTGCGGCGTGGCCCAGCGGCGCAGCGGCGTGAGCGACATGATGCGCGACCAGAGGGCCTCGTCCTCCATGACGGGACGGTTGAGCTCGGTCAGGACGCCGCCGGGGTCGACGCTGTTGGCGATGGCCTGCGGCGCCACGCGGAGCGCCAGGTTCTTGGTGTACGCGATGACGCCGCCCTTGCTGGCCGCGTACTGCGGGAACTCCGAGCCGTTGTGGCCGGAGGAAGAACCAACGTTCACGATGGAGCGGAGCTCCGGCGTGGGCTGCGACATGCTCGCGAAGCCGTAGCGCTCGCACACGTTGATGGTCCCCTTGAGGTTGACGTCGATGTCATCCGCGGTGTCCTGCACGCCCGCGCAGTTGACGATGACGGCGGGAGCGGGGAGCTGGGGCAGCGCCGCGGCATCGCGCACGTCCGCCACGTGGTGGCAGTAGCCCGCGCGCTCGAACGGGGCCTCGCGCACGTCGATGCCGTCCACCTCGTGCCCGCGCTCGAGGAAGACATCCGCGATGGCGCGGCCGATGCCGCCCGACGCGCCCGTGACCAGCACGCTCATGCTAGGCCTCCCCCACCGTCGAGGCGGACCTGGACTGGGCGCCGTCGCCCTCCGTGGGGTGCGCGGCGAGCCAGGCGGCACCCACGCCGTCGCGCTCCCACGCGCGGACCGCGCGGTAGCCCACGGGGCTCAGCACGACCTCGCACAGGAGCTCGACCAGGGCGCCCGTGATGGAGCAGCTGACGACCTGCGCCCACGTCCAGCCAAAGAACGTGTGGCTCACGATGATGGCGAACGTGAGGTTGTCGACCAGCTGCCCCACGAGCGTGGACGCGTACACGCGCTTGGCAAAGGAGCCAAAGCCCTCGTTGCTGGCGAGCCTGCGGCCGATGAACTGGTTGAGCAGGGAGTTTGTGGCGGACGAGAAGAGCATGGACACCGAGCTGCCAAACACCACGAACCAGCTGCCCGCGATGGTGGCGTTGAGGCCCTGGTCCACGGCCGAGAGGCCCGAGGTGTAGTAGGCACCCCAGTGGCCGGGCGCGAGGCTCACGAGCCAGAGGAGGACGGCCACGGCGAGGTTGGTGACGAGCGCGAAGACCGATACCATGATCGAGGCGCGCGCGCCAAAGCGCTTGGTGATCATGTCCATGCACAGGAACGACACCCAGCTCAGCGTGATGCCGCAGTCGAGTGCGAGGTACGGGAGCGATACGAGCTCCTTGTTGGCGAGCAGGTTCATGAGGACGACGCTGAGCGTGAACAGCGCGACGTTGGTGCTGGGCACGCTTCGCAAGAGCAGCCGGTAGTCCTCGAGCGTCTTCTTGAGCATGTGTTCTTCTCCCTTGGTTTTAGGTTTTACGAGCAGGATTTAGGACCCGAACTGCTCGGCCGGCGCCCTGTGCGCCGCGCGTTGGTTAGACTAGCATATCGACGGCCGCCCGCGCGCCCGCGCGGGGACCCATGACGTCGGGAGGGATATGGTGCAGGGCACGGCAGGGTACGTTCCGGAACACGAGGCGCCCGCGGAGCTGTGGCCGCCGCGCTTCAAGGCCGCGATATTCGACTTCGACGGCACCATATCCGACACGGCGAGCCTTTGGCAGCGCGTAGACGAGGCCTTTTTGGGCTCGCGCGGCCACGCCGTGCCCGAGGACTACGCGCGCAAGATGTCGACCCTGGGGTTCGAGGCGGGAGCGCGCTACACGATCGAGCGCTTTGGCCTGCACGACAGCGTGCAGGAGATCTGCGACGAGTGGAACGCCATGGGCCGCGCGCTGTACCGCGACGAGGCGAGGCTGCTTCCCGGCGTGCGCGAGTACGTCCAGGCGCTGCGCGATCGCGGCGTGCGCATCGCGCTCGCGACCACGAACGACCCCGACGTGCTGAACTCCATGCGCGGGATCGACATGGACAGCCTGTTTGACGTGCGCGTGCACGGGAAGGACGTGCCCGTGCCCAAGACCAAGCCGGACATCTACCTCGAGGCGGCGCGCAGGGTGGGCGTGGCGCCGCGGGAGTGCATCGTGTTCGAGGACCTGGTGGCCGGCATCCGCAGCGCGTCCGGTGCGGGCATGCTGACCTGCGGCGTCGTGTCGAACGATCCCACACAGGACGTGAAGGAGGTCCGCGCCGCGGCGGACCTCCTCCTGTGGGACTGGCGGGACATCCGCCTGTCGTGACAGGCGGGGCTGCTGACGGCCGGCAACGCTGGCGCGGCCGCCCGGGCCCCTCCCGCGATTAGAACTTGAGGCGCATGAGCCTCGCAATGGACACGATGTAGATCCTGAGCGCCTGCTTGAGCGTGTCCTCCGCAATGCCCTCGTCGGGGCCGTGCTCGGGGCCGACCCAGCTGGGCAGCTTGGCCGTGGGGTCGTTCGCGCCAAACGCGCAGGCGCACGTGAAGTTGCGCGCGTACGTGCCGCCGCCGATGACCTGGGCCTCGGCGGGCTGGCCGGAGTACTCGGCGTACGTGTCGAGCAGCATCTTGATGGGCGCGGAGGACGGGTCGATGTAGAACGGCACCTTCACGCCGTCCACGTCGAACGCGCAGCCGTGCTCGGCCGCGAGTCTGGAGAGCACCTCCTCGATCTGCCCGTCCGTGATGGACGTGGGATAGCGGGCGTCCATCGTCTGCACAAAGCCGCCATCCACGGTGCGCACCGTGCCGCCGATGCACGTGAGGGGGCCGAACTTCTCGTCCGCGGATGCGATGCCCAGGCTCGAGCCGTCCGTCGACGCAGCGCAGAGCAGATGCTCGAGCGAGAGGAACGAGCGCTCGGGCTCGTTGCAGACGCCGTTGTCGAGCAGGTAGTCGGCCAGCATGCCGATGGCGTTGCGCGTCCCCGCGGGAAGCGACGCGTGGCCGCCGATGCCGTGGGCACGCACCAGGAACGTGCCGTCGCCCTTCTCCTCCACCTCGACGCCCTCGCGCGGTTTGAGCTCGCCGGCGCCCGAGCGCACGACGGCCTCCGCCTGGCCGGGGATCGCGTTGGCGACGGTGCCCGCATCCAGGCTCACGATCCTGGCGCCCGGCTCGTCCGCGAGCCTGCCGGTCGTGAAGTGGCCGTGGAAGACGCCCTTCTCGCCGCAGATGAGCGGGAAGTCGGCGTCGGGCGTGAAGCAGAAGGCAGGCTCGGGATAGTGCTTGAGGTACCACTTGAGGTCGCCCATCTCGCACTCCTCCTCGTTGCCCACGAGGCAGCGCAGCGTGTACGGCAGGGGCTTGCCCGTCGCCTCGACCTTGCGCCTGAAGAAGTTGGCCGCGTAGAGCGACAGCACGAGCGGGCCCTTGTCGTCCAGCACGCCGCGGCCGAGGAGGTAGCCCTCGCGACGCGTCACGTCAAAGGGGTCGACGGTCCAGCCCAGGCCCTCGGGCACCACGTCCGTGTGCGCGATGGTCGCGATCTGGGTGTCCGACGCGCCCTTGAGGTCCGCGTAGCCGATGTAGCCCTCGCACTCGTGCGCGTCGAGCCCCAGGCGCGACGCGATGCCGAGCGCCGCCACCAGCGCGTCGTGGCTCGCCTTGCCCCAGGGCATGCCCGGCTTGGCGCCCTCGCGGTCCCTCACGGACGGAATCCTCACCAGGGTGCGGATGTCCGCCACGACGTCCTCCCACACCTCGTCCACGTACGCGTCCGCCTCGCGCTTCAGTTCCTCGTCTGACACGGGTCCCCCAATCGTCTGAGTTCGGTATCGCATCCCATGGTACACGTAGCGCCGCCCGTGGCGCACGGGCGCGCCTGGGCCAGCCACGGCCCTCGGACATACAAAACCGCGGCCCACCGTGCACTGCACGACGGGCCGCGGAATCACCTGCAGGCAGAAGCCTGCGCCTGAGCGATTCTAGAACTAGAGCTTGCGGACGTTGGAAGCCTGGAGCTTGCCGTTCTGGCCAGTGGTGATGTCGAACTCGACAGCCTGACCCTCGTCAAGAGTCTTGTAGCCGTCCATCTGAATCTCGGAGTAGTGGACGAACAGGTCGTCGCCATCCTCGCGAGAGATGAAGCCGTAGCCCTTGTCGGCGTTGAACCACTTCACAGTACCCTGAGCCATGTCGTGCCTTTCTTTCTTGCCCCCGGTTGGGGACATAAACGCTGCGCTTTCGCGCGATACAAGTCGTGAGTTGCCCTCGGGCGCGTCACGAGGGATATGTTACCCCATTGGGGAACGCGTCTGTCCAACAAACCGCTTGCGGACAAAATTAGTCCCCGAGCCGATTCCGATGGGAGGCTCCCCCAAAGTCGGCTAGGAGAGCGTCTCCTCGAGGGTCTCGAACTCCGGAGGCACCTCTCCGCCAGAATGGAACGCCTGGGCTATCGCCTGGGCCTGGGCCTTCCTAACGGCTGCGACCCGCTCGTCCCCGTCCTTCTCGTACGCCCTCGCTAGCTTGTCGAGCGCGTAGGACACGTACCCCGCGACGGACTCCCCCACGCCGCTCAACGTCATCATCGTCACGAGCGACTGCGGCGACAGCGCCATCGCCGTGTGCGCGTCCAGGTCGAGCAGCTCGCCGATGGCGTCCTCGACCTCGCCCGCGCGGCTCATGTCGCCGTCCCGGAGCATGCACGTGAGCGCGTCGCTCACGGACTCCACGAACCTGCCGATGATCTCTAGCAGATAGTCATGCTGAAGCATCAGAACCTCCCGCCCAAGGGCATCACTCTGGGCACGCCTGCCGCGTGTCCGTCAAACGATAGAAGCATACTCCCCAGGGGAGAAGTACGGCGGCCTTGGCCCCCGTCACTTCGTAGGCGGCGGGACGATGCCAAGGTGCTCGAAGGCAAGCGGCGTCGCCTGCCTGCCCTGGGGCGTCCTGATGATGAGGCCCTTCTGCAGCAGGTAGGGCTCGTACACGTCCTCGAGGGTCGAGGGGTCCTCGCCCACGGCGCTCGCAATCGTGGTAAGGCCAACCGGGCGCCCGCGGAACGTCTTCGCAAGCGCCGTCAGGATCTTGACGTCCATCCAGTCGAGACCCATCTCGTCAATCTCGAAGAACCCCAGCGCCTCGGCCGCGACGTCCCAGGTGATGCTTCCCTCGGCTTTGACCTGGGCATAGTCGCGCACGCGTTTGAGCAGGCGGTTCGCGAGGCGCGGCGTGCCCCTCGACCGCGACGCGATCTCGAGGGCGCCCTGCTCGTCGATGTCGACGCCCAGGATGCCCGCCGAGCGTGTCACGATGCGCGCGAGCTCCTCGACCGAGTAGTAGTCGAGTCGGTAGCTGATGCCAAAGCGGTCGCGCAGCGGCCCCGTGAGGAGTCCCGTCCTCGTGGTCGCGCCGATGAGCGTGAACCTCGGCACGTCGAGCCTGATCGACCTGGCGGCGGGTCCCTTGCCGATGACGATGTCGAGGAAGAAGTCCTCCATCGCCGGATAGAGCACCTCCTCCACCTGGTGGTTCAGGCGGTGGATCTCGTCCACAAAGAGGACGTCGCCCTCCTCGAGGTTCGTGAGGATGGCCGCGAGGTCACCCGTACGCTCGATGGCAGGGCCGGACGTGGTGTGGAGCTTCGCCCCCATCTCGTTCGCGACGATGCCCGCGAGCGTCGTCTTGCCCAGGCCCGGGGGACCCGAGAAGATCACGTGGTCGAGGGGCTCGTTCCTCTCCTTCGCAGCCTGGATGAGCACGCGCAGGTTCTCGCGCACGCGCTCCTGGCCGCAGTAGTCGTCCAGAGTCTTGGGGCGGAGCGTGCGGTCGACCTCGAGGTCGTCGGCCGTGAGCTCGCCCGTCACCGAGCGAGGCCCCGCGGTGTGAGCCGCTCGGCCTTCCGCCGCATCCCCAAAGAGGTCGTCCTTGTCAGCTTCCCACATAGGCTAGGCCCCGCTTCCCAGACGCTTGAGCGCGTACGACAGCACCTTCTGGATCGTGTTGGCGCCCGCCTCCTCGAAGCCATCGAGCGCGAGCTCCACCTCCTGCGACGTGAATCCCATGGAGAGGAGCGCATCCGTCGCCTCGGCCTCGACCGAAACTGCGGGGGCGACGCCGGCAGCCTTTACGGACACGGTCCCGTCCGTGGGGCCGGTCAGTCCCACGAGGCTCCTGAGCTCCGCGTCCTTCTGGAAGACGCCCTCCAAGTCCACGAGCAGCCGCTGCGCCTTCTTCTTGCCCACACCCGGCACCTGGCTCATGCGACTCACGTCCTGCGTCGCCACGACGGTGGCGAGCGCCTGCGGCGTGAACGTCGACAGCACGGAGAGCGCGAGCTTGGGACCCACGCCCGATATCGCGACGAGCCTGTCGAACAGTGCGCGCTCCTCACGACTGCTGAAGCCGTACAGCTCCATGGCGTCCTCGCGCACGATGAGCCTCGTGAGCAGGGTGACGCCCGCCTCGCCCACGGCAGGCAGCGCCGCGGCGGTGTTGGCGGACACGCCGAGCTCGTAGCCCACGCCGCCGACGTCGAGCACGACACGCGTGGGCAGCGCCTCCACCAGCGTTCCCGTAAGCCGTACGATCATTTGCTGCTCCTTCTGCTCGTCCGTGTCGAGAAGAGCTGGTCCTGCCTGCCGTGGGCGCGCGCCACGTTCGCGGCGGTCGCGGCGGCGGTAACCTGCCTCGCCGCGGCGGCGTCGGCCACGCGCTGGGCGGCCTCCTGCTCGCGCACCTGCTCGGCCGCGACCCTGCGCGTGATGCTCTTGGTCCTGTTGAGGTTCGCGTAGCACACGGCCGCCGCAAGGGCGTCCGCCGCGTGGTCGGGCTTTGGGTCGTGGTCGAGGTCCAGTATGTTGCGCACCATGTAGATCACCTGGCGCTTGTCCGCCGACCCCGTGCCCACGACGGCCTGCTTTATCTGCATGGGCGTGAACTCGCCCACCGCGAGGCCCGCGTTGGAGCATGCCACGATGGCGGCCCCGCGCGCGTGCGCCGTCGCAATGGCCGAGCGCGTGTTCTCGCCAAAGAAGATCTTCTCGATCGAGAGCTGGGAGGGCTGGTAGCGCGCGATGACCTCCGTCAGGTCGTCGAAGATCCTTCCCAGGCGCTGGTCGATGGGCTCGGACGCCTTCGTGGTGACGCAGCCGTAGGCGCGGGCGCGGCAGACCGGCCCGCGCGTCTCCACGATGCCCCACCCGGTGTGCGCCAGTCCCGGGTCAATGCCAAGAATGATCACGTCGTCCCCAAAGCAGTGTCGAACTATAGAACGTTCGTTCTATAGTATCACAGTGCCCCGCAGGCCGTGTGTCAGTTCTCGGAAAACGGGCTCGGCCACTTGCGACCGTCGGAGCCCTCGAAGCCTCCCTGGCCGCCTCCGGCCCCCTCGCTCCCGGACGTCCCGTCGCCCTTGGGCTTGAACCCGCCAAAGTACGAGAAGTCCCGCAGGAAGGACAACGCCTCCCGCATCTTGCGGTCGTCACCCTGCCGAGACGTGCCGCCCTTCTCGCCCCCTTCGGCGGATGCGGCGCGCTCCGCGGGCGAGAGGGACGAGTCGCCGTCCCCCGTGCCGCGTGCCTGCAGCGCCGCCATGCCGAGCGTCCTGTCCATGCGCGAGGCCAGCCGCTCCACCTCGCGGCTGTGGTCGAGCTCCGCCTCCGTGCGGACGCGGTTCTCCCACGCCATGCCGAGGGGCCTCCGCGCGTCGAAGAGCGTCACGCTCGAGACCATGAGGTAGAGCCCACGCCCGATGCGCCACGGCTCGCTCTGGTCCAGGCGTCGCAGGACGCGCTGCGCGAGGTCGCCGTCGCCCGCCGCTGCCGCGACCTCCGTCACGCTGCGCCCGTACTCGATGTGGTCCGCCAGCACCTGGTCGACCTGCTGGCACCAGGACTCCTCCGCAACGGACTCGTCGCGCTCCCCCGCCATGGGGACCTCGCGCTCCCACAGCCGCACCGCAGGGAACACCGGGCTCATGGTGTTCCTCATCCGCATGAGCTCCAGCAGGTCGGAGCGGTAGACGTCGCCCACTGGCTTCAGGGCGTCCGCCTCCGGGACAAAGCGCCTCTCGCCCAGCGCGAGCGCCGTCTTGTCCGCGCCGGAAAGCACCAGGGCGTCCAGCTCCTCGGCCCAGGCGGCCAGGTAGGCGCCCACGATGCCCCGGCGCAGCGTCGCGTCGCGCGCGTCGGTCACCACCTGCGCCGCACGCATGTCCTGTGCGTCGCGCACGTCGATCCTGAGGTTTCTGGCCAGGCGCTGGCAGCACGCCTCGCGCGCCACGTCGCCCGGCACGTCCACGATGGCGTGCACGTTTGTCGGGCCGAGCGCGTCCGTCGCGAGCGCCGCGACCACCATGGAGCCCACGCTGCCGTCAAGCGCGAGCACCGCCTGCCGCTTGTCGAGCTTGCGCAGGTAGTCGCCAAGCCCCAGCACCAGGGCCTGCCAGGTGTAGAGCGGGCCGTTCCACACCTCGGGCGTGAGCGGCGCCGCGTCATCGTCATCCGCCAGCTCGCACACCTGCAGGTCCTCCTCAAAGGAGGGAAGCGAGCACATGAGGTCGCCCTTGGGCGATAGCACAAAGCTCGACCCTGTGTGCACGGACGTCCCGTAGCCGCCGAGCGAACCCACGCCCACGATCCAGGCGCCCGTCGTGCGCGCGTCAGACACATAGCGTCCCTCCGCGAGGTTCGCGCCCAGGGCCGAGTCCGGGTCGTCCATGGCGTAGCCGTAGCCCGCGATGTAGGCCACCGCATCCACGGGAATGTCGAAGTCGTCGTAGTCGTCCAGGTCGTCGGAGGTAAAGGCGACGCCCAGCCTCATGCCTGCGATCTCCACGGTCGGCAGGTCGGGCGCCGGTCCGTCCTCGTCGGCGGTCACGCCACGCGACACGGAGTCGGCGTACGCCCGCATCTTGAGCGGCACGAGCTTGCCCTCGCCCATGAGCACCGCCTCGGGCGTCGGCTCACCGTCGACCGAGCCAACCACGGGCACGATGCAGGGACACGAGACCTCCTCGGACATCCTGACCAGCGCCTCCATGGCGTCCACCAGGAAGTCGTCCTCCTCGCTCTCGCGAACGGGGGTCGGTCCCGTGAGCGACGTCATCGGGAAGACGAGAAGGTCGGCCCCCTCTCGCGCCGCCCGCGCGGAGAGCCCGATCATCCTCCCCGCCGTGGCCTCGAAGTCGCCCGCGCGCGTGTCGATCTGTGCGATGCCTATCCTCATGTGAAAGAAATCCCTCCGTCGGGCACGCCCACCATGGGGTCGACGCCCGACGGAGGGAGATGCCCTCGGGTCGCCCCGCGGGGCAACCCGTCCGTCAAACTGGGTCTAGAACTCTGCCTTCCAGAGTCCATGCAGGTTGCAGTAGGCGTACACGGTGCCGTGCTCCGCAAACTTCTTGCAGAACGTCCTCTGGGGCTCCTCGCCCGGCTTCAGGTGCTTGATGACCGTCTTGCCCTCTGCCGCGACGACGATCCACTCGATGTAGTGCTCCTCGGTCATGGGGTGCGCGACCTCGCCGACCTTGACGGTCATGTGCTTGTCGTCAAACTCGACCACGGGCACGTGCTTCTCGGCGGCGGCGTCGGTCGAACCGGCCTCGAGCTTCTCCATGGGCTCGCCGCAGCACATAGGCGTGCATGCGCCCTTGTCAAGCACCATGACCAGGTTCCCGCACTTGTTGCAACGATAGAACGTAAGCTCTGCCATACGCTTTCCTCCTTGTAAGTGGGTCCTCTCAAACCACGCCTCGGGCGTCGCGTGGGCGCCCTTCTGGTCTATTGTTCCCGCCTCGCGGCGCTCTATTCCCCTCCCGCCGCAAACGGCAGAACCCGGCCATCCGCCAGCCGCGGGCAGCGCCGCGTGGTAGAGTCACGTCGTGCAGTCCCAACACCACCGCCCGGAGGCAACATGGAGAAGCGCTTCCTCACCATCGACGAGCAGGTCAGGCTCCTCGAGTCCCGCGGCATGCGCTGCGACCGGGATACCGAGCTCACGCTCCTGCGCGAGGGCTACTACGCCGTCGTCAACGGCTACAAGCGGCCGTTCCTCGACGTCGCGGCGACCTCCTTCGAGGGAGAGGACCGCTACCTCGAGGGCACGTCCTTCTCGGACGTGTACGCGCTCTTCCGCTTCGACCGCGGCCTGCGCGCCCTCACGTTTCGCCACCTCATGATGGTCGAGGCCACGCTCCGCTCGCTCACCAGCTACGCGTTCTGCTCGCGCCACCCCAAGCCCGAGGCATACCTCGACCCCAACAACTTCACGCAGCGCCGCGACTACATCCGCGGCGAGGACGAGTACGAGGGCGACCTCAGGTGGATGATCGACACGCTGGAGCACCACGCGCGCTCGCGCGAGCGCGACCCACGCGGCCCCGGCCGTGACGTCCGCGTCGCCCACTTCCAGGACAAGCACGACACCGTGCCCCTCTGGGTCCTCGTGGACGAGCTCACCTTCGGCAACCTCAAGTACCTCTTCGCGCTGCTCAGGCGGGACGAGCAGCTCTGCGTGTGCGACGGCCTCGCCCGCATCTCGCAGGCGGGCCCCAAGGGCACCCTCACGCCGCGCGAGCTCGAGCGCGACCTCGAGGCGATCGTCGACGTCCGCAACCTCTGCGCCCACGGCGAGCGCCTGTACGACGCCCGTGTCGGAATCGACGACGCGGTCGACTACGTGGGCTTCGTCGGCATGGTCGCGCGCTTCCTCGACCCGAGCGACCTCGCGCACCTCGTGGGTGGCATCGAGACGCTCGTGGCCGACTACTCCGCCAAGAGCCCCCTGATCGCCCGCGACCTCGAGCGGACGCACCTCGCGGGAATCTAGCGTCCCGCAAGGCCGCCGCCCAAGGCCGCCTGGGTAACTAGGCTATCTGCACGTGGCCCTCGCGGCCCACGAAGTCCTTCACCTCGGCGAGAAGGACCATGTTCTTGGCATCGACCTTCGTCGGGAGCTCCATCCTCATCATGTCGCCGCACGAGCTCTCGACCATGAGCTCGATGCGGTCGAGGCCGTCGTAGCGGTCGAAGATCGACTGCAGGGTCTCCATCCTGTCCATCGAGAGCATCTTGGAGGGGATGTAGACCTCCACGACCTTGGGACGGTTGGTCTTCTCGTTCAGCTCGAGCGCCTCGATGTGCGAGCAGATGAGCTGGTCGCCACGGTCGCCGTGCTCGATCTTGCCCGTCGCCTGGATGAAGACGTCGCCGATGCGCTCGCCCGTGTCGGGGTCGACCTCACCCTCGAGGGCCGGGGCGCACTCCTTGTAGGTCTTCGGGAAGACCACGAGCGAGATCTCGCCCTCCATGTCCTCGAGCGTCACGATGGCCATCTGGTCGCCCTTCTTGGTGACCTTCTTGGCGACGCCGCCCGTGGGCACCATGCCCGCGAGGCGGATGGTCTTGCCGTCCTCGACCTTGAAGCGCTGGGACGTGGCGCCCGTCACGGGGTCCACGTAGTCCTCGGAGGCCATGGCCTCGCTGATGGTGCAGTCCCTCGCCTTTGAGAGGGCGTACTCGAACGGCCTGAGCGGGTGGTCCGAGACGTAGAGGCCCAGGACGTCGTGCTCCTGCTGCAGCTTGATGTGGCGGTCCCATTCGTCGTCCGGGTTCGGCGCGGGGATGTCCTCCGCAAAGCCGGAGCCCTGGACGTCCGCGAACATGTCGAACATGGAGACCTGTCCGCAGGCCTTGTCCTTCTGCCTCTTCGCGGCGGCGTCGATGATGTTCGCGGGGTTGTTCTTGTCCACGAACTCCATGAGCTGCTTGCGCGGGTAGCCCGTCGAGTCGAACGCGCCTGCCTTGATGAGCGCCTCGACCACGCGGCGGTTTGCCTGGGTCGTGTCGACGCGCTCGCAGAAGTCGTGCAGGCTCTTGAACGGTCCGTTCGCGGAGCGCTCCGCCATGATGGCCTCGGCGGGACCCTCGCCCACGCCGCGGATGCCGGCGAAGCCGAAGCGGATGCCCTCGTCGGTGGCCGTGAAGTCCTTGCCGGACTCGTTGATGTCTGGCGGGAGGACCTTGGTGCCGTCGTGGTTGCACGCCGTGACGTAGTGGACGATCTTGTCCGTCTTGCCCATGTAGGACGTGAGGACGGAGGCCATGTACTCCTTGGGGAAGTAGGCCTTCAGCCAGGCCGTCTGCATGACCAGGATGGCGTAGCCGGCGGAGTGCGACTTGTTGAACGCGTAGGACGCGAACTCGAGGACGTTGTCCCAGATCTCCTGCGCGATCTCGCGCTTGTAGCCGTTGGCGACGGCGCCGTTCATCCAGTGGTCGTAGATCGTCTCGTCCGCGCCGGTCTTCTCCCAGTGGAAGATCTGGTCGGTCAGCATCTTGATCTTCTTCTTGGCGACCGGCTTGCGCATGCGGGAGTCGGACTCACCGGGCGTGAAGCCGGACATCTTCATGGAGATCTGCATGACCTGCTCCTGGTAGACCATGGTGCCGTAGGTCTCCTCCAGGATCGGCTTGAGGCGGTCATCGTAGTACGAGATCTTCTCCTCGCCGTGCATGCGCTTGATGTAGCTGTCGACCATGCCGGCGCCGAGCGGGCCCGGGCGGTAGAGCGCGATGAGAGCGACGATCTGCTTGTACTGGTTGGGCTGCATGTTCTTGATGGTCGCGGTCATGCCGCCGGACTCGACCTGGAACACGCCGGCCGTCTGGCCCGAGCCCAGGAGCTCGTAGATCTTCGGGTCCGAGAAGTCGATCTTGTCCACGTCGATGTCGACGCAGGTGGCCCCGTCCTTGATGCAGCGGCGCACCGACTCCGGCACGCGGTCGATGTCCGCGGTCGTGGGGTACCTGCGCTTGATGTTGGCAAGGGCCTTGTTGATGACCGTCAGCGTGCGCAGGCCCAGGAAGTCCATCTTGAGCAGGCCCATGTCCGCGACCGAGTGGCCCTCGTACTGCGTGATGGTGACGTTGCCCTTGGTGTCGAGCTTGGTGGGCACGTGGTCCGTGACGGGTGTCGGCGCGATGAGCGTCGCGCACGCGTGGACGCCCTCGCCGCGCATGAAGCCCTCGATGGACATGGCCGCATCGATGATGCGGTGCGCGTCGGGGTCCTTGTTGTAGGCCTCCTCGAAGTCCGGGGAGTACTGGTCGGGCTTCTTCTCGTTCTTGTGCAGGGCGTTGGGCAGCGTGAGCTTGGGGTCGTTCGACAGCATCTTCGAGAGCTTCTGACCCATGAAGACCGGGAAGCCCAGCACGCGGTTCGCGTCGTTGATGGCCTGCTTCGCCTTGATGGTCGAGTACGTGATGACCTTGCAGACGTGGTCCTCGCCGTAGACGTCGCGCACGTGCTGCAGGACGTCCTGCAGGTGCTCGTCGTCGAAGTCCATGTCGATATCGGGCATCTCGGTACGCTGGGGCGAGAGGAACCTCTCGAACATGAGCCCGTTCTCGAGCGGGTCGAAGTTCGTGATGTTCATGGCGTACGCGACGATGGCGCCCGCCGCGGAGCCACGGCCCGGGCCGACGCCGATGCCGTTGTCCTTGGCCCACTGCACGTAGTCCTGGACGATCAGGAAGTAGTTCGCGAAGCCCTTCTCCGTGATGATCTTGTACTCGTGCTCGAAGCGGTCCTTGACGTTCCAGTCGCCGATGGTGACGTTGCGCCAGTCCTCGCCGTAGCGGCGCGCGAGGCCCTTCTCGCACTCCTCGCGGAAGCGCTGCTCGGCCGTCTCGCCGGGACGGAGGCCAGGGTACTCGGGCAGGTACATGCTCGACCAATCGAGCTCGAAGTTGCACTTGTCCGCGATCTCGAGCGTCGTGTCCGCGGCCTCGGGGCACCACGAGAAGAGCTCGCGCATCTCCTCCTCGCTCTTCATGTAGAACTCGGTGCCCTCCATGCGCATGCGATTGGGGTCATCAAGCGTGGTCGCCTTGCCGATGCACGAGAGGATGTCCTGCGTGGGCGCGTCGTCGCGCGTGAGGTAGTGGAAGTCGTTGGTGCAGACGACCTTGATGCCCTCCTCGTGCGCGAGCTTGACCAGGTACTCGTCGAGCTTGCGGTCGTCCCAGCCGTTGCGGAACGTGAGCCCGTGGTCCTGGATCTCCATGTAGAAGTCGTCGCCAAACAGGCCGTGGAACTTGCGCGTCCAGTCGCGCGCCTCGTCGAACTGCCCGTCGAGCACGCACTGCTGGATGATGCCCTGCACGCAGGCGCTCTGGCAGATGATGCCCTCGTGGTAGCGCTCGAGCATGCTGAAGACCGTGTGCGGCTTGCCGTAGTACATCATCTCGTGGCCGGCGGCCTCCGACATGCACTTGATCAGGTTGTGGTAGCCGGTCGAGTTCTTGGCCAGCAGGATGAGGTGGTAGCGCTTCTCGCGGTGGCCGCGCTCCACGTGGTCGCCGGGAATGAAGTACGCCTCGCAGCCAAAGATCGGCTTGATCTTGAGGCGCGGCCGGTTGGCCTCGACCGCCGAGAGGTCATGCCCGCTCTTCTCCCACACGTCCACATCCGAGGCCCACTGGTCGTGCACGCGGTCGAAGTAGTCCGCGTCGTCCGCGTCCGGGTCCGGCTCCTCGAGCTTCCACTCCTTCTTGAAGCACTCGACGTCGTGGCGCCACTGCTTCATGTTCTTCTGGCCGTCGTTGTACTTGCGGCACTCCAGGTCGAGCTCCGGCACGCCAAACATGTAACCGTGGTCCGTTATGGAGACGGCGGGCATCCCCAGGTCCACGGCGCGCTTGACCATGTCCGGGATGCGCGTCGCGCCGTCCAGGATGGAGAAGTCCGAGTGGTTGTGAAGGTGGACGAAAGCCATGTGCAACCTCCGTTGGCAAGTCCTCGTTTTAGGGCACCATCATACCCCACGCAGCGGGCCCGCGCGGGCGAGAAGAACACGTGTTCTATCCTCGGACACGCCCCCTGAGCTGCACCCCCGCTGCCCCGCGGTACGTATCCGCAGGTCAGCGGGGGCACGCAGAATGTGGCGTCGCTCCAGATTCCGTCCACAAGTCGCAGGCGGCCAGGCCGCAGCTATATGCGAGGGCGACGCCCCGCGTCGAAGCGGTATCGCGCGCAGAACGGCTCGCCGGGGGCGTCCGCGTCCTCAAGCTCCACGCACACGAACCGGCACTCCACCGCCTCGAACCCCTGCGCCATCAGCACGGACGCGTAGAAGTTGGCCTGCATCTCGTGGCGCGCGTGGATCTGCGCGGCCGTGAGCCCGCGGTCGCCCGTCTTGTAGTCCACGAGGAACGCCTCGCGCGAGCCGGGGTCCGTGGCCAAAAGGTCGATCGCGCCCTCCACGTACGAGCCGAACTCCGAGTCCGCGGCTGAGAAGAACGGGACCTCGGCGCGGACGACCCTGTGCCCGAGCGCCTCCGCACGCACAGCCGAGCCGCTCCACCGCTCGAGCGCTTGCCTCAGGCGGGTGCGGTTCCTGGGCGAGAGCCGCCAGAGGTCCGCCGTCGCCTCGATGCGGGCGTCGGGCAGGCGCACGGCGAGCGGGTCGTCGAGGCCGTTGCCCAGCTCCACCAGGCACTGCGCCAGCTCGTGGAAGGCCGAGCCAAAGTTCGTGGCACGGTCCTCGTCGTCCGTCACGGGCGCACCCTCCTGCTCCGCGTCGCGCTCGGCGCGGGTCGGGACCCGCACGGCGACGGGCCTCCCCAGGTTGGCGCCCTCGGACGGGGCCGCGTCCTTCTCGCCCATGGGGGCGCCCTCCGCAAAGCGCTCGCGCATGAGCTCATGCGCGCTCGAGAAGCTGTACACGCCCTCGCGCGGCTTCCAGAACTCGACGTGCGCCGTGGAGGGGTCGGGCTCGCTCGCGTAGATGTCGTAGGTCGCGGGCGCGTCGGCGGCGCCGGGGCCGTCGGGCGCATCCTGCTGGTCGTCGGCCGCGGCGTCAATGGTGCCGTCCACGCCCTCGAGCGAGCCCGCGGAGTCCACCGTGAACGTGCCGTCCTCCTTGCTCACGTCGATCACGCGCAGCGCAACGTCGAGCGGGTCGTCCGGGCCGTCGCCCACGTCGAGGTGCAGGCGGCGCTCCCCCGGCGCCCCGACGCCCGAGGGCACCAGGGCGTTCAGGAAGCCCGCTGCGAGCTCGGGCTTCGTCTCCGCGCCCTTGCTCGTGGACACGTTGCAGCCCACGATGAGAGCCTCGCGGGCGCGGGTGAGCGCCACGTAGAGGAGCCTGGTCTTCTCGGCCGCCGCGGCCTCGTCGTTTGCATCCTTGATGTAGCGCGCCCACTCCGCGAGCGTGGACGGGTCGTCCGTGGCCTCGACGCGCTTGAGGTCGCTCGCAAGGGACTGCTGCGGCATGAGGACGCACGCGCTGCCGCGCCCGGTGGAGAGTCGGCGCAGCTTGCCGCCCTCGGGACGGGTGGCCCAGCACTCCGCCACTGCCGTGACTGGGAACTCCAGGCCCTTGGACGCGTGGATCGTCATCACGCGGACGGAGCTGTCCGGTCCGCCGGAAAGCGACGCGGGCGCGACCTTGGAGACCTGGAGCCAGAGGTCGAACTCCGCCGCGGCGCGCGCGGGCCCGAGCCCCATGGACTGCGTGAGGTCGCGGATGTGGTCCACCGCCGCGAGCACGTTTGCCTCGCGCGCGACGCCTGCCGCACCCTCCGCCTCGAGGCGCGAGAGCCAGCCGGACTCGCGGGCGACCTGCAGGCACACGTCCGCCACGGGCCTGGTCCTGAGGGCGAGGCGCGCCCGCGCGAGCACGTCGTGCGCGTGGGAGAGCCGCGCGGACGGCGTGGCGTCATGGAAGAACGCCATGGTCTCGAGCCCGCGGTCGATCGAGCGCATCGTGGGCGCGTCCAGCTCGCGCTGTGCGCGCGTGCCCAGCTGCACGAGGTCGCTCGCGTCGAGCTCGAACATCTCGCTCGTGAGCAGCGGGAAGAGCCCCGCCTTCGTGTCCTTGGGGTTCGCGAGCACGTGCAGGAGCTTCGCCATGACCTTGACCTCGGGCGCCCTCGTGAACGTGGAGCCGCCCGTGACCACGCACTCGAGTCCGCGCGCGCGGATGGCGTCGATGTAGTCCGCGGCCTTGGTCGTGGTGCCCAAGAGGAGCGCCATGTCGCCCGGCCGCTCGCCGTGGGCCGCGTACTCCGCGAGCCTGTCCGCGATGGCGGCCGCGGCCACGCCCGCCTGCGTGGCGCTCACCTGGCCGCGCGTGCCCGAGCCGCGCGTGACCTCCACGTCGATGCGCGGCAGGTCGCGGGCGCGGTACTTGTCGTCGCGCTTGGGGTTGGCGTCCAAGTGCATGAAGCCCTTGAGCACGCCGTTCTGCCCGCCGCAGACCCTGTCCACCAGCCTCAGCACGTCGCGGTGGCTGCGGTAGTTGACGGCAAGGCGCACGTGCTGCGACGGGGGCAGCTCTTCTCCCCTGCCGTGGAACACGCCCACGTCCGCACCGCGGAAGCGGTAGATCGACTGCTGGGCGTCGCCCACGGTGGCCAGGTGCTGGGCATCCTTTCCTGCCAGCAGGCCGATGAGCTCGAGCTGCGTGGCGTCCGTGTCCTGGAACTCGTCCACCATCACGAGCTTAAAGCGGCCCGCGTAGTCGCTCCGCACCGTGTCGTTGTCGCGCACGGCCCTAAGCGCCAGGCTCACGACCTCGTCGTTTGAAAGCACGCCGGCCTCGCGCTCGAGCTCGGCCACGCGCTCGTCCACCCGCTGCGCCAGCGCCACGATGTCATCCACCCACGCGCGCGGACGGGCGAGAAGGACGCACGCCCTCGCCTCGGCGAGCGCGTCCTTGGCCACGTCCAGCTGCTCCTGGAAGGCCTTGCCCCCGCGCGCCGGCAGCGTCACCGCCGCAAGCGTGTCGCGCGCCGCGGCCGCCGTGCGCCTGCCCGGCGCGAGCTCCATGAACCCCCTCACGGCGTCCAGGGAGGGCTTGACCTTCCTTTCCGCCGCGTCCGAGAGCTTTTGCGCCGCAAGGGACTCCAGCTCCTCCGCGAGGCGCGCCATGACCTCAGACACGCTGTCTGCCTGCGGAAACGTCAGGCCCTTGTAGCCATCCGGCACGGAGCGGGCCGCGGCGCGCACGTCCTGCACCACGCCCATGAGCCCCGTGCAGCCATCGGCCGAGGCCGTGCCGAGCGTGTACTCCGCAAAGGCCTCGCGCAGGGGCGAGCCCTCCCGCGCGCCGCGCGCGTCGTGGTAGGCGCCGCCCACCACCTGCTCCAGGGCCGTCGCCTCGATGGCGCTGGCGTCGTTTCCCTCCACGATCTTGAACTGCGGGTCGAGCCCCAGCTCGAAGGCGTGGCGCCTGAGGATGCGCCCGCACATGCCGTGGATGGTGCTGATCCAGGCGGAGTCCACCTGGAGCGTCTGCTCGCGCATGCCGCACTCGCGCAGCGTGGAGCGCACGCGCTCGCGGATCTCCTGCGCGGCGGCGTCCGTGAACGTGATCACGAGCACCTGCGACAGGTCGTCCAGAAAAGGCCTGCCGTCCGTGCCGGAGCCGGGCGAGAGCGCCCACGCCACCCTCCGCGTGAGGGTGAAGGTCTTGCCGGACCCCGCGCCCGCCTCCACAAACAGCGGCTCCTCCAGGGTCGTCACGATCTTGCGCTGCTCGTCGTTCAGTCCTTCAAGGTCGAAGCCGCTCACTTGGTGATCTTCCTCTCGCAGTTCATGACCGGGCAGTGCTCGCAGGCGCTCGCGTCCACGGGCGCCGCCTCGATGTCGCCCTCCATCATGCGCGCCACGGCGGCGCGGATGGCCTCCTCCGTCGCGTCGAGCAGGGCGTCCATGCCCCGGGCGTGCTCCGTGCCAAAGCCCGCGTTCCTCTCCACCGCCATGGCCTTTGCCGCGGCCTTCTTGGGCTGGTGCACGCCAAACACGCGCTCCATCTGGCCCTCGTCCACCGCGCCCGCCAGCACGTGGTCCTGTCCGCGGGTGTTGAGGTACGTCGCGCCGCGGATGGCCAGGTTGGGGAAGTGCCGGCGCACCACCTGCGCGTAGATGAGCGCCTGCACGCGCCGTGGGAGCGAGAAGGGCGCGCCCCCGTTGCCGTCGTCCGCGCCGGCGAACGCGGCATACTCCCGCGCGAAGCCGTTGAACCCCTTGTGCTTGTAGTCGATCACGACGGCGCCGCCGTGGGCGTCCACGTCCACGCGGTCGACCGTGCCGTTGAGCCAGGCGCCCGCGTACTCCACCAGGTCGCCCTTGTGGCCGAAGTCCCACTC
The DNA here is from genome assembly GCA_003862195.1 of Coriobacteriaceae bacterium. Classification (GTDB taxonomy): domain Bacteria; phylum Actinomycetota; class Coriobacteriia; order Coriobacteriales; family Atopobiaceae; genus Parafannyhessea. The sequence goes on along the minus strand of QOUO01000010.1, from coordinate 7,383 downwards.
GAAGAGCCGCGGCTCGAAGCCGTCGAGCAGCCCCGCCTCGTAGTCGAGCGCGGTACAGAGGTCGCGCTCGAGCGTGCGGAGCTGGCCCTCGTCCTGTGCGGTGTGCGGCACGAAGGCCTGGCTGCGGTCGTGGCGCCCGGTGCTGATGAACTGCGCGCGCAGGTCCGCGGCCAGCATCTGGTGCAAGAGCTCCTTGGCGTGCTCGAGCCCCGCCGGGTCGTCCAGGCTCACGCGCGAACCGGGCACGGGCGTCGTCAGGTCCTGGGCCACGTCCGGCACGACCTCGCCGCGCGCCTCCATGGCGGCCAGGCCTTCCTCCAGCAGCGTGCGGTGCGTGACCTCCATCACGTGGTGCGCGAACGTGCCCATCTCCATCGGGCCAAAGCCCGCGTCCGAGTCGCGCAGGCGCAGCCGCCGCAGGCTGAACCACTTGTACGGGCACTCCAGGTAGGACTCGATCTGCGAGGCCGAGAGGTACGGCCTGCCGTCCAACAGCTCGGGCTTGCCTTCGACCGGCACGTTGACGAGCGCCCGCGCCGCCGCGTCCGTCACGCGCCCGGCCGGCGCCACGCCCTCGCGCGCGACCGGTTCAGCAGGCGCCGTGCCGCTCGGGTTGAGGTTGGCGACGGCCTCGGTCTCCGCCTGCGCGCGGCAGGCCAGGACCCGCTTGGGCTTGGTGTCGTCATGCTCGTCCTTCTCGCTCTTGGACGTGCCGTCGTCCGCGGCGTCGTAGCACGCGAGCAGCTCCGTCAGCATGACGGAGGGGTAGCGCGGCTTGGACGCGGCGTCGTTGCCGCTGCGCTCGAGCGTCACGTGCCGGCGCGCCGCGGCGATCTGGCGCCAGAACCTTGCGCGTGCCTGCGCCATGGTGTCGGGCGCGGGCTCGCGGCAGATGGCCTCGGTCAGGGCGCTCGCCACGTCGTCCGCGGGCTCCACGGGCGACTCCGCCGCGCTCTGCCCGCACACGATGACCGCATCCACGGAGCCGACCGCCAGCCGAGCCACATCCGCAGGTCCCATGACCTGCACGTTTGCGACGGGCGATGCACCCTTGGCCTCCACACCCGGACGCAGCCGCACAGACACGCCCGCGAGCGCCTCCCGCGAGCGCTGCACCAGGTCTGCCAGCGACACGCGGTCCTCCGCCTTGGGATCCGCGGAGAAGTGCAGTTCCTTGAGGGTGCCTGCCACGTTGAGCACGGCCAGCAGCGAACCCATGGCGCAGACGTCCGCCATCGGGTCGTCCTCGCGCGTCCACGTGACGGCGACGTTGCCGTCGTCGTCGGTCACGTAGTCGACCGGGCGCGCGCTGGCGGCGGCACGAGTGCCGGCGGGGTTGGCGCTGCCGGCGGGACCGCCGTCCTTCTCCCCCGCCGCGGCGGAAGACACCGGCGCCAGCCGCGCGACGTACGGCTGCAACAGCTTGGACGCCGCCGATCCGAGCCGGCCGCGCAGCAGCTCGCGCGTGGCCGCGGCAACCTCGGGTGAGGTCGCACCGGGGTTCTGCAGCGTCCGCAGCACGTCCGCGGGCGTGAGCAGGCGGTTTGCGCGCCACGCGCGGTCGAGGTTCCACGCGCGAGCCGTGGGGACGTGCGCCACGTCGCACAGCAGGAAGTCCGTCACGTGCCGCGGCGGCCACCAGCTCATGTCGCCCAGGTGGACGATGGTGCCCTCCTCCGTGCGCTCGGGCTCGGGCCACGTGGCGTCAAGCTCCGCCAGCACGGCGACGGAGCTCGCGAACTCCAGGTACGCGCGCAGGGCCTCGAGGCTCGCGGCGGGCACGGAGACCCGCCCGCGCACGCTGCAGCCGCGCGCGACGAGCTTGGGCACGAGCTCGCGCCAGGCGCGCACGGTGTCCGGCGCCACCACGACCACGCTGCGGCAGCTGTCCGCCGCGAGCGAGAGCACCTCCTGCGTGACGGCCTCCGCCTCCGCCAGCGGGCCGGCGGGCAGGGCGAGAGACACGGCGCCCTCCGCCGCGACGCGCTCGTCGCCCCGGAACAGGGCCTCGAGCAGGTGCCACAGCTCCGGGACGCGGTCCGGTACCGGGATGGGGCCGGGCTCCAGAGCGTGACCCGACCCCGGGGCGTCGCCCTTCTCGCCCGTTTGCGTGCACGGGATGCCCCGCTTGGCGCAGGCATCCTCAAGGGACGCCGCCGCGCGGGATGCCCCCGCGGCCGCGGCCTCGTTTGCCGAAAGGAAGACCGCAGTCACGTCCGTGTGCGCGGCGAGGGACAGCGCGAGCTCGCGCTGCGGCTTGGACAGCTCGTCGAAGCCAACGAACGCCGTGGGCCAGAGCGACGCCTGCGCGCCGGCCGCGCACACGCGCTCGACCACGCTCGCCATGGCGACGGACTCCTCCGTGTAGGAGGACTCGCGCAGCAGCGCCACGTAGCGGTCGAGCACGCGGACGACGTTTGCCTCCGCCCGCGTGAGGCCCAGTTCGAGGAGCGCGTCCGCATCCACGGTGCCGTCCTCGCGGAGGGGGACCCAGGGCAGCGCGGCGGACGCGAGCGTCGAGAGCACGCGGACCGTGCCGGCGTTGTAGGCGGGCGCGTCGGGGGTGCCCTCGCGCGCCGCGGCGGCCAGCGACGACTGCAGCGCGACGGTGCGCGCGAGCGGCTCCACGACGTTGGTGCCGTCGCCCCACACCTGCCAACGCTCGCGCACCCAGGCACCGGGCGTGGTCACAGTCACGCCAAGCGAGAGGCCCTGCGCCGCGAGCTCCCGGCAGGCGTCGAGCTGCCTGTCAAAGTCCGGCACCAGCAGCGTCGCGCGGCCCTTCTCGCCCACGGCCCTTCGCAACGCCGCCAGCGCGGGCGCGCCAACGAGCCTCTGGTCCTCCGTGGTGACGATGTTGAGCGGCATGAGTCCTCCCCTTCGATTGACGGCATCTATCGTAGCGCGGGACGCGGACGCAAATTGCGCTCGATGCGAACGCCGCCGGGCCGTGGCAGGCGGCTGGCACAGGACCCGCCCTTCTCGCCCGTTGCCCAACCGGACGGGTTCTGTACCATCGGCACCGCACAGAACCCTCCCCACCTTGCGTGAGCCACAAAGGCCGACTGGGTTCTGTACCATACGCGAACCCCAGCGTGGCACAGAATCCGCCGTTGCCCGCAGCGCCCGCAAGGTCGCCTCGGTTCTGTACCACGTGCCCAGGCGATAGCGGCACAGAACCCCAACCTGTTGGCGCGGCTTGTGAGACTCGAGAGGGTTCTGTGCGGTGGGGAGACGCCCCAGATTGCAAGGACGGGGTTCTGTACCACCAATCCGCAAAATCGGTAGGGTTCTGTGCGGCGGCATCCGATTCAAAAACATATGTCTCAAGGTAGCGATCCCGCGACACAAATTAAGGTGCTTATGACGGGCACAGAACCGCCCAATACTGGCACGCGCATCCCGGCAGCGACACAGAACCCCAACGTCCTTGCGCCCCAGTGCAAGGTTCACAGGGTTCTGTGCGCTTCGTCATCGGCCCTTGGTACAGAACCCCGCTCACTTTGCGCGGCCCGGTGAAATCCATTGGGATCTGTGCGGCTTCGACCTGTCCCCGACCGAAAGCCTTGGGTTCTGTACCACCCCGCAGCAAGATACTCAGGGTTCTGTGCAAAGCCGACTGCTTAAGAAACACATGATCAGAGGTAGACGCCTCGCACCATATGTAAAGAAGTTTATGGCTTGGTACAGAACCGGCCACAACTCGCATCGGCCGTCCGGACATGACACAGAACCCAGTCGTTATTGCTCGGCCGGGCAAGGTCCAGTGGGTTCTGTGCAGGGGTCGGCCGCGTCGTGGCACAGGACCCAGCCCCGCTGCCAGGCTGCACCCAAAAAGCCCGGGTTCTGTGCCAGCGTCTCCGGCACAGAGCCCGGCCATCAGTCCAAAGCTGTGTTATCGTTGCCGCCCGCTACGCCCTGCCGAGCTGCTCCTCCTTGAGGCGGTACGCCGCGGCGATGATTTTGGCCGCGCCCTCGCGCCCGAACACGGAGCGGTCCACCACCAGGTCTTTGTCCGTGTACATGTCCCACTTGCCGTTGCTGTATCGCGTGTAGAAGCGCTCGCGCTCGTGCTGGCGCTTGCGCACGAAGGCGCTCGCGTCGTGCGTGGTCATGCCGTGCTTTGCGCGCACGATCTCCACGCGCACGTCGAGCGGCGCCGTGACCAGCACGGATATGAGGTTGGGGTTGCGCCGCAGGATGTAGTCGGAAAGCCGGCCCTCGATGATGCACGGGCGCGTGCTGCCCAGGTCCAGGATGACCTGGCGGATCGCCTGGAACGCCCGGTCCGCGCCCGAGCGCTGGTCCATGCTGTCGGGCAGGAACGCGAGCGGCCCGTGCTGCGGTCGCTCGTCCACCGCGGCGAGCTGGTCGACGTCGACCCCGGTACGCGCCGCGGAGCGGACCAGCAGCTCGTTGTCGTACAGGGGAATCCCCAGCATCACGCTGAGGAGCTTGCCCACCTCGTGCCCCTCCGCGCCGTAGTCGCGCGCGATGGAGATGACGATGGGCTCCTGGTTGGCGGGGTTGGCTGAGCCGGCGACGTCCGCGCTGTGCCTGGCGTCGTATGCGTTCGTGGTTGGCATGCTTGCCTTTCGATCGTGTCGATAGTGGTTTTGCCGCGGCCGAGAAGGGCCGTCCCCTCACAGGGTAGCCCTTCTCGGCCGCTTGGTGTGCCGCCGGCCGCTGCGCCGCGGCGGTCACGGCCGCTACGCCGCGGCGGTCTTGCGCTGGTATGCCCTAACCATGAGGGAGATCGCGAAGTTCAGCACGAAGTAGGTGAGAAGGACGAACCCATAGAGCAGCAGGATCTGTGCCAGCGTGGAGGCCTGGCCCATGACGACGGCGGAGTTGCGCATGAACTCGTGGACGTCGATGCCGCGCAGGTAGGAGGTGTCCTTGATGACCGTGGTGCACTGGCTGAACAGCGCCGGCACGATCATCTTGAACGCCTGCGGCAGCACCACGAGGCGCATCGTGTCCACAAAGCCGAAGCCCTGGGACTGCGCCGCCTCGAACTGGCCCTTGGGCAGGGCGTTCAGGCCGCCGCGGACGATCTCGGCCATGACGGCCGACGTGAAGACCGTGAACGTGAGGATCGACACGAGGATGTTGTCGCCCTGCACCGTGAAGCGGAAGATGAGGATCCACAGCAGGTTGGGCGTGCAGCGGAAGAGCTCGATGTAGGCGGTCACGAGCCACTTGAGCCAGGCCCAGCGGCCGCGGCAGTACGACTTGGCGAGCGCCAGCAGCGTGCCGAAGATGATGGAGAGCACGATGGACGCCGCGGAGATGATGATGGTGTTGAGGAAGCCCTGCATCATGAAGGCGACGTTGCTTGGGGTGAAGACCTGCATGCGCTACACCTCCCCGTCCGCGGTCGCGGCGGGCACGGCGTGAGTGGCCTTTGCCTTGCGGGGCGCCTTGGAGCGCTTCTCGAGCCAGGTGACGAGCATGGCGAGCGGGAAGCAGATCAGGAAGTACATGGCGCAGCACACGATGTAGCCCTGCAGGTAGCCGCTGTCGGCCACGATGATGTCGGCCTGGTACATGAGGTCGCCGCCCGCGATGAGCGCGAGGACCGAGGTGTTCTTGACCAGGTTGAGCGCCTGGTTGGCCAGCGGAGGCAGGATGATCCTGAACGTCTGCGGCAGGATCACGTAGCGATAGCCCTGCACGCGGGTGAAGCCCTGCGACTGCGTGGCCTCCATCTGGCCGCGCGGGATGGCCTCGATGCCGGTGCGGATGACCTCGGCCACGTACGCGCCGTGGTAGAGGCCCACGCAGATGACCACGAGCACGAAGGGCGCGATCCTCACCACGTGCGACGCGCCCGTGATGGCCTGCAGCAGCATGGGGCCCGCCGTGTAGACAAAGAAGACCTGCACCACGATGGGCGTGTTCTGGAAGAACTCCACGTAGACGCGGGCGATTGCGCGCAGCACGCGCGAGCGCGTGGTGGAGAACACGCCCAGCAGCGTGCCCATGACGAGCGAGACCAGAAGCCCCGCGAGCGAGACCTGGATCGTGAAGAAGAAGCCCTGCCAGAGCAGGTCCGAGTTGGAAAGCGTCTGGGCCCAGCGCCCAGGATCGAAGAGTTCCATGCGACCTCCTACAGGAGCTTGTACTTCTTGGCCCAGCGCGCGATGTCGCCGGACGAGACGAGCGTGCCCACGACGCCGTTGACGAGCCTCGTGAGCTCGGTTGACGACTTTGCCGTGCACACGCCGTACTGCTGCTTGCCAAACACGAGCTTTGGCTCGAGCAGCTCGTTGGAGTCGTTCACGTACGTGCGGATGATCGAGCGGTCGATGGCGAAGACGTCGATGTTGCCCGACGCGAGCGCCGCCGCGAGCGTGGGATAGTCCAGGTACTGCGGGTAGCTCACCTTGAAGTCGCCGTGGCCCTGGCTCTTGAGCATGGCCTGCACCTGCGCCTTGGTGTCCGCCCCCTCGCCCACGCCCACGATCTTGCCGTCAAGGTCGGCCACGCTCTTTATGCCCGAGCTCTTGAGCACGAGCATGCCGATGGAGTCCGTGTAGTACGGGTCCGAGAAGTTCCACGACTGCTTGCGCTCGGGCGTGATCGTGTAGGTGGCGCATACCAGGTCCACCTGGCCGGAATCGACCAGCGGGCCGCGCGTCTTGGCGGTCACGCCCGTGAACTTGACCAGGTCGCGCCTGCGCGCCGTGGCGGAGCTCACGCCAAACACCTTGGCCGCGATGGCGTAGCAGATGTCGATCTCCATACCGGTGAACTTGCCGGTCGCGGTGTCCTGGTAGCCGTAGCCCATGACGTCGGTCTTGACGCCGCAGTTGAGGTAGCCGCGGCTCTTGATGGCCTTGAGGCCCTGCCCCGACGAGGAGCCGGAGCCCGAGCAGCCCGCGAGCGCGAGCGTGGACGATGCCGCGGCGCCCAGCGCGAGGGCGCCCGCCAGCGACACGAAGCCGCGCCTCGTGATGCCACGGCCGCCCGGGGCTGTGGCGCCGCCCGCGACGGCGGTGCCGCGCGCAAGGCTGGCGTCGGACGCGGGAATGTGCGTTCTTCTCATACCCACTCCTACAGGATCTTGTCGAGAAACGCCTGGCACCTCGGGTTGTCGGGGTGCGTGAAGAAGTGCTCCGGCGTGCCCTGCTCCAGAATCTGGCCGTCCTCCATGAAGACGACGCGGTCGGCCACCTGGCGCGCGAAGCCCATCTCGTGCGTGACGCAGATCATGGTGATGTTCTCCTGCGCGAGCTCGATCATGACGTTGAGGACCTCGCTCACCATCTCGGGGTCGAGGGCGGAGGTGGGCTCGTCCAGCAGCATGATGGGCTGCTTGGTGCAGAGGGCGCGCGCGATGGCGACGCGCTGCTGCTGGCCGCCGGAGAGGTTCTGCGG
>QOUO01000090.1 GCA_003862195.1 Coriobacteriaceae bacterium | reverse complement strand
AGAAGATCAGGATCCGCCTCAAGGGCTACGATCACGAGGTCGTTGACCAGTCCGCGAAGCTCATCGTTGACACCGCGCAGAAGACCGGCGCCCGTGTCTCTGGTCCTATCCCCCTGCCCACCGAGCGCAACCTTTACACGGTCATCCGCTCGCCGCACAAGGACAAGGACTCCCGCGAGGAGTTCGAGATGCGCACCCACAAGCGCCTCATCGACATCCTCGACCCCAGCTCCTCGACGGTCGACTCGCTCATGCGCCTCGACCTGCCCGCTGGTGTGGACATCGAGATCAAGCTCTAAGTCCAGTCGCTAAAGAGCGATAGCGTGTAGCAAGGCCCCCGACCTCCCATTGAAGGTCGGGGGCTTTTTTCACCCGCCGGGGCGGCATCCGGTACGGACAAGAGCTGCCTAGAAGATTCGCCAGACGACTGTTTCCGGTGGTCGGGCCGTCTCGGATCACTTGTATGTGTCTGGCTCTGCAAGGATGACGTCTACGTTGTCCCTTACGAGGCTCGCGCGTGCCGCCTCAGGTACAAGCTGGTCGGTAATGACGGAAATCCGTCTGCTCCCCAGGCGCAGCGGAACCGAGCCTCGCCTCGAGAACTTCTCCGACTCCGTCAGCACGACCACGCGTGCCGCAGACTCCGCCATAGTGCGTACGGCCTCGGCGCGCATCTGGTCGTTGTTCGTGAAGCTCATGCCGTCGATCCAGCCATCGGCCCCAATGAAGAGGCTTTCCACTACGAACTCGCGGGCGCACGTGCGCACGAGCGGACCCACGGCAACCTGGGAGTCAGGTTGAATCGCGCCGCCAAGCAAGGTGACGTGTACGTCGGGGGCATCGCGAACGTATTCCGCGATGAATACGCTGTTTGTCACGATGGTGACGTCCCTCTTGGTGTCGGCAATCTGTCGGGCGAGAAGGGCACAGCAACTGCCGTTCTCGATCATCACGGTCTCCCCGTCGGAAACGAGCTCCGCACCGCACCGAGCGATAGCGAGCTTCTCCTGGTAGTGGTAGGCGAGCCGCCCGCCAACGTCATTGGGGTTTGAGAGCGTGGCGAAGCCGTGCTCCCGTACGACGAGGCCTTGGGCCTGCAGGGCATCGAGGTCCTTCCGCATGGTGACGGCGGAGACGCCAAGCTGTTCGGCAAGCTCCGAGACCTCAGTGCGACCGCGACTGGTGAGTGTCTCGAGTATCTTCGTGTCGCGTTTCGACATGCGCTTCCATTTCGTTCGTGGCTCAGATGGTTATCAATTGTCTACCAGTATATTACGAACGAAAGTAGTGCGAAGCTGTGGCATGAGTGGCGAAGCTGTGGGGCGCGGGCGCAGCTCACATCAAGGGCACTCATCCCGCACGGCGCTAGAAGAAGGCGTCAATGCCCTCGTTCCGATAGGCGCGCTGGTAGTCGCGCAGGTCCACGGGATGGAGGTTGGGCACTCCCCGCAGGGAGTAGTCGATGTCGAGCAGATCGTACTTGCTCTCGCCAAAGTTGTGGAAGGGGAGCAGCTGCACGCGGGTCCCGCCAGCCTCGCGCAGCCAGCGCGCCATGGCATGGGCGTCCTCGAGCCTGTCATTGAACCCGGGGATGACGGGTGTGCGTGGCGTAACGTCCGGATGGTTGGCAAGTGCCCATCGCAGGTTGTCGAGCATGAGGTCTGCTTTGCCACCGGTATGCTTGAGGAGCCTGGCTGCGTCGACGTGCTTGAGGTCCACGAGCATGTGGTCAAGATGCGTGGCAATCCTCTGGAAGACATCCGGGCTCACGTGTGCCTCCGTCTCTATGCAGGTGTCCACATCCTCCTCGTGCAGGCGGACGAGCAACTCTTCGCAGAAGTCGGGCCAAAGGAGCGCCTCTCCGCCCGAAAGGGTGACCCCGCCTCCCGACTCCTCGTAAAAGGGTTTGTCCTGCAGGCAGGCTCGCAGGACCTCGTCGGTCGTCGTCATCTTGCCCGTACAGGTGAGGGCACGTGTGGGACACGCCGATACGGCGGCACGCCCCTCGTCGGAGTCGCCGCGCAGATTCCGAACGTCTACGTGGCGCTTTCCAGAGGTCTCGCGCGCCCTTGCGCCGGGCGCGGCAGCAAGGCAGGCGCCGCAGCCAATGCACGCGCTCTCCTTCCATTCGAGCTGGGGGAGGGCTGACTGGCTCTCTGGGTTTGCGCACCATGCACAGTGCAGCGGACAACCCTTCAGAAACACCACGGTACGGATTCCGGGGCCGTCGTTCAGGCTGAACTTCTGTACGTTGAAAACTGTCGCTCTCTGCATGGTTCTCCAAGCATCGTCCTTAGGAACATTCTAAACCAATGCATGATACTTTCGAACGAAAGATTAAGAGACTTCGAACGTTGACCTAGGCACTTCTTCCGCGTATACTCCAGAAAAACGTGGAACTGCGGCGACCGATGCTGCAGGGGATGCGACAGGAGACGACCATGGAGAACGCGGAGCGCTTTGGCAAGCTCACCCCAAGAATGCAGGAGTTTCGCACCGACGTGCTGAACGAGAAGCCTTACGTGGACGCGGAGCGTGCGGTACTTGTCACCGAGTCGTATCGCAGCCATCAGGAGCAGCCTCCCGTCATGCAGCGTGCGCTCGCACTCAAGAACGTGCTCGAGAACATGACCATCTACATCGAGGACCAGACGCTCATCGCCGGAAACCAGGCGACAAAGAACTGCAACGCACCCGTGTTTCCCGAATACACGATGGGCTTCATCATCGATGAGCTCGACAGCTTCGAGAAGCGCGACGGCGACGTGTTCTACGTTACCGACGAGGACAAGCGTCGGCTGCGCGAGCTCGCCCCGTTCTGGAAGGGGAAGACCCTGCGCGAGCACGGCATGGCCCAGTTGCCGGACGAGGTCGCCGTCTTCATGGAGACGGGGCTCTTTGGCATGGAGGGCAAGCTCAACGCCGGCGACGCGCACCTCGCCATCAACCACGCCCGACTGCTGCGCGAGGGACTGAAATCCTACTACCAGCGCGCCAGGGACGCCAAGGAGGCCCTCGACCTCACCGACCCCGATTCCATTGACAAGTACCAGTTCTACAAGGCCGTCATGATCGTGTGCGAGGCTGTCCACGCCTATGCCGGTCGCTACTCCAAGCTCGCTGCCCAGAAGGCGGCGGCTTGCGACGATCCCGTCCGCAAGGCGGAGCTCGAGCGCATGAGCGCCACGTGCGCCCGCATGCCCTGGGAGGGCGCCAGCTCGTTCTACGAGGCCGTGCAGACGTGCTGGTTCATGCAGGTCATCCTGCAGATCGAGTCCAACGGTCACAGCCTGTCATTTGGGCGTTTCGACCAGTACATGTACCCCTACTACAAGAGGGACGTCGAGCGTGGGGCCATCACGCGAGACCAGGCGCTCGAACTTCTCACCAACCTCTGGATCAAGCTCCTTACGGTGCAGAAGATTCGCTCCCAGTCGCATACGCTCTCCTCGGCGGGAAGCCCCATGTACCAGAACGTCACCATTGGCGGGCAGACGACGGATGGCGAGGATGCGGTGAACGAGCTCTCGTATCTGGTGCTGCAGTCCGTCGCGCAGACGCGCCTTACGCAGCCGAACCTCACCGTGCGCTACCACGCCAGCATCGACAAGCGCTTCTTTGACGAGTGCGTCGAGGTCATGAAGCTCGGCTTTGGCATGCCCGCCTTCAACAACGACGAGGTCATCATCCCGAGCTTCATCAACTGGGGCGTTGACCCCAAGGATGCGTACAACTACTCCGCCATCGGCTGCGTTGAGACGGCGATACCCGGCAAATGGGGATACCGCTGCACCGGCATGAGCTACCTCAACTTCCCGCGGCTGCTGCTTGTTGCCATGAACGGCGGCGTGGACCTTACGACCGGTCGTCGCTTCACGGCCGACTATGGCCACTTCACCGACATGAGGAGCTACGACGAGCTGCTTGCCGCATGGGACAAGACCATACGCGAGATGTGCCGCTATTCCGTGATCACCGAGAACTTTATCGACAAGGCGTCCGAGCGCATGGTGCCCGACGTCCTCTGCTCCGCCCTCGTGGACGACTGCATCGAGCGCGGCAAGACCATCAAGGAGGGCGGAGCACACTACGACTTCATCAGCGGCCTGCAGGTGGGCATCGCCAACATGGCCGACAGCTTGGCCGCGATCAAGCGTCTCGTATTTGACGAGGGCAAGCTCACGCCGCGGCAGCTCTGGGATGCCATCCTCGACGACTTCCAGTCACCCGAGAACCGCCGCATCCAGGGGATGCTGATAAACGACGCGCCAAAGTACGGTAACGACGACGATTACGTTGACCAGCTTGTGGTGCAGGCGTACGACTCCTACATCGACGAGGTTGCGAAGTACAAGACCACGCGGTATGGCCGCGGTCCCATCGGCGGGATCCGCTATGCCGGCACGAGCTCCATTTCTGCCAACGTTGGCCAGGGCATGGGGACCATGGCCACGCCCGACGGCCGAAACGCCAGGGAGCCGCTCGCCGAGGGGTGCTCGCCCGCGCACAACTGCGACAGGCAGGGGCCGACCGCCGTCTTCAAATCCGTCACGAAGCTGCCGACGGAGAAGATCACCGGCGGAGTCCTTCTCAACCAGAAGATGACGCCCACGATGCTCTCGCGTCCCGAGAACCAACAGAAGCTCGAGATGCTGATTCGCGCCTTCTTCAACCGTCTGCACGGCTACCACGTGCAGTACAACATCGTCTCGCGCGAGACGCTCCTGGACGCGCAGGCGCACCCGGAGGCGCACAAGGACCTCATCGTGCGCGTGGCGGGATACTCGGCCTTCTTCAACGTGCTTTCCAAAAAGACGCAGGACGACATCATCGGCCGCACCGAGCAGACGCTGTAGGGTCGCGGCTGGCATCGCTCGGTCGTGGCGCCGGCTATATCAGCACGCCGTTGCAGTGGTCGACCTCATGCTGGATGATCTGGGCCAGCTTGCCGCGAAACTCCATCGTGTGTGGATGGAAGGACTGGTCGAGGTAGCTCACCTTGATGCGGCGGTAACGCGTGGCCGAGTGCGTGCCCTGAAGTGACAGGCAGCCCTCCACGGCCTGGTAGGGCATGCTCTTCTGTATGATGCGCGGGTTGTACATGAGCATCCACGCGCTTCCGCTGAAGGCAACGATGATTCGCTTGCTGCTGCCTATCATGTTTGCCGCCATCCCCACGCAGACGTCTGCATGGGCGGACGCGGTATCGAGCAGGTCGCGCGCGATGGGTGCGTCGTTGCGCGACGCCTCCGTCGAGGGCTGTCGCAGCAGGACGCGTGACGTGACAATTGGCAGGACCAAGGGATTCCTCCTCCGTGGATGCGGCGTGGACATTGTACGCGCGGCGGGGCCGCCGGAGCGCGTGACGGCGGATGTTGGTCCGCTGCGCACTTCTCGCTCACATGCCTTGCGGGCGGGGGAGAAGGGCTATGGATACGCCCGAGCTCGTGGTATGCAAACACGCAGATAGGAACCCCATGAATTTGTGAGAAGTAATTGTGAACGGGGCGCGGTGAGTGTATTCTAGACAGGCTGCCGCAATTGGGCAACTGTGTCTAAATCGCTCATTCCCGTCCTGTGAGGGAATGCCTGCCCGCGAGGAGGACGCGCTGCTCAGAAAGGCAACACTCGTTGGATGTGGTCCGCTGGGGAGGGGCGCAGGATGCGTCTCATGGGTCCCATGACCACCTAAGGAAAGGACCAGGAATGGTCAACACTATTCTCGGCCGCAAGCTTGGGATGACCCAGGTGTGGGA
>QOUO01000089.1 GCA_003862195.1 Coriobacteriaceae bacterium | reverse complement strand
GAAGAGATCGAGGTCCCAAGGCGCAAGCATCACGCGATCCCCCGCCGTCAGGAACAATGTCCCATATCCGGTTGCCCGTAATACAGGACTAAAGTCGCCGGGAGGCGACGATTAAGAGGATAAGAGGCAACATGAAGTACGACTTCACAACGCGCCTTAATCGCACGGGCACGGGTTCCGCAAAGTGGGACGACATGTACAGGAAGGCCCCTGAGCTGGGCTTTGGCATCGTGCCGCTCTCCGTGGCAGACATGGAGTTCAAGAACCCGCCGCAAATCAAACAGGCAATTTCCGATTGGCTCGAGGACGCCGTCCTGGGTTACACGGACCCGACGGACGAGTTCCTGGACGCCTGCGTGAGCTGGCAGCGCCGCAGGCACGGCTGGCAGGCGGAAAGCCACTGGATCGTGCCGACGGCTGGCGTGGTGCCGGCCCTCTTCAACGCGGTGCGCTCGCTCACGAAGCCGGGCGACGGCGTCATCGTGCAGCCGCCCGTGTACTACCCGTTCTTCAAGTCAATCACGGAGCAGGGACGCACGATCGTCAGGAACCCGCTCGTCCGCACCACGCTGGACGACGGCACCCCGTACTACCGGATGGACTTCGAGGACCTGGAGGCCAAGGCCAAGGACCCTGCCAACACCATGCTCATCCTGTGCAGCCCGCACAACCCCGTCGGACGCGTGTGGAGCCCCGCGGAGCTCAGGCAGCTGCTCGACATCTGCGTCCGCAACGACGTGATCGTCGTTGCGGACGAGATTCACGACGACCTCATCATGCCGGGCCACGAGCACACGGCCATCATGTCCGTGGCGGACGTGGGGGAGTACGACCACGTCCTGGTAGCGACGGCGCCCAGCAAGACGTTCAACATCGCCGGCTGCCAGGCATCCGCGATCTTCATCCCCAACGACGACGTGCGCGACCGCTTCCGCAAGGGCCTCGACCTCGTACCCGCGTCCGAGCTCAACTGCTTTGCCTACCCCGCGACCATCGCGGCGTACACCAAGTGCGACGACTGGCTCGAGGAGCTCATCCAGGTCGTGAGCGCCAACTTCGACTTCCTGCGCGGCTTCATGGGCACCTACCTGCCCGAACTCGTGGTCTACCCCATGGAGGGCACCTACCTCGCCTGGGTCGACTTCAACGCGTGGGGGCTTTCCACCGAGGAGCTCCAGTCCTTTATGGAGAAGGACGCGCTCCTCTTCCTCGACGAGGGCTACGTGTTCGGCGAGGAGGGTGCCGGCTTCGAGCGCTTCAACCTCGCGTGCCCGAGGGACGTCCTCGAGGAGTCGCTCGAGCGGCTGGTGCACGCGGCCAAGGAGCGCCGCCTCGGCTCCTTCGCGAAGGGCGGCCAGGCATGAAGTATGCAATAAACGCGATTGACGTTCCCGACTCCGTGGGGCCGTACTCCCAGGGCACGACCGCAGGCAGGCTCGTGTTCGCATCTGGGCAGCTTGCGATTGACCCGAACGACAACAGCAAGATCATGCAGGGGGACGTTGCCCAGCAGACCGAGCGCGTCATCCAGCTCGTGGAGGCGATCCTCGCGGAGGCGGACTGCACCCTCACCGACGTGGCGCAGACCACCATCTACCTCGCAAACCTTGACGACCTGGACGCCGTCAACGAGGTCTACGCACGCTACTTCACGACGCCCGCCCCGGCGCGGAGCGTGGTGGAGGTCTCGCGGCTGCCGCTGGGAGCGCTCATCGAGATGGACTGCGTGGCGTGCCGGTAGCCCCGTCCTTCTCGCCCGCGGCACTTCTGCCAACGGCACCAATCACACAGGTTTCCGCACGGTGGCGTCAGTCGCGGCAAAACGGGTATGATGTATTAATAAACGACATCGAGGGGAGAAAGGCACATGCAGCCTACCAAGAACAACGACGCGGGAGCCACAAAGATCTTCCGCATGCCCGCAACCGACGCCACCTCTCCCGACCTCATGGGCGGGGCTGCGCCTGGGAATCCTACGCTCACCATCGTGAAGGGACCCCAGATGGGCTCCACGTTCGAGCTTACGGACGACATCGTCACCATCGGGCGCGACCCCAGCAACAGCGTCTTCCTTAACGACATGACTGTCTCTCGCCACCACGCCAAGCTCGACCTCTCGGGCCTTGGCAGCGGCTTCGCGACCATCGAGGACCTTGGCTCGCTCAACGGCACGTGGGTCGACGGCGCCATCGTCAACCGCGCCATGCTCAAAGACGGCTCGACCATCCAGGTCGGGACGTTCCGCATGATCTTCCACACCAACAGGAAGAACGCCAGGATCGAGACCGGGAACTAAGCCATGCCCGATGCGGGATACCTCACCATCGGCAAGGTGGTCAAGCGTCTGCAGGCACAATACCCCGACCTTTCCATCTCGAAGGTAAGGTATCTGGAAGACGAGGGGCTCCTCAACCCCTCGCGCACGCCCTCGGGTTACCGCCTGTACTCGCAAAAGGACATCCATCGTCTGGAGACGATTCTCTACCTGCAGAAGAACCGCTTCATGCCCCTCTCCGTCATCAAGAAGCATCTTGACGGGGGAGAGGTGCAGGCGGACCTTGCCGGCACGCCCTATGCCAACATGGAGCCGGACGACGAGGACATGGCGAACAAGCTCCACCCCATAGACCGCATGCCCGAGCTCCTCGGCGTGCCGGTCAGCTTCGTGCGCCAGCTGTCCGAGGCAGGCGTGATCTCACTCAAGGAGTCGCCGCACGGCCGCGCCTTGGTGGACGGACGGGACTTCCCCCTCATCAGGACCTGCAACGAGCTCCGCCACTTTGGCATCGGCCCCAAGAACCTCCGCCAGTACGTGACGGCAGCCAACCGCGAGAGTGCCATGTTCGAGCAGGCGCTCGTCGTGTA
This sequence comes from Coriobacteriaceae bacterium, assembly GCA_003862195.1. Taxonomy (GTDB): domain Bacteria; phylum Actinomycetota; class Coriobacteriia; order Coriobacteriales; family Atopobiaceae; genus Parafannyhessea. The sequence continues at coordinate 3,169 of QOUO01000089.1, read as the reverse complement.
CGCCAAGAAGGGCGGCGGCGTCGAGATGGAGCTCACGGACGAGAGCCGCAAGCAGTTTGGCCAGGCCTTCTCCGAGATGCTCGCCCTCACGGGCCAGGTGCGCGACACCCTCATCAGGCGGCAGATCTCCAACACCTTCAAGCAGATGGAGGAGTAAAATTCCCTAGTTGGAAGCTTCAACGTAAAGGGAAAGGAAACCCCGTGGCAGAGAGCGACTATGCAAGCCTGATCGTAGACATTCCCGACTATCCCGAGCCAGGCGTAATCTTCAAGGACATCACCCCGCTCATGGCGGACCCCAAGGGTTTTGCCGCGGCCATTGACGACCTCGCGGACCACTTCAAGGACGAGGGCATCACCAAGGTCGTCGGTGCGGAGGCCCGTGGCTTCCTCGTGGGCGCACCCGTCGCGTACAAGCTCGGCGCGGGCTTCGTTCCCGCTCGCAAGCCCGGAAAGCTCCCTCGCGAGGTCTACTCCCAGTCCTACGCACTCGAGTACGGCACGGACGAGCTCCAGATCCACAAGGACGCCCTCAGCGCGGACGATAAGGTGCTCATCATCGACGACCTCGTCGCGACCGGCGGCACTGCCGTCGCCACGGCCAAGCTCGTCGAGCAGGCTGGCGCAAAGGTCGTCGGCTTCGGCTTCATCCTCGAGCTCTGCTACCTCAATCCGCGCACGGAGATTGGCAAGTCGTACGACCAGGACGTCTTCACGCTCATCAAGGTCAAGTAGCATGCCGGCAAACGGGGCGTCACGACATCGTCACTCAATCGGGCATCCGTTGGATTTGATCCAGCGGGTGCCCTATATTTATGCACGAGAAGAACGAAAACCCAGTTTTAAGCAACGTGGAAGTGTCGAATAGCGCATGGCAGATTCAAGCAACAACGTCGTGACGAGGCGCCTCTCGAGGCGCTTCCAGGTATACATGATCGGAGAGGGCCTGCTCGTGGGTCTCGCGGGAGGCGTGGTCGTCTCGCTCTACAGGATGGCCCTCTCGCACGCCGAGGCGATCCTTCGCCTCGCGGCTGGCGTGATATCCAATAACTGGCTCTATCTGCCGCTGTGGTTCGCGTTTCTCGTCGTCATCTGCGGCGTGGTGTGCAGGCTCATGGTCCTGGAGCCCTACACGCAGGGCTCGGGCATCCCTCAGATCGACGCCGAGGTCATAGGCAGGATCGACATGCCCTGTTGGCGCGTCCTTCTCACCAAGTTCGTCGAGGGCACGCTCTGCGCACTCGGCGGCCTCTCGCTGGGCCGCGAGGGCCCGAGCGTCCAGCTCGGCGGCATGGCCGGCAAGGCCGTCTCCAAGGTCATGGGGCGCGAAAGGGGAGAAGAGCGTCTGCTCACGACCTGCGGTGCCGCCGCGGGCATGTCGGCCGCCTTCAACGCGCCGCTCACCGGCGTGCTCTTCGCAATCGAGGAGATTCACAAGGAGTTCAACGGCCCGCTGATCGTCTCCGTCATGGCGGCGGCCATCAGCTCGGACTTCGTGGTGTCGCAGGTCCTCGGCGTCAAGCCCATCCTTCAGTTTGTCTTCCAGGCGGACCTTCCGCACAGGAGCTACCTCTTCGTCATCGTCCTGGGCATCCTGTGCGGCATCGTCGGCGCAGCGCACAACAAAGGCATGTTCGCCATGACCGAGCAGTTCGACAAGATCACGAAGCACGCCCCGTACACGCGGCTCATCATCCCGTTCCTCGTTTCCGGCATCGTGATCTTCGTCGCTCCGGACCTCGTGTGCGGCGGCGACGCCATCGTCGAGAGGCTCGCGCACCAGAACGAGCTCGCCATCAGCACGGTCGCGCTTCTCCTCCTGGGAAAGTACCTGTTCACGACGCTCTGCTTTGGCTCGGGCGCCCCCGGTGGCACGCTCTTTCCGCTCTGCGTCATGGGCGCGCTCTTCGGATGCCTCTTCGGAAAGCTATCCGTCAGCTTCCTGGGTCTGCCGCCCGAGTACCTCAACAACTTCATCGTGCTCGGCATCGGGGGGCTCTTCGCGTCCGTCGTACGCGCGCCCGTGACGGCCGTCGTCCTGTCGTTCGAGCTCACGGGCAGCCTCGATGCGCTCCTGTCCGTCTCCATCGTGTCGATCCTCTCGTACGTGACGGCAAACCTCCTGCGCGTCGACCCGTTCTACGAGCACCTTCTTGCGCGCCTTCTGGGCAACATGGGTCCCAGCAAGCCAAGCCGCCTTCAGGAGGGCGAGAAGACCTTGGAGACCTTTGTCGTGGGCGCAGGCTCGCCCGCGGAGGGCAAGACCATCGCGGAGGTCTCCTGGCCCAACTCCGTGCGGGTCGTGCTGATCGACCGTGCCGGCAAGGAGGTCATCCCGACAGGCAAGGTGAAGCTCGAGGCGCTCGACAGTTTGCTGCTGATCATGAACACCGAGGGCCACGACGAGACTCAGGACCAGCTCTGGCAGCTGCTCGGGAGCTCACTCACGTCCAACTGGCGGCCAAAGTCCTCGCGCGTCCGCAAGAGTCTGAGGCGGTTGCGCAACGGACGCTCGAACGAAGGACCCGACTCCTAAGTCGTCATGGCTTTGGAGCTCTCGTGGTGCGGGCTCAAAACGTCTCGTTAGGGAAGGGCCTCTGGCGCGTCCACTGTTGGAGCGTACCAGAGGCCCTAAGTTTTGAGCTTCTCTTACTTTACATAAGATATATTATCACGTTTTTGTAAGAGTCTGAATAGTAGCTGATACCTAGCCCTCCACAGGCTGGCCAAGGTATGCGGCCGCGCTCGTTGCTGCAATCGCACCGTCTGCAGCAGCCGTGATGATCTGGCGGAGCGGCTTCTGCCTGATGTCTCCAGCGGCGAAGAGTCCAGGCACGTTCGTTGCCATGCGGTCATCGGTGACAATGTAGCCGTGGTCGTCACGATTCACGAGTCCGCCCAGAAGGTTGCTGGCGGGAACCCTGCCCACAAAGACGAACACGCCAAAGGAGCCCTTCTCGTAGTCCTTGGTGACCTCGGCACCAGTCACGTTGTTCACGAACGTGATCGACTCGAGAAGCCCGTCGCCGGACACGCGCTTCACGGACGTGTTGTACATCACGTCGATCTTCTCGCTATTCTCGACCTGTCTCTGTACCGAGGCCTGTGCGCGCATGTGATCCTTGCGCACGACCATCGTGACCTTGTTGGCGAACTTGGTGAGGAACAG
>QOUO01000088.1 GCA_003862195.1 Coriobacteriaceae bacterium | reverse complement strand
CCTGCGAGTTTATGGTGGGCGTTAGAAGATTTGAACTTCTGACCTCTTCCGTGTCAGGGAAGCGCTCTCCCCCTGAGCTAAACGCCCGAATGTGTTTGCACCGGCTGGGGTCGCGCAGTGCGTTAGTAACTATAGAGGAACGTCCGACGCAGCGCAAGCACGAATTTGGGGAAAGTGAAAATTGGAACGCGCAGTGCGGCCCGACGGTGATGACGCGGACGAGAAGAACGGCGCCTCGTCCCCGCGGCCCACTCGGCACGCGCCTACGCCATGAACGGCGGCACGAGCCGTGGGCGCGAGATGATGCCGCCACCCAGGCACTCGAGCCCGTCGTAGATGACGGCGCTCTGGCCGGGGGCCACGGTGCGCACGGGCTCGGGATATTCCACGCGCACGTGGGAATGGTCGTTCTTCTCGCCCGAAAGCGGCGTTACGCGGGCGGGACGGAGCTCGCCGGTGTGGCGGCTGCGCACGAGGTACTCCCCCGCCGCGGGCGGCTCGCCCTGCACCCAGTGGGCGTCCTCGAGCTCGACCTCGCGCGTCCACAGCGCGGGGCAATTTGGGTCCGCCGTCGCGTAGACCACGTTGCTCTGCACGTCCGTCGTGACGACGTAGCGCTTGGGGCCGCCGCCCACGCCCAGGCCCTTGCGCTGCCCCACCGTGAAGAGGAAGGCGCCGTCGTGATGGCCCAGGACGCAGCCGGTCTCCCACTCCACGATGTCGCCGGCGCGGCGCTCGAGCGTGCTCAGCAGGAAGTTGCGGATGCCCACGGGGCCGATGAAGCAGATGCCGTCCGAATCGGGCTTGGACTCGACGCCGAGGCCGCGCTCCGCGCACATGCGGCGTACCTGCGCCTTTGTGGGGATGTCGCCTATAGGGAAGAGCGTGCGCGCAAACGTGGCGGCGGGCACGCGCCACAGGAAGTACGTCTGGTCCTTATGTTCGTCCGCGGCGCGCAGGAGGTGCGTTCGTGTGCCGGCGCCGTCGGGCGCGACGTCGCGGCGGACGCGCGCGTAGTGGCCCGTCGCCACGAAGTCCGCGCCCTCGGCAAAGGCGCGCTCCGCGAACGTGCCGAACTTGACCGTCTGGTTGCACATGACGTCGGGGTTGGGCGTGAGGCCGTGGGCGTAGGCGTCCACCAGGTAGTCGACCACGGTCGACTTGTACTCCGCCTCGCAGTCCCACACGTCGAGGTCGATCCCGAGCGTGACGGCGACGCGCTCCGCGTCCGCAAGGTCGTCGGCCCAGGTGCACTTGAAGCCGGGCAGGTCGCGCGACCAGTTGCGCATGTAGACGGCGTGCACGTCGTACCCCTGCTCCAGCAGCAGCGCCGCCGCGAGCGCGGAGTCCACGCCGCCGCTCATGCCGAGAAAAACGGACTCAGTCACGGTGACCCTCCTCCTTTGGGTGCGACGGGTTTGGGTGCGAGAGGCCCACGCGGCGGCACTCCGCCTCGACCGCGCGGGTGATGGCATCGGCCGCGTAGGCGACGTCCTCCGCCGTGGTGGGGCGGCCGAGCGTGATCCGGAGCGAGCCCTGGGCAACGTCCTGGGGCGCTCCCATGGCCGCGAGCACGTGGCTCACGCGCATCTTGCTGGCGGCGCAGGCGGAGCCCGTGCCCACGCTCACGCCCTCGCGCTCGAGCAGGATCACGAGGCGGCGCGCCTCGAGCCCCGGAAAGGACACGTGCAGCAGGCCCGGCAGGCGGTTGGCGCTGCGCCTGGGGCCCGAGACCACGCACCACGGGAAGCGTGTGGTGAGTGCGCGCTGCAGGCCGTCGCGCAGGGTGGCGAGGCGGCGGGACTCCGCGGGACGGAGCTCCTCCGCGAGCTCGAGCGCGCGGGCGAACGCGACCGCGCCGGCCACGTTCTGCGTGCCGGAGCGGACGCCGCCCTCCTGGCCGCCGCCGAGCACGAGCGGACGCAGCCGGATGCCGTCCGCGCTCCAGAGGAGGCCGACCTGCTTGGGGCCGTACAGCTTGGCGGCAGACACCGTCATGAGGTCCGCGCCGAGCGAGGAGACGTTGACGGAGCAGTAGCCGGCCGCCTGGCTGGCATCGGTGTGGAGGAGGATGGGACGCTCTTCTCCCCCGGCGAGGCGGCGCTCGCGCTCGCGGCGCACGACCTGGGCGATCTGACGGATGGGCTGGATGGCGCCCACCTCCCCGTTGGCGAGCGCGACGGAGACGAGTTCCGTCTCCGGCGTGATGGCACGAGCGACCTCGGCGGGGTCGACGCGGCCGTCCGGTCCGACGGGGATGAGCCGGTGGGCGCGGACCTCCGCCGCCGCGAGCACGCTCTCGTGCTCCGTGGCGCAGACAAGCACCTCGCCGTCGACCGCGGCGAGTGCGAGGTTGTTGGCCTCCGTGGCGCCGGCCGTGAGCGTGACGTTGGCCGGGCGCGCACCGATGGCGTGGGCCAGACGCGCACGGGCGTCCTCCAGGTCGCGGTTGGCGGCACGGGCGGACGCGTACGGGGCGGACGGGTTCTGGAAGCGGTCCGAAAGGTACGGGAGCATGGCCTCCACCACCTCGGGCGCCATCGGGGTCGCCGCGGCGTAGTCCAGGTAGACCTCCCGGTGCGCGGCGGGCGTTGGATTCGACGCGTCAGGCATCTGCTTCCCATCTACAAAAAGGGCACCTGCCGGAGCGGGTGCCCTGCCTGCTTGCTGGAGGCGAGACCCGGATTCGAACCGGGGATGAGGGCTTTGCAGGCCCCTGCCTTACCACTTGGCCATCTCGCCATATGAAAAAGGCCGGTCGAAACCGGCCTCGTGCTCACATGGAGCGGGCTACGGGGATCGAACCCGCGACCTCCACCTTGGCAAGGTGGCGCGCTACCAACTGCGCTAAGCCCGCAAGCGCAGGGATTAATATACGTGACCCCACGCCCAAGCGCAAGGGGCAATTTTGGAAGTGCGCCTTGCTCACGACTTCTACACGAATGGCCAATCGCCCTTCTCGCCCATACGAAAAGGGCACCCGCTTGGGGTGCCCTTCGCATTTGATGGAGGCGAGACCCGGATTCGAACCGGGGATAAAGGCTTTGCAGGCCTCTGCCTTACCACTTGGCCATCTCGCCATATGAAAAGAGCCGATTGAAACCGGCTCCGATGAATGCATGGAGCGGGCTACGGGGATCGAACCCGCGACCTCCACCTTGGCAAGGTGGCGCGCTACCAACTGCGCTAAGCCCGCGAACGCGAGGAATAATATACGTGAGCCGCGGCCGCGATGCAAGCACTAATTTCGAAAAATTGCGGCCGTCCGCAAACGCCCAGCTCACAGGCTCAGTCACACCAGCTTGACGATGCGCACGAGCGTGCCGCGCCCTCCCGAGCGCCTGCAGATCACCACGGAGTCGGCCAGCAGCCTCATGAGCTTGATGCCTCTCCCCCGCTCCTCGTTGGGCTTGCCCGAGCACGGCAGGGGCTGCCCCGCCGACACGCTGATGCCGCAGCCGCGGTCAGTCACGTCGATCACGGCGCGGTCCTCGTACGCCGTCACCGTGACCAGGGCGTCCTTACCGTCCGTGTGGTCGATCGCGTTGCCCATGGCCTCGCCTATGGCAAGCGTGATGTCGAACATCTGGTCATCCGAGAAGGGCATGCGTGCCAGCAGGTGCTCCACCTTCTGGCGCGTGTCCTGCAGGTTGTCCGGGTCCACGCGCAGCGCGGTGCGCCACAGCGGCATGGCCGAGGGGTCGAGCTCCGGCACCTCCTGCCCGTTGCCCGCGGCGGACACCGGAGCGAAGTCCACCAGGCGCGCGATCCTGAGCCCGCGCATCACTCGGTCGCTCACGTTGGTGAGCGAGAGCAGGCCGCCCGCCTGACGCATGCGGCGCACCTCCCTAAAGAGGAGCGCCATGCCGGCGGAGTCCACAAAGCCGACCCCGGCCATGTTGAGGATGATCCTCTTGCAGCCGGAGTCTATCAGCGAGTCGATCGCCTTGCGCACCCGCGGCACCGTGGTCACGTCCAGGTCGCGGTCCACGGGGACGAGGGCTATGTTAGGCATGTTGTCCATACCCTGCTTGTTCCCACAAACGGCGCCGCCTAAGCACGCGCGCCGGAGCCTTTGCCCACCTCGTCAAAGCGCAGGGCCACCATGGCCACGTCGTCCTCCAGATGGCGGCTCGTAAAGCGGTCCAGGGCGTCCAGAAGCCGCCCCAGGAACCCGTCGAAGCCCTTGGGCGCCTCGCGCATCACGGTGTCGCGCAGGCCGTCCTCGCCAAAGAACGACCCGTCCGTCGCACGCGCCTCCGTCGTGCCGTCCGTGTACAGCAGCAGCATGTCACCCGGCCGGATGCCCGCCCTGCCGTTCCTGTAGCGCATCTCGTGGAACGCGCCCACCACGCCCGACTGCACGTCCAGCGCCTCGATCGCGCCCGTTCCGGAGCGGATCAAAAACGCGGGCGGGTGCCCGGCGGAGCAGTACGTGATCCTGCCCGCCCCCAGGTCGACGATGCCCACGAAGAGCGTGGCAAAGGTCTCGAGGCGCGAGAAGCCCAGGAGGAACTCGTTGAGGAGCCTCACCATGTGCGCCGGGGAGAGCCCCTGCCAGCTGTACGCGCCGAGCGCCGTCCTGACGGCGGCTGACACGGAGGCCGCCTCAACCCCCTTGCCAGAGACGTCGCCCATGATGACGCAGGCCCTATCACCCGGGAGCCGTATGAGGTCGTAGAAGTCGCCGCCGATGACGGCCGCCTGCGTGGCGGACGAGTAGATGCCGTCCGCGGATATGCCCGGCACGCGCTGCAGCTCGTTCTTCATGCCCGTCTGCAGCGCCTGCGAGATGCGCTTGTCCTGCCGGCGCGCCTCGTCGCCGTGCGCAAGGCCGTTCGCGTCCGTCGCCACACGCTCCAGGAACGCGAGCTCGAGGTCGTCCAGGGGCTCGGCGCCCACGTCGCGCAGCTCGAGGCAGAAGCTTCTCTTCTCGCCCACCATGCCAGTGTCCACCAGGGCGCCCACGGTGGGAAGGCCCACCTTGGCGAGCGCGGCCGCAAGGTCGGAGTCCGGCGCCACTGGCACCACCACGACCTCCTGGCCGGCCTGGTCCGCCTCCACGGTGCCCAGGTCCACGTCCAACAGCTCGCCGGTGCCGCCAGGGACCTCCGCGCCGATCTTGCCGGGCGCCTTCGGGTCCTCGTGCAGCATGTAGCACGTGGCGTCCAGCACGCCTCCCGCGGACTGCAGCGCGGCGCGCACCGTCTGCTCGTCCACCGCGCCCAGGCTCATCATGTCCTCGCGTATGCCGGACGACGCCTCGCGCAGGTCCTGCTCGCGCTGGACGCGCATGGCGGAAAACGCGCCCGCCAGCTGGACCGATAGGTACTGCGCCACGGCGTCCAGCAGCTCCGCGTCCTCGCGGCGCGTGGGGTGCATCTGGTCCCAGCCGACCTCGATCAGGGCGATCAGGTGCCGGCCAAACCACACGGGCACCGCGATGAAGCTCACAAAGGGCGGCAGCATGGTCGAGGCGACGTGGTAGACCTCGCGTGTCTCCTCGTTCACCACGTTGCGGCGCACCAGGCGGCCGCGGCGCAGCTCCGCCCCCTGCGGCGCCAGGACCCTCAGCCGCATCGAGTGGCCCACCTGCATCACCATGCGCTCGATGTTGCGGCCCGCCGGCATGAACCGCGGCACGCGGGACTCGTCCAGCGAGCTGCTGGTCCCGCGCAGGTGGTAGCCATCGGACTCCGCCACGTAGAACACCGTGCCCGTGGCGTCCATCGTGTCCGTCAGCTCCTCGAGCACCCGCTCGAAGAGCGTCTGCACGTCCTTGGAGTCCAGCGTCTCGAGCACGATGCTCAGCGTGCCGGAAAGCCGGTGGTTGGCGCGCTGCAGCTCGCGCACCAGCCGGTCGTGCTCGCGCGCCTCCGCCTGCTCCGAGTCGTCCTCGTAGGCCACGAGCAGGTACGTCTCGCCCGGCGCGCTCACGCGCTGGCAGCGCACCGCTATGCCCACGGGCTCCCCGTGCGCACCGGCGCACGTGAGCGAGGTGGTGTTTCCGTCTGTCGAGAAGGGCAGGGCCCTCGTGTCGAAGGCCGCCTCGGGCGTCACGCCCACGGCCGGCGGGAAGAGCGCCCGCACGTCCGTGCCCACGAGCTCCTGGGAGCGGAACAGGTGCTCCGCGGCCTCGTTCGCAAGCAGGATGCGCCCCATGCCGTCAAACGCGAGCACGGCGTCGCTCGTGAGCTGGAGCAGGCCCGCAAGCGTGCCGCTCACGCTCCTCTCGCCCAAGCCGTCCACCCTGCGAAACCCCAGGCTCGCGTTAGCCATGGCACCTC
>QOUO01000087.1 GCA_003862195.1 Coriobacteriaceae bacterium | reverse complement strand
AGCACAGGTTTCCTAAACCTGGTGTCGTTGGTTCGAATCCGACCGGGGTCACCATTGAGTTTAAGCAGGTCACGCGGCAAATTCCGCGCGGCCTGCTTCTCTTTTATAGGCGATGTGTACCAGAGCGCATACCAAATGTGTGCCAAATTGGTAGGTGCGGGGCCATGGCTCGGGCCGCGTCTAGTGACGAATTAGTCTCACGTGCCCAGGAATAGATAACTATTGCGGTTGGAGATTGTCAGCAACCAGCATACGAAAAGGGGCGCACCCGACTGGATTCGCCCCTCTGCTACGTCATGGCTGCAGCTATGGTTGCTGCACTTCTCCACTATTGGCTAGGAGTCGCGGTGGTCGATTTTCCTGTTGTAGAGCCGCTGTTGCTGCTGCTCGAGTTGCTGTTGCTGTTGCTACCGTTCGAGTTCGTGCTGTCGGTCGTGGTGCTCGGTCCGTTGGAGATGACCAGCGTGATCGTGGCACCGCTCTTGGCCGACGTAGAGGACTGCGAGATGACGGTTCCCTGCGCGACGCTGGAGCTGTTCTGGTAGGTGAGGGAGTACTTGAAGCCCTCGGCCTCCAGTGCGGCCTCAGCGTCCTCGGCGGTGGAGCCGACGACGTTGGGCACGCTCACCGTGCTGGGGCCGTTCGAGACGTAGATTGTGATCGTGGCGCCCTTGTTGGCAGTGCCGGTGGGGGACTGGTTGTAGACCGTGCCCTTGTCGGCGGAGTCGCTGTTGCCGTACTTCACGTCCACTGCGAAGCCCGCGGCCTTGAGCGTCGCGGTTGCGGTGCTCTCGTCCTGGCCGGTGACGCTGGGCACGTCGACGGACTCCTTGCCCTTGCTGAGCTGGTAGGTGACGGTGTCGCCGGTCTTGGCGCTGGTGCCACCCTCGGGGCTCTGCGCGGCGACCTTGCCCACGTCGACCGACTCGCTGTAGACGGAGTCGCCGGCCTGGCCAACGAGTCCGACCGCGGAGAGGGCCTTCTCGGCCTCGGACGGGCTCATGCCCGTGAGGTCGGGCACCTTTACCGTCTCTGCCGGGGCGGGTCCCTTCGAGATGACGAGGCTGATCTGTGTGCCCTTGGTGACCTTGCGGCCGGAGTCGGGCGTCTGGTCGATGACCAGGCCCTTTGCGACCGTGCTGGAGTACTGGCGCTTAACGGAGCCGCGCTTGAAGAAGTCCGAGCTCGAGATTGCCTTGAGGGCGTCGGACTCCGTCATGCTGAGGTAGTTTGGCACCTCGCGCGTCGCGTTGTTCGCGTTATAGAGGGTGACAAGACCCACGATCACCGCGATGAGCGCGGCAATGCCCAGGATGGAGAAGAGCACGACGCGGTGCTTGTGCTTCTTTGCGGCGGCGTCGGCCTCTGCCTGCGCGCGCTGCGTCGCGGACTGGGGCCTGATGTGCTCTGCGGTCTCGACGCGGGGCAGGCTCTGGGTGTTGCCGGTCGAGCCGATGGTCCCGATTGCGGGAACCACGGGGTTGGCGGGCAGCACGGACGTGGCCGTGTCGACGGCGGCGAGCCTGCCGGCAAGGTAGTCGCGAAGGACGTGATAGAGCTCGTCGGCCGTCTGGAAGCGGTCCTTGGGGTCCTTCTGCATGCACTTGAGGATGATGCTCTCGAGCGCGGAATCGACGGCGGGGTTGATGGCGGTGGGAGGGACGGGCTGCTCGTTCACCTGCTTGAGCGCGACGGAGATCGCGTCGTCACCATCGAACGGCACCCTACCCGTAGCGGCCTCGTACATGACGATGCCGAGGGAGTAGATGTCGGTGGTGGGGCCAAGCTCCTTGCCCTGGGTCTGCTCGGGAGAGACGTAGTGAGCGGTGCCGAGCACGGAGTTGTCCGTGGTCAGGTGGCTGTTCTTGGCGCGAGCGATGCCGAAGTCCATGACCTTGATGTTGCCATCGGGCTGGACCATGATGTTCTGCGGCTTGATGTCGCGGTGGATGATGTCGTGCTTGTGGGCGACGGAGAGCGCCTGGGCGATCTGGCTGCCGATCTGGGCGACCTTCTTGCTGTCGAGGGCACCATGCTTGCGGATGCCGCTCTTGAGGTCGGTGCCGCGCAGGTACTCCATGACGATGTAGTAGGTGTCGCCGTCCTTGCCCCAGTCGTACACGGAGACGATGTAGGGGCTCTGCAGCGCGGCGGCGGCCTGGGCCTCCTGCTTGAAGCGCGCCGCGAACGACGGGTCCGCCGCATACTGCGGCAGCATCGTCTTGATGGCGACCGTCCTACCGAGCACCTCGTCCAGTCCACGGTAGACAATGGCCATGCCGCCAGTGCCTATCCTGTCCTGAACGGTGTACCGTCCGCCAAGAACTCTTTCAGACATCGTCTCTCCGTCTCTCCCAAAACAGTCGCGAACCCGCGACACTCAACATTCTAATGTAGACCGAACCGACCCTCGTCAATGCACAACGAGCACTTATTTGCCAGCGCCGCTCGACTGCACGTTCAGGCAGGTAGAGAGCACCTGGCCGGCCACCGATGCGGCAACGCCGACCATATCCTCTCCACTGGTTCCCTCGATGCAGACCGATATTGCGACGGTGGGCTGGTCATAGGGTGCAAAGCCGATAAAGAGCGAGTTCGACGTGGTCGTGCTGACCTCCGCGGTGCCGGTCTTGCCGGCGACCTTGACGCCGTTCACCTTGGCGCCGTAGCCGGTGCCGTTCTCCACGACGTCCAGCATGGCCTCCTTGATCGAGGTGGCCGTCTGCGAGGAGATGGCCTGGCCAAGGGACTTGGGCTTCGTGGTGGAGGTCGTCGCGCCCTCGGGCGAGAGCACGTGGTCGACCACGTAGGGGTTCATGACGACGCCGTTGTTGGCGATGGCCGCCGCGATGACGGCGTTCTGCATGACCGTCGTCTGGGGACCGGCGGGGCTCGTGTGCTGGCCAACGGGCTGGCCGACGGCGGCCCATGCCGTCTCCCACTCGGTCATCTGCGCCGGGTCGGGCATGAGCGAGGCGACGGTCGAGAAGTCCTGGCCGAGCTTCTGGCCATAGCCGAAGGCGTCGGCGTAGCTCACGAGGTTCTTGGCGCCGATCTTGGTGCCGAGCTGGCCGAAGACGGTGTTGGCGGAGTAGGCGTACGCCTTCTTGAGGGTGAGATAGCTCCAGCTCTCGCTGTTGATGTTGGTGACCTTGGCCCCGCCGATCATGATGGACGCCGGCGCGGTGAAGCTCGTGTCGAGCGTGGCGATGCCGGAATCCAGCGCGGCGGCCAGGCTGACGGTCTTGAACGTGGAGCCCGGCGTGTAGAGCGTCTGAGTCGTGCGGTCCACGAGGCCCGCGTCGTTGGTACTCATGGCCGAGGAGATGTTGTTGTAGTCGAACGAGGGGTTCGACGCCTTGGCGAGCACCGCGCCGGTGGACGGGTTGAGCACGACGATGGCGCCGCGCTTGCCGTTGAGCGCGGATTCCGCCGCGCGCTGCATCTGCGAATTGAGCGTGAGCACCACGGACGAGCCCGGCGTCTCGATTCCGGCGAGCGCGTTGATGGCGCTCGACCAGGTGGAGTAGTCGGAGTGGCCGGTCAGGGTCTCGTTCATGGTCGCCTCGATGCCCGAGGCGCCGTACTGGGTGGAGAGGTAGCCCACCGTGTGCGTGGCCATGTTGCCCTGTGGGTAGGTGCGCTTGTAGGAGCCATCGGACTGCTTGGTGGACTCCGCGAGCGTAACGCCGTCGGACGTGATGATCGCGCCACGCTGTACCTGTGAGGACTTGGCGATGGTGTGGTTGTTGTTGGGGAGCGACTGGTAGTAGTCCGCCTTGAACACCTGGACGTACGTGAGGTTCGCGACGAGCAGCGTGAACATGAGGCCGAAGACCGTCACGAGCGAGACGAGCCTGTTGCCGAGCGCGACGCGGCCGAGAACGCCGGACTCAGGCGTGTCGAGGCCGATGCTGGCGCGGGCATGGGCGCCGTGCACCACGGACGTCAGGCCCTTCTCGACCGGAGACTTAGAGACGTTGCGCGCGGCGCCCAGCTCGATCTGGGCCTCGCGGCCGGTGCCCTCGTCTCCTGCCTTGAGGAGGAGTCCCACGATGATGAAGCTCGCGAGCAGGGAGCTGCCGCCCTGGCTCATGAAGGGCAGGGTCACGCCCGTGAGCGGCAGGAGCTTGGTTACGCCGCCCACGATGAGAAACGCCTGGACCGTGATTGCGGCGGTGAGGCCGACCGCGGTGAACGCGGACACGTCGGACTTGGCGCGCGCGGCCGTGGCGAGGCCCCTGACGGCGAGCAGGAGGTAGCCGATGAGCACCGCGGACGCACCGAGGAGGCCCATCTCTTCTCCGATGGCCGAGAAGATGAAGTCGGACTCGACGACGGGGATGAGCGTGGGAAGGCCCTTGCCGATGCCGGAGCCCACGAGGCCGCCGTCGGCGAGCGAGTAGAGCGACTGCACGATTTGCAGGCCCTTGCCGGACGGGTCGGAGAACGGGTTGAGCCAGATCTGGACGCGCGTACGGACGTGGCCGAAGAAGTGGTAGCAGAAGACGCCGCCGATGGCGAGCAGCACGGCGGAGATCAGCACGTAGCTGACGCGGCCCGTGCAGACGTAGAGCATGATCACGAAGAACGTGAAGAAGAGAAGGGCGCTGCCGAGGTCGCGCTCGAAGATGACGACGAGGAGCGACATGCCCCACATGAGGAGCATCGGCGCGAGCATGCGCAGGCGCGGCAGGGAGAAGGGCCCCACGTGGATGGCCGAGGCCGAGAGCATCTCGCGGTTCTCGGCCAGGTAGGCGGCCAGAAACAGGACGATGAGGATCTTGGCGAGCTCGCCCGGCTGGAACGAGAGCGGGCCGATGATGATCCAGAGCTTGGAGCCGCCGCGGGAGCTGCCGATGAGCATGGGGAGCAGCAACAGCGCCACGCCGATGATGCCCATGGTGAACTTGTACTGCGAGAGCGCCTCGATGCTGGGTACGAGGGCGAGTACCAGGATCATGGCCGCGACGGAGAGGAAGAGCCAGGTCACCTGGCTTACGGCAAGCTTTGGTGCGAGCCGCGTCACGAACGCGATACCGATGCCAGAAAGCAGGAAGACGATGGGGAGTATGGCCGGGTCCGCCTCCGGCGCGAAGCGCCTCACGGCGATGTGCGCGACGGCGAACGCCGCGAAGAGCCCGATGGGCACCGCGAGCGACGAGACCGACAGCGTGACCTTCATGTTCACGACGTACATGGCATACAGGAGGATGACGGGGACGGCTGCGGCAATGAGGAGTCCGAGCTCCGTGTTCCTGCGCGTGTTGATTGCCTTCTGCAACTGTGTCACCTCGATGTGCTGGAAGAGTCGTCCGATCCGGAGGAGTCGCTCGAGCTCGAGTCCGAGTTGGCCTTCGAGCGGTCTGCCGCGATGGCGGCGTCGGTCTTGTCCGTGTCTATCTGGTCCCGGTAGCTCTCGACCGTGCTCTGGGCGGTCTGCTCCGAGTCGACGGGGAGGCCGTCCTTGAGGCTCTGCTGCACCGCCGCCGGCAGGTCCTCCGTCTGCACGGAGGAGGTGTCGACCAGGTGGCTCATCTTTATGCCGAGGAACTCGAACGGCACGCCGGAGTAGATGCCCACGGTGCCGTTGTTGTCTCCCAGGTACCAGGAGTTGCTGACGTAGAGCCCGACGGCTGCCGCCACGATGGCGAGAAGGACGACGACCGCGATGATGCTGCCCCTGATCCAACGGCGGCGGTATGCGCGTCGCACCTCCTGGGAGCCGTCATCCAGCACGTCGACAACGACGACGGTCACGTTGTCGTGGCCGCCCGCCTCGAGCGCCGCCGAGACGAGGTTGTCGGCCGCGGTCTGCGGGTCGACGCTCGACACGGCGATGTCCTCGATCTCGGAATCCTCCACCATGGAGGAGAGGCCGTCCGAGCACACGATGATGCGGTCGCCGGCCGTCACCTCGAGCGTGAAGTGGTCGGCGTACATGTCCGGGTCGTTGCCGAGCGCACGCGTGATGATCGAGCGGGAGGGGTGCACCCTGGCCTCGTCCGCGGTGATCTCGCCCGCGTCCACAAGCTCCTCGACGTAGGAGTGGTCGTGCGTGAGCCGCACGAGCGCGCCGGCGTGGAGGAGATAGATGCGCGAGTCGCCCACGTGGGCGATGGCGACCTTGTTGTTCTCTATAAGCACGCACGAGGCGGTGCAGCCCATGCCGGGCTTGCCCTTGCCGGTGCGGGCACCCTCGATCACCTTGGTGTTTGCCGCCTCGACGGCCGCACCAAGGAGCACGTCGTCCGCATGGAGCGGCGCGTTCTCCGCAATGGTCTGGACCGCGATGGAGCTTGCGACCTCGCCGGCTGCGTGGCCGCCCATGCCGTCGCACACGGCGAACACGGGTGCCTGCACGAGGAA
>QOUO01000086.1 GCA_003862195.1 Coriobacteriaceae bacterium | reverse complement strand
TGCTGCGCCCGCACTCCCGGGAGGACTCGAGGACCAAGGTCCGCGCGTTCTTCTCGCCCGCGCAGATTGCAGCGGTGAGGCCAGCGGCACCGCCGCCGATTACCACGACGTCATAGGACGCGGCGACCTCCACGGAGGACGCCGCGTCGAGCAGGGCCTCGCGCCGTTGGGCGCGGGATTGCGTCTTACGCTTGTGGGCGTTTGCGGTCATCGGCTAGGCCTCCACCGCGGCTACCGCCTTGGGAATGAGGCCGTCGGGAAGGGCGGACTCGAAGTCTCCTGCGTCGCAGGCCGCCGCGACCTCCGGGTCGATGGGGATGCGCCCGAGGTCGGCGATCTTGAACTCGTCCACGATCTCCTGCAGGTGGGAGGGGCCAAAGGGCTCGAGCTTGCGGCCGCAGTCCGGGCACTCCATGTAGCTCATGTTCTCCACGACGCCGATGACGGGGACGTTCATCATCGCGGCCATCTTGACGGCCTTGCCCACGATGACCTGAACCAGGTCCTGCGGGGAGCTCACGATCACGACGCCCTCGATGGGGAGGGACTGGAAGACCGTGAGGGCCACGTCGCCGGTTCCCGGAGGCATGTCGATCAGCAGGTAGTCGAGGTCGCCCCAGAGGGTGTCCTCGAAGAACTGCTTGAGCGCGCCCATGAGCATGGGGCCACGCCAGAGCACCGGGTCGTTCTCGTTCTCGAGGATGAGGTTGGTGCTCATGATCTTGATGCCGCCCTTGGACTGGGCGGGGATGATCTTGTCGTCCTGGCCGTAGACGTGCATCCCAGAGAGTCCGAACATCTTGGGGATGGAGGGACCCGTGATGTCGGCGTCGAGGATGCCGACCTTGTGGCCGCGGCGGTTGAGCTCCGTGGCGAGGATGCCCGTTACGAGCGACTTGCCGACGCCGCCCTTGCCGGAGATGACGCCGATCACGTGCTTGATGCTCGACTGGTCGTTTGTCTGATACATCTCGGGACCCTCGTGCTTGGGACGGTTGCCGAAGATCTGATCGACCTCGTCCTGGATGGCGTCCCTGTCGAAATCGCTGTCTGCCATGTGCCACCTTCCTTGTGTCTGCTTAAAGGTGCGGATTCGCATGTTGTTACGCATGTAACTTTAGCATGCAGCGGGTGGAAGCCCCCGAGTGTACCGCTCGCCTGTTGCGACTGCAACCCTCTGGATCCGCCCGTGTCGCTCGTGCCTTGAGTTGGCCTTTACCCAGATTGCACGGTGCCCCCACGTATGGAAGAAAAAAAGAGGGAAGACTGTCCTTCTCGCCCGATGGTGCCGTCCGCCGAGAAAAGCAAACATTTGTTCTATGAAGTTGCCACGGAGCGTATAGACGCCGCGCTCGTTGGGGTAGGCTTGGATACACTCAAGGTGAGAAGAACTTTCAGGATGCGGCCGAAGAGGTATCCATGGCATCAGACTCCATCGTCATCAAGGGCGCGCGCGAGCACAACCTGCGCGACATAGACGTCACCATTCCACGCGACAAGCTCGTGGTAATTACGGGACTCTCTGGCTCCGGCAAGTCGAGCCTCGCCTTCGACACCATCTACGCGGAGGGCCAGCGCCGCTACGTCGAGTCGCTCAGCAGCTACGCGCGCATGTTCCTGGGCCAGATGGACAAGCCGGACTTGGACTCGATCGACGGCCTGTCGCCCGCGGTCTCCATCGACCAGAAGACCACGAGCCGCAACCCTCGCTCGACCGTTGGCACTGTGACGGAGATCTACGACTACCTGCGCCTTCTCTACGCGCGCATTGGCACGCCGCACTGCCCGGAGTGCGGACGCCCCATCTCGCGCCAGACGACGGACCAGATTGCGGACAAGGTCCTCGAGGCCGGACAGGGCCGCCGCGCCTACGTGCTGGCACCTGTGGTGCTGGGCCGCAAGGGCGAGTACCAGAAGCTCTTCGAGGACCTGCGCAAGGAGGGCTTCAGCCGCGTTCGCGTGGACGGCGAGGTTCGCGAGCTGGACGAGGACATCAAGCTCGACAAGAAGTACAAGCACTCGATCGAGGTCGTGGTTGACCGCATCGTCATCCGTCAGAACTCGCTCGGCCGCATCGCCGAGGGCGTGGAGCAGGCCACGAAACTCGCCTCGGGCCGCGTCGGTTTCTACCTCCTGCCTGACCGCGACGCGCCGGAGGGCACGGAGGGCGAGCTGCTGCAGTACTCCCTCGCGCTTGCCTGCCCCATACACGGCCACTCGATCGACGACCTCCAGCCGCGTGACTTCAGCTTCAATGCGCCGTACGGCGCCTGCCCCGACTGCGATGGCCTGGGCGTGCGCCGCATCGTGGACGCCGAGAGCCTGATCGAGGACCCTAACCTTCCTGTGGACGGAGTCTTCGGGTCGCTCTTCGGCAGGTCCAACTACTATCCGCAGATCTTCGCGGCTGTGCTCAAGCATCTGGGCGAGGACCCGGAGACACCCTGGAAGGACCTGCGCAAGAAGACGCGCGAGGCGATTCTTGATGGCCTGGGCCAGACCAAGATTCGCGTCGACTACCATACGCGCGACGGGCGCGACACGTACTGGTTCACCAAGTTCTCGGGCGTGCGCTCGATCCTGTTCGACAAGTACCAAGAGACCACGTCAGAGACCACGCGCAACCACCTGGACAAGTACATCCGCGAGGTGCCGTGCCCCACGTGCCACGGAGCTCGCCTCAAGCCCGAGTACCTCGCGGTCACGGTGGGCGAGAAGAACATCAAGGAGGTCTGCGACATGTCCTGTCGCGAGAGCCTCGAGTTCTTCGAGCACCTTACGCTCACGGAGCGCCAGCACCTGATTGGCGCCCCCATAGTGAAGGAGATCGTGGCGCGCCTGCGCTTCATGGTGAACGTCGGCCTGGACTACCTCACGCTCAGCCGCGCCGCCACGACGCTCTCCGGCGGCGAGGCCCAGCGCATCCGCCTCGCGACGCAGATCGGCGCCGGCCTCATGGGCGTGCTTTACATCCTGGACGAGCCATCCATCGGACTGCACCAGCGCGACAACGACCGGCTCATCGCGACGCTCAAGAGCCTTCGCGACATGGGCAACACGGTCATCGTGGTCGAGCACGACGAGGACACCATTCGCGCCGCGGACTACGTAATAGACATGGGCCCCGGTGCGGGCGAGCTGGGCGGTCAGGTCGTTGCCGCGGGCACGCCGCAGGATATCATGGCGAACCCCGACTCGCTCACTGGCGCCTACCTTACGGGTCATCGCTTGATCGAGGTCCCCGAGAAGAGGAGAAACCCGCGCCGCGGGGCCTTCAAGATCTTTGGATGCCGCGCAAACAACCTCAAGAACGTGAACGTGAAGGTCGAGTACGGAACGTTCACCGTGGTGACGGGTGTCTCCGGCTCCGGCAAGTCGTCGCTCGTGACGGACACGATCGCGCCCGTCCTCGCAGACGAGATCCAGCATGCGAAACGCATCTGCGGACCGTACCGCCGTGTGGAGGGCATCCGCGACGACGAGGGCAAGCTCCTCATTGACAAGGTGATTGACATAGACCAGAGCCCGATCGGCCGCACCCCGCGCTCGAACCCGGCGACCTACATCGGCCTCTGGGACGACCTCAGAGCCCTGTTCGCTTCGACGCCGGAGTCCCGTGCGCGTGGCTACAGCGCGGGCCGCTTCAGCTTCAACGTCCCCGGAGGACGCTGCGAGGCGTGCAAGGGCGACGGCCAGATCAAGATCGAGATGAACTTCCTGCCCGACGTGTACGTGCCCTGCGAGGCATGCCACGGCAAGCGCTACAACCGCGAGACGCTCGAGGTCACGTACCACGGCAAGTCGATCTCGGACGTCCTGGACATGACGGTCACGGAGGCGCTGGCGTTCTTCTCCAACATCCCGCGCATCAAGCGCAAGCTCCAGACCCTCTACGACGTGGGCCTTGGCTACATCCACCTCGGCCAGCCCGCGACCACGCTCTCGGGAGGCGAGGCGCAGCGCGTCAAGCTCGCCAAGGAGCTGCACCGCCAGCAGACGGGCAAGACCTTCTACATCCTGGACGAGCCCACGACGGGTCTGCACTTCGAGGACGTGAGGATGCTCATCGTCGTGCTCCAGAAGCTCGTCGACGCGGGCAACACCGTGCTCGTCATCGAGCACAACCTCGACGTCATCAAGGTGGCGGACCGCCTGATCGACCTGGGCCTCGAGGGCGGTTCCGGCGGTGGCACCATCGTCTGCTACGGCACGCCCGAGAAGATCTGCGAATGCGAAGAGTCGTACACGGGCAGGTACCTCAAGCCGCTGCTCGAGCGCGACCGCGCGCGCATGGAGAAGCGCAAGAACGGCTGATTTAACGTGAGACCTGGGAGATAGTGGTTCGATGTCGAAGAAGGAGAAGATCCAGAAGACGAACGCGATGCGCGAGCTCGAGCGCGGCGGCGTCTCCTACACCTGGCACGAGCAGGAGGAGGACGACATCTCGCGCGGCCTCGGACTCCGCATGGCGCAGGAGGCGGGGGAGGACCCTGACAGCCAGTTCAAGACCCTTGTCTGCGTGGCGCCCTCCGGTGACCACGTTGTCTGCTGCATACCCGTCGCGGAGGAGCTCGACTTCAAGAAGGCCGCTGCGGTCGCGGGGGAGAAATCGCTCGAGCTCATCGCAATCAAGGACCTCGAGCCGCTCACGGGATACGTGCGCGGCGGCTGCACTCCCGTCGGCATGAAGAAGCAGTTCCCCACGCTCATCGATGAGACGGCCCAGCTATTCGACGAGATAGGCATCTCGGGCGGTCGCAGGGGCCTCTCGCTCACTCTCGACCCAGTCGCGCTTAGGGACTTCCTCGGCGCGACCTTCGCAGACATCACGCGGACGCTTTCCGCCCGCTGACCGCTCTTCTCGCCCTCCTTCCCCCTTCGTTTCGCTGACGTTACCGATTCATGGGAGTGGAAGCCCAAACACTTTAGTGTGATAAAGTACTCCCACCATCTGGGGTAGGCGCAGGAGCGAATGCCCCGCATCCTGAAGGCATACGGCAAGGGCCGCTTGGGCGAGAGGAACGTGTAGATGCCTGCAGTAACACCACGTGGGTTCAGGGACATCCTTCCGACGGAGGCGCTCGCGAGGGAGCGCATCACGGGAATCGTTCGCGAGTGCTTCTCGAAGCATGGGTACCTGCCGGTCGAGACGCCGATCCTCGAGGACAGGCGGCTCCTGTCCGTCGGCAGCCGCATCGAGGACTCGCCGTTCCAGCTCTTTGATGCGGATGGCAGCCTGCTCATGGTGCGCCCCGACCTGACGCTTCCCATCGCACGTATGGTCTCGTCCCGCATGGCGGCGGACGACCTGCCGTTGCGCCTGCGCTACTCCGCGCCCGTGGTGAGGGAGGAGTCCTCGCTCAAGGGCCAGCCGCGCCAGTTCACGCAGCTCGGCATCGAGTACTACGGAAACGACGACGGCGACGCCCTTCCAGAGGTCGAGGTCGTATCGCTCCTGGCCGAGACACTCGAGGCCCTGGACGTACCGGCCTGGCGCATCGTGTGCGGCTCCGTGTCGCCGCTCAAGGCGCTTCTCGCGCACTGTTCGCCCTCCAAGGAGTTCAAGGAGGGCGTGCTGTCCTACGCGCACGAGTCCGACCTCGTGAGCCTGGATGACCTCGTCGACTCCGCGGATCTGAGCGAGCCCGCGCGGCTTGCGCTGCACCAGGTGCCTCGCATGTCGGGCGGCTCGGAGGTCATCGCGCGCATCGACTCCCTGCTGCAGGACGCGGGCGTACCTGAGGAGGAGCGCGGCACACAGGAGCTCGAACGCTTCGTCTCGGCTCTCTCGGAACTCGACGCGGCCGGCCGCCTCTCCTTCGACTTCTCGATCGTGAACTCGTTCGACTACTACACGGGCATCATCTTCAAGGGCTACGCGGAGGGCATCACGGCATCCATCGCCTCCGGCGGCCGCTACGACGCCGTGCTCGCCAACTTCGGCCGTCCCAACGTGGCGTCGTGCGGCTTCGCCCTCTCCCTCGAGCGGCTCCAGGAGATCCTGGGTGAGCAGGGCGAGAGCGGCGTCGTGAGCTCGCACGTGAGCCTGGCGGAGCGCCCGCTCAGGATTGCGGTGCCCAAGGGCTCGCTCTTCCCGGACGCCGTGCGCGTCCTGGGCGAGGCGGGGTTGCCCACGGACAAGCTCCAGGATCTGGGACGCAAGCTCATCGTGCGCGACGGCGACGTCGAGTACGTCATCGTCCGCGCGCAGGACGCACCTGCATTCGTCGCACATGGCGGCGCAGACTGCGGCATCTGCGGCTACGACTCGATCTTCGAGGCGAACCACGACCTCATACAGCTGGTCGACCTCCGCTTTGGCGGCTGCCGCTTCGTGGTGGCAGAGCCGCGCTCCAAGGCGGGCGCCGCGGAGGACGCATACCGCTGGCGCGGGAGCGTCCGCGTCGCGACCAAGTACCCGCGCATCACCCAGAGCTACTACGACCGCATCGGCCAGCAGGTGGACATCGTCCAGCTCCACGGCAACATCGAGCTGGGCCCGATCGTGGGCATGACGGACCGCCTGGTGGACATCACGGCCACCGGCACAACCCTCAGGGAGAACGACCTCGTGATCGTGGACGAGGTCATGCAGTGCACCGCAAGATTCTTCGCAGGACCGGCGGCCTACCGCTACGACGGGCGCATCCGCTCGCTCGCGGCAAGGCTCGCACAGGCCGTGGCCAAGGACTAAGGAGAAGAGCATGAGGACCGTAACCCTAACCGGGAGCCAGCGGCTCCAGCAGTCAGACCTCGAGCGCCAGGGCGCCCTGCCCCGCGAGGTCATGGAGTCGGCCGAGAAGATCGTGGACGCCGTGCGCGAGGGCGGTGACGAGGCCGTGCGTG
>QOUO01000085.1 GCA_003862195.1 Coriobacteriaceae bacterium | reverse complement strand
CTCTCGGAGCGAGAGCGTGAGGTCGTGCGCGCGATTGCCGACGGGCTGACAAACGCGGAAGTTGCCGACGAGCTGTGCATGAGCGCTGGTACCGTGCGGAACCGCATCTCGTCGATCCTCACGAAGCTCGACCTCAGCAACAGGACCCAGATAGCCGTGTTCTACCTGCGCAACTGCGTATGAGGGCACTGGCTGCGCGCCGCTGCGGGGATTCCTGAACGTTGGCAGAAACAAAACGTTTACAAGTTGCGGGTTGCGTCAGCGTGCGCGAATGACCTATAGTGCGAACCAATGAACGAGAGTCCGCCTGGCGCGGTAGAGATTTTCGAGAGGAGGTCACCACGATGTGCTTCGCAAACGTCTGCAAGTCCAACAACAACTGGTGGTGGCGCAACTCTCTCTCGAACGGTCGATCGTGAGTCTCTCGCGCCACATGCCTGCGCAAATCTGAAGGACTCCGGTTTGGCCGGGGTCCTTTTCTTTTACGCATCGCTCGGATTTTTTGCCCACATTGGAGGAAACCATGGGAACCAAGAATCAACTGACGCGTCGATGGCGCGGCTGACGGCAACCACAGACAAGTGCAAGTACATAAGAACGAAAACCAACGCATCGGATTGAATTCATAAAAGGAGAAACTCATGGCTACCACCGCTTCCACCCAGCAGGCCCGCACCGTCAACACTGCAGACCACGGCAAGCTCGACGTCCGCTCGCTCGTCCTCCTCGCCGTACTCCTGGCGGCCGGCTTCATCCTCAACTTCACGGTGGGCAAGGCAATCTCCAGCCTCACCGCCGGCATCATCAGCCCCGAGTTCATCATCTCGGCGTTCTGCCTCACGATCCTCGTCGTCAGGCCCAGCGTCCCGCAGGCGCTCGTGATCGGCCTCATCTCCGCGGCGGTCATCCAGATCACCACCACCTCGCCGTTCATCGACTTCGCGGCCGAGGGCGTCGCGGCCATGCTGATGGCCGTCATCGTCCGCACCGCCATGCGCGGCAACGCCAAGAAGTTCGTCCCGGCCATCGGCACCTTCATCACCACCGTCGTGAGCGGCTGCATCTTCATGGTCATCAAGATGGCGATGCTTGGCGTCGTGGCGCAGCTCGCCGCCGCCATGCTCCCCGTCGTGTTCGCGACCGGCGTGTTCAACGCGATCCTGGTGCAGGCGCTCTACGTGCCCATCTGCAAGGCCCTCAAGGTCGAGGCGTAGGCTGGGGCCGCGTGCGAATGACTGACCAGAATCCCATAGTCAGACTGGATGACGTGTCCTTCTCGTATGCGCAGGCAGGCGAGAAGGACGCGCCTCGCGCTCTCGACCACGTGTCCCTGAGCGTGGGCGCGGGCGAGTTCGTGGGCGTGATCGGTCCCTCGGGCGCCGGCAAGTCCACGCTTGCGGCGGCGCTTTCCGGCGCAATCCCGCACCACTACCGCGGCGAGCTCTATGGCGCCGTGTACGTGGATGGCAAGGACACCTGCGACGTGACCCTGACGGACATCAGCCAGGTCGTCGGCAGCGTTCTGCAAGACATCGACGCTCAGATGGTGGCGTCCGTGGTAGAAGATGAACTGCTGTTTGGCCTCGAGAACTTTGGCGTGCCGCACGACCAGATCGAGGCGCGCCTGAGCGGGGCGCTCGAGACCGTGGGCATTGCGGACCTGCGCGACCGCGAGATCGCGACGCTTTCTGGCGGGCAGAAGCAGAAGGTCTCCATCGCGGCCATCCTCGCGATGCGCCCGCGCGTGCTGGTGCTGGACGAGCCGACCGCCGCGCTCGACCCGGCGTCGTCGCGCCTGGTGTTCGACACGCTGTGCACCGTGCGCGAGCAGGGGATCACGGTCATCGTGATCGAGCAGAAGGTCGCGCTCCTCTCACGCTACTGCGACCGCATCCTCGTGATGGACCACGGTCGCATCGTGCTTTCCGGCACGCCGCGGCAGGTGTTTGGCCACGCGCGCGAGCTTCGCGAGCTGGGCGTGGACAGCCCGCGCATGGCGCGCGTCCACAACAGCCTGGTGGAGAAGGGCCTCCTGCCGCCCGGCGAGCCGTGCCTGACCGTGAGCGAGGCGGAGTCGCTGGTGGAGGGCCTCGTTCGGCCGCACCTTGCCGGCGGCGCGCAGGCGGGCCCCGTGGCAGACGCGCAGCGCGACGCGGCCTTCAGGGCAAGCTCGCCCCACGCGGCGGTACCGCGGCCTCACGCGGAGGGCGCGGAACCCGTCGTGCGCGTGGAGGGCGTGGGCTTTGCCTACCCCGGCAGCGGCGCCGCGGTGGAGGACCTGAACATGGCCGTCTATCCCGGCGAGGTCGTGGGCGTGGTGGGCCAGAACGGCGCCGGCAAGACCACGCTCACCAAGCTCCTGAACGGCCTGCTCAAGCCAGCTGTGGGCCAGGTGCTCGTGTCTGGGCTCGACACGCGGCACGTCCCCACGAGCCGCATCGCCGCGCACTGCGCGACGCTGTTCCAGAACCCCGACTGCCAGCTGTGCAAGAACACGGTGCTCGACGAGGTCGCCTTCGGGCTGGAGCTCCAGGGGGTCGACGCGGACGAGGCGCGCCGCCGCGCGCACAAGGTAATTGAAAGGTTTGGCCTGCCGGAGGGGGAGTCGCCCTTCTCGCTCTCTCGCGGACAGCGGCAGATGGTCGCGCTCGCCTCCGTCGTGGTGGTGGAGCCGGACGTGGTGCTGCTGGACGAGCCCACGAGCGGGCTCGACTACCGCGAGTGCATGACGGTCATGCGCACGGTGAGCGAGATGGCCGATGCCGGCTGCGCCGTGATCATGGTGTGCCACGACATGGAGGTCGTGAGCGACTTTGCGGAGCGCGTCGTGGTCATGGCGGACGGGCGCATCCTGGGGCGCGGCCCCACGGCGCAGGAGTTTGCGGACGAGCCGCTCATGCGGCGGGCGTACGTGGAGGCGCCGCAGGTCACACGGCTGTCGCAGGCGCTCGCGCGCGACCTTAGCCCGGAGTACGCGGGCATCAGCCAGGTATCCGGCATAGTCGACCTCACGGGGGAGCTGGTCAGTCGTGGTTAGCGTGATCGAGTACGTTCCGGGAGAAACCCTCCTGCACCGGCTGAACCCCGTGACCAAGCTCGCGATCGCCGCGGCCATCATTGTGGCGACGTTCTGCGCGCAGACGTACGGCATGCTCGTGGCGCTGCTTGCGCTTACCTTTGCGCTGGCGGCCTACAGCCACACCACGTCCAAGCTCGTCACGCTGCTCAAGCTCCTGGTGCCCATCGCCATCGTCATGCTGTTGCTGCAGTGCGCCTTCGTGCGCGGCGGCAGGACGGTGCTGCTGTGGATGACGACGGAGGGGCTCGACTCCGCCGGCAAGGCGTGCCTGCGCCTTTTGGGCGTGGCGCTGCCGCTGGTGCTCATGCTGAGCGTGACCAAGCTGAACGACCTTGCAAATGCCTGCGTGGAGGTGCTGCACGTTCCGTACCGCTACGCGTTCACGTTCACCACGGCGCTGCGCTTTGTCCCGGTGTTTGGCCAGCAGATGAACGCGATCATGGAGGCGCAGTGCGCCCGCGGCGTGGAGTACGACACCAAGAACCCCATCCGCAAGCTGCGCCTTATGCTGCCGCTCTGCGTGCCGCTCCTGGTGAGCAGCGTGGGCAAGACGGACGCGACGGCGCTCGCGGCCGAGCAGCGCGGCTTCTACCTGCGCACGCGCGCAAGCAGCTTCAAGCGCTACCCCATGCACGGGCGCGACGCCGCCGTGCTGGTGGCGTGCGTCGCGCTCGTCGTGCTGGGGGTCCTGCTGTAGTCTCGCTACGCGATGAACTCGAGGAACGCGTCCGCCTGCGCGGCGAGCGCGGCCTCGTCGTCCGCGGAGAGCTCGAGCTTGCCCGAGCCCCACGACGCGCCGGACAGCGCGACGCCCGTCTCGCCCTCGCGCATGACGCTCGCGCCCACAAACTCGAGCAGCGAGTCGAGCGCGGTGCGCATCTGTGCGGTGGCGGTGCGTCCGCCCGCGCCGCTGACCGTGGCCTTCATCCCGCCGGCGACCGCGGTGTCGCGACCCTTGCCGGGCAGCGGGCGGCTCAGCCAGTCGACCAGGTTCTTGACGTGGCCAGGGAAGGACGCGTTGTACTGGGGCGAGAAGAACCAGACGCCGTCCGCGTCGCGCACTGCCTGGCGCACCTTGGCTACGGCCTCCTGCTCCGGGTTCTCCAGGTCCTGGTTCATGAGCGGAAGCTGCGAGTAGTCGAGCCAGCTCACGTTGGCGCGGCCGGCCAGCAGCTGCTCCGCGCGCTTCGCGAGCTGCAGGTTGAACCCGTCCTTGCGCAGGGTGCCAACCACAAAGAGGACGTTCTTCTTGTCTGCCATGTTCTTCTCCTTCTTGTTTTGCGTGTTGCCTTGTGTCTTATATGACCCCGTCTGCGGGGCGTCTTTCTTTACGTTGTCTGCCAGCGGCGGGCGCGAGCGTTAGCGGCCGAGGCCGAACGCGAAGCTCGTCATGGATATCGCGCCCAGGTTGCGGACCTTGTTGAAGACCTCCGCCTTCTCTCCCTTGGCTGCGCCCAGCACGGTGAGCAGCGGCAGGTAGTGGTCGGGCGTGGGCACGGCGTAGTCCGCGTGGGGGAGCGCCTGGTAGTTGATGACGGCCTCGTCGTCGCGTGCCGTCACGGCCGCGAGCACCGCCTCGTCAAACGCGACGTTCTGCGGCGTGCCGTTGGGGTTGTCCCAGTCCGCCTCGCGCAGGTTGTGGACCACGTTGCCGCTGCCCAGCACCACAAAGCCCTCGTCGCGCAGCGGCGCGAGGCGTGTGCCCAGGTCGTAGGCGTAGCGGGCGTCGGCAAGGCCGTTCACGCTCAGCTCGACCACAGGAACGTTGGCCTGCGGCAGCATGTGGTGGAGCGGCGTCCACACGCCGTGGTCGATGCCCCAGCTGTCGTCTACCTGCACGTCGTCACCAAGCAGGTCGAGTACGCGCTGCGTGAGCTCCGCGTTGCCGGCGGGGCGGTATTTGATCGCGTACAGCTCCTTGGGGAAGCCGTACATGTCGTTTACCTGCCGCGGCGTCGGGTCGCTCTGCACCAGGGTCCCGCGCGTGTACCAGTGCGCGGACACGGCCAGGATCGCCTTGGGCTTGCCGACCAGCAGGCGCTCGCCCACGGAGCGCAGGCCGCGTGCCACGTCGTCCTCGCGTAGCGCCATCATGGGGTCGCCGTGGCCCACGAACAGTGCCGGCTGCTTGGGGGTCTGGTTCTTCTCGCCCATTTGCGCCTCCTTCCAGTAAAGGTATCAAGTTGATACCATGTCGTTAACTGATACTATAGAGATGACAATTTAGGCGCGCAAGTAGTATCTTTTGCGCGTGCAGGTATCGCGTTTAGTACCATGACGGGAAAGGTTGGAGCCACATGGCGGGAAGGAAGGCCGCGCCGGAGCGGTTTGGGGTGTGTCCCTACGTCACGGCGCAATGGCTGCTGCAAGGCAAGTGGACGATCGTGCTGCTGCACTGCCTGAGCGAGGGCACCAAGCGCTTTGGCGAGCTGCAGCACATGATGCCGGAGCTCACGCACTCCACGCTGTCGTCGCAGCTCAAGCGGCTTGAGGATGAGGGCCTCGTGCGCCGCGAGGCGTTTGCGGAGGTGCCGCCGCGCGTTGAGTACTCGCTCACGGAGCTGGGGCGATCGTTTGGGCCGGTGCTGGACGACGTCGAGGCCTGGGGCCAGCATTACATCGACTACCTGCACGCGCGCGACGCGGGGCAGAATGACGCGGGCGAGAAGGACGCCGCCACCGACTGACGCCCGCTACCGCCTGGTGCCGGCCTCCATGCTGTGGCCGCACCGGTCGTACGCCGCCATCAGCCGCGCCGCCACGTAGGCTGCGACGGCCACGACGGGCAGGCTCGCCGGCGGGAAGCAGAGTGCAAGAACGAGGGTCGAGAGCAGCCACTTGCCAGTGGCGCCGGACACCGTTGCCGCGCAGGCCACGGCCACGGCGAGCCTGGGGTCCGCACCCGTGATGGCAGACAGGGCAAAGCCCGCGGCCACGCCGCAGAAGATGAGCGGGAAGAACTCTCCGCCCACCCAGCCCGAGCGAACGCACACGTTGGAGAGCACGATCTTGGCCACGGCCGTCGCGAGGAGCGTGGCGGCGCCGGCCGTCTGCCACGACGTGGAGAGCGCGTAGGTGGCGGACTGGCCCGAGAAGAGCACGTCGGGCAGCGCGCAGGCCACGGCGCCCATGAGCGCGCTACAGACGAGGGCGCGCCTCAGCGTCGCGTGCGCGTCCCTCTGTTCCAGCCTGGGCTCGACGCGGTCGAGAAGGGCCTTTGTCCCCTTGGAGAGCATCGCGAGCGCGCAGCCAACCACAAGGCCGAGCGCCGCCGTGACGATCGCCGGTGCGTCGAGCGCGGCGTAGGGAATCGCGTCAAAGCGGGGGAGGCTTCCCGCGGGACCAAATATACGTGCGAAGAGCGCCGCGCCCGCGGCAAAGCCGAGGCCGGCCACACCCCAGAGGATGACCTTGGGGAAGCGCGCGTAGCGGCGGTCGGGCGTGCGGTTGCCTGGCTCCACGACGGAGAGCGCGGCCGCCAGCGGGTGGCCCGGGTCGCATACTGCGGCGACGCCGGAGCGGCGCAGGATGCGGATGCCGCTCGTGGCGAGGGCCGCCACCAGGCCGGACACGCCGGCCTCGGGACCGACGGCCCCGCCAAACGCGATGGGCAGCGCAAACAGCAGGAGCGTTTGGGCGAGTGTGCCGGGCAGGCGGTAGCCGCCCTCCTTGTGGCAGCGCGTGACCACGGTCGCGAGCGTGTCGAGGCTGTAGCCAAAGCGGTTGGTTGCGGCGCCCACGGCGAGGCCTCCGACCACGCACAGGGGTAGCGCCACCCAGCGACCTGCCGCCGCGACGGCGTGGTTCCAGATCTGCTCCTGCAGTTGGTCCACGCACCACAGCGCGCCGATGCAGAAGAACCCCACCAACAGGCCGATCGCGAGCGCGAGCAGCAGCACCGTGACGGACACGCG
>QOUO01000084.1 GCA_003862195.1 Coriobacteriaceae bacterium | reverse complement strand
TTCGACGTGCGCGGGGACGAGAAGAGCAAGCTCACCGTGCCGGACCTGCTCCGCAAGTTCGAGGAGGTCTCGGGCGGCGAGCTCGACAACGACCGCATGCTGCTTTCGTAGCGGACGCGGGCGCTGGCCGCACCCGCTACGCGCCCAGCGCCTGGTCCAGGTCCGCCAGCAGGTCCTCAACGTCCTCGATCCCCACGGACAGGCGCAGCGTCCCCGGAAAGACGCCGGCACGGGCGCACTCCTCCGGGTCGAGCCCGTAGTGCGTGGACGACGCGGGGTGCACCACCAGCGACTTGGCGTCGCCCACGTTGACCATGAAGTCGAACACGCGCAGCCGCTCGATCACGCGGCGCGCGCCCGCAAGCCCGCCCGCGACGTCGAACGACATCATCGCGCCCGGCCCCTTGGGGAAGTAGCGCCGGGAGAGCCCGTGGTAGGGACTCGACGCCAGCCCGGGGTAGTTGACCTTCTCCACCAGGGGATGCGCGTCCAAAAACTCGGCTACGGCCTGCGCGTTTGCCACGTGGCGCTCCATGCGCAGCGACAGCGTCTCGACGCCCTGCAGGATGGAGAACGCGGTGTTGGGACTCATGTGGGCGCCCAGGTCGATGAGGCCGCGCTCGCGCAGGGCATGCGAGAAGAGCTCCCGCCGCAGCCGCTCCTCCCCCATCCGCGCGGCGTACTGCTGGTAGTAGGCCTCGAGCCGCGGGAAGCGGCCGCCCAGCCAGTCGAACGTGCCGCCCTCGACCACGAGCCCGCCGATGACCGTGCCGTGCCCGCCCAGGTACTTGGTGGCGGAGTAGACCACGAGGTCGGCGCCGTGCTCGAGCGGCCTGAAGAGGTAGGGCGTCGCGAAGGTGTTGTCCACCACGAACGGCACGCCGTGCGCGTGCGCGATGGCGGCCACAGCCTCGAAGTCGACGATGTTGATGACGGGGTTGCCCAGGCACTCCACGTAGACCGCCTTGGTGCGCGGCGTGATGGCACGCTCGAAGGAGGCGGGGTCGTCCGGGTCGTCCACGAAGTTGCAGGTGATGCCGTAGGTGGGCAACACGGACGAGAGGAGCGCCGTGCTTCCCCCGTACAGCGTGCGGGTCGCGACGACCTCGTCCCCCTCGCCGCAGAGCGTGAGGAACGTGTCCGAGATGGCCGCCATGCCGCTCGCGAGGCCCACGGCCGCCGTGCCGCCCTCGAGCGAGGCGATGCGCTTCTCCAACACGTCGTTGGTGGGGTTGGAGTAGCGCACGTAGGAGTAGCCCTCCTCCGAGTAGTCGAAGAGCCGCTCGCAGCGCTCGTAGCTCCCCAGCTCGAAGGCGGCCGTCTGGTAGATGGGCACGGCCTTGGAGCGCAGGTGCTGCCCCGGGTCGTAGCCCGCGTGCAGCTGGCGCGTGGTGAAGCCGAGCGCCTGGTTGCTAAATGCGTCGTACGTCATGCCAACGTCACGTCCCTCACGTTACCTGACCACCCTTCTGGTGACGGCGGACTCGAGCAGCCGCAGTGCCGCGTTGGCCACGATGGCCAGGAGCGCGCACTCCAGCGTGCCACCGACGATCTTGTACGAGTTGAGCGTCCGCAGCCCGTCGAAGAGCACGGTGCCCAGGCCGCCCGCGTTGATGGTGGCCGCGATGGTTGCAATTCCTATGGTCGATATGACCGCCAGCCTGAGGCCCGCCATGATGAGCGGCAGCGCCAGCGGCACCTGCACCTCGCGCAGGATGCGCGCGTCGCTCATGCCCATGCCGCGCGCCGCCTCCACGACGCTGGGATCCACGCCGTCGATTCCCGTGACGATGTTGCGGACCAGCAGGTACTGGTTGTACGCCACGAGCACGAGCACGGCCGTGCTCTCTCCCAGCCCCGTGACGGGGATGAGCACGGCAAACAGCGCCAGGCTCGGGATGGCGTACACGGCCGAGAGGAGCTGCAGCACCACGCCCTTGGCCCGTGGGTGACGGAGGAGCGCCACGGAGACGACGGCCGCCAGCGCCACGGATATCAGCAGCGTGACGCCCACGATCTGGAGGTGCTCCGCGAGCGGGTCGAGGAACTTCTCGGCATGCTCTGACCAGAACTCGAGGTAGGCGCCCATCAGATGCCCTCCCCCGGCTCCACGTACGCGGACCTGAGGCGGAACTCGCCGGAGCGCAGGAGCGAGCGCACGAAGTCCGTGGCCGGGTGCTCGCAGATCTCTTTGGGCGTGTCGAACTGCTGCACGCGGCCCGCGTCCATCACGAGCACGCGCGTGCCCAGCTTGAGGGCCTCGTTTATGTCGTGCGTGACGAAGAGGATCGTCTTGCGCGAGCCCTGGTGGATGCGCAGCAGCTCGTCCTGCAGGGCCTCGCGGTTGATGGCGTCGATCGCGCCAAAGGGCTCGTCCATCAGCAGGAGCGACGGGTCCGCCGCGAGCGCGCGGGCGAGCCCCACGCGCTGCTGCTGCCCGCCGGAGAGCTGCGAGGGATAGCGGCCGGCAAACTCCTTGGGGTCGAGGTTCACGAGGGCGAGAAGTTCGTCCACGCGGGCCTGGATGCGCTCCTTGTCCCATTTGAGGACCCGGGGGACGGTGGCCACGTTCTCGCCCACGGTCATGTGCGGGAAGAGTCCCACCTTCTGGATCACGTAGCCGATGTGCTGGCGCAGCCTGGCGGGATCCGCGGCGGACACGTCCTCGCCCTCGACCCGGATGGTGCCGGAGTCGGGCTCCACCAGGCGGTTGACGCACTTGATCATGGTCGTCTTGCCGCAGCCGGACGTGCCGAGCACCGTGACGAACTCCCCGGCCTCGACCTTGAGGCTCACGTGGTCAAGCGCCGGCCGCGCCGCCCCGGGGAAGCGCTTGGTTACGTCCTCGAACTCTACCTCGCAGGGCATGGCTCGCTCCTTCCCACCAGCTCGAGCGCGTGCGCCGGGCAGGTGTTCGCGCAGATTCCGCATCCCACGCACGTCGACGTGTCGGCCGTGACCGTGCGTCCTTCTCTGCTGAAGACACCAAAGTGGCAGCGCTGCACGCAGCGTCCGCAGCCCACGCAGCGGCCGGCGTCGAAGCTGATGACGTACGGCGACTCGGGCCAGAAGCCCTGGCTGCCACGGCGGCGCTGGCTGCGGAACAGGTAGCAGCAATCCCCGCAGCAGTTGCAGATGCCGTTGGGATTGGCCGTGTGCATGAGGCCCGCGCGGTCCGCGTCGCGCACGACCTGCTTGGCGCGCTCCTTGCTGACACGCTCCGTGACGCCGCGGTCCGCAAAGGTGTTGGGCCCCACGCGGTAGCTCAGGCAGGTGCGCGTGGGCAGGCCACAGTCTCCGCCGAGGCTCCTGCAGTCGCAGTTGCCCAGGTAGACGGGACGGTCGTCCGCGTCGATCAGGTCGAGCGTTTCCTGCAGGGTCAGCACGCGGTCCTGCGTGGGCCGCACGGCGGGATCCGGGTCGAGGCTCTGGTAGTACGCGTCGAAGTACCACGCGTTAATCGCGCGGCGCGCCTCCGCGGGAATGCGGCCGTACGCCCCCTGCTCGCTCACGCACGCCACGTCGAGGCGCGCGTAGAAATTGGCCACGACGTAGGCGGGGGCGTCGGGCGCGGCCGGCGCATCGGACGCGGGCGCCAGCGACACGACGCCGCGCCGGTAGCACGCGTCCAGGAACGCGGCGGCGTCACCCTCCACGAGGTCCGCCACGTCCGCCGCCGTGAAGGGGCCCTCAGGCGCCGCCTCGACAAAGGCGACCTCCGCGGGCGAGAAGAGCAGGTCCACGTAGGGTGCGGCCGGCTCAGGGATGCCAAAGCGATTGATGAACTTCTCCCCCATGGCTGCCCCTACTTGATCTTCTTGAAGTACGCGGCCGCGACGTCCTCGTACTCCTTCTTCTTCACGTCCACCTGGGCGTTGAGCTTGGTGAGGCCCGCGGTGGTGAGCGTCTTGCTGACGGCGTTGAGCGCGTCCTCGATCTTGGGGTTGGCCTTGAGCACCTTGCCGCGCACGACGGGCGCCACGTTGTACGGCGGCCAGACGTGCTTGTCGTCCTCGAGCAGCGTGAACGTCTTGCTGGCGATCTGGCCCTCCGTGGTGTACGCGGGCGTCACGTCGGCCTGGCCCTTGCGCAGGATTTCGTACTTGAGCGAGTTGTCGTACACCTTTGAGGACTTCCAGTCGAACTTTCCGTAGGCCTTCTCGAGCGCGGGAATGCCGTCCTCGCGCTTGTCGAACTCGCCCTGCGACGCAAAGCGCAGCTTGCTTGCGTTCTTCTGCAGGTCCGTGATGGTCGTGATGCCGTACTTCTTGGAGGCCGCGGTCGTGATCACGAGGCCCTGGGAGTCGGTCGCCTTTGCGTACTCGAGCCAGTCGATGTTCCACTTCTTCTTGTATGCCGCCTTGACCGTCTGGTAGACCTTCTTGGGATCGGTCTCGACGTCCTTCTTGAGGATGGATATCAGCGCGGTGCCCGTGTACTCCGGGTAGAGGTCGATGTCGCCGTTCACGAGCGATGTGTGCGTGACGGAGCTCGAGATGTTGAACTTGCGCTTTACCTTGAAGCCCTTGTCCTCGAGCGCGAGCGCATAGAGCTCGGCCAGGATCAGGTTTTCCGTAAAGTCCTTGGAGCCGACGACGATGGTCTTGCCCGAGCCGCCGCCCGACGAGGAGCCGGTGCCACAGCCGGCGAGAAGGGCGGTCGCGCCCAGGCCGAGGGCGCCGGCCAGGAACGCGCGGCGCGAGAGCGCGGGGGCCGCAGCCGGGACGATGATGCCGCTTGCGTTGGAGTTGTCGATAAAGGTCATGGTTCTTCTCCCCTGATTAGTTGCACTGTTGATTGACCAGCCCGATACGGGCGGCGCGCGATGCAGATTTGCCTTGCGATTGGTGCCAGTGCGCGGCGCGGCCTATGCGGCCACCATGCCCGCGCGCCTGCGCATTCGCGCCTCGGCAAGGGAGAGGAGCGCGCCCACGGCGAGCGAGAGTGCCGCCACGGAAAGGCCGCCGATCCACAGGAGGTCCGTCCTCATGAGGCCGAGGCCCGTGAAGATGAGGTCGCCCAGGCCGCCCGCACCGATGTAGGCCGCGAGCATCGCGCTGGCGATGACCTCGGACGTTGCGGTGCGGAAGCCCGCAAACGCGACCGGCAGCGCAAGCGGCAGCTTGACGGTGAGGAGCTCACGCGCCGGCGGCATGCCCATGCCCTCCGCGGCCTCGAGCACGTCCGCGGGAAGCGTCTTGAACGCGGTCGTCGTGTTGATGAGGATGGGTGGGATGGCGAGCACGGTGAGCGAGACCACAGCGGGCAGCGTGCCCGTGCCTAGGACGGGGATGAGCACCAGCAGCAGCGCGAGGCTCGGGATGATGCGCAGCGTGCCCCACACGCCCTCCGACACGCTGTCGAGCCTGCGGAAGCGCGCGCCCAGGATGCCGAGCGGCACGGCGATGACCGTCGCGAGGGCGAGCGCGACCGCGCTCAGCCACAGGTGGGTCGCCACCATCTGGACGAACTCCGTCCCGTTTTGAGAGAAGTACGCGAGTACGTTCTGCATGCCGCATCACCCTCCGTTCGCGCATCGCGTTGTTGACGGAGAGAATGATAGCGTCTGACGTGATAGGCGAACGTTGAGGTAAGGCGTGTTAACAAGCGGAAAATATAGTTGATGTGCGTAGTTTGTTATCGCATTTACCGATAGCAATGCGGCGAGCTGGAACTATGCCATGCCCGCACGCGTTGTCGCGGGGCGTACGCCCGCACCGCGCGCTACCCGCGCATGAACTCCGGCACGACCTCGCGACCCGTCACGCGCGCCTGTGCCGCGGCCGCCGCGATCTGCTCCATCGCACGCGCGACGCCGTCGTCCGCACTCGCGCCCACGTGCCAGTGCGCCGCCTTGGTAGCGGCCTCGTTCGCGTTGGCCACGGCGCACGAGTTGGGGTAGCGCCCCAGCATGTCCAGGTCGTTGTCCGCGTCGCCAAACACGCAGACCTCCTCGTCGGAAAGGCCCAGGATGCGTTGGAGGATGGCGATGCCGTCGGCCTTGCCCCAGCCCTTGGGCGACGCGTCGAGCCAGTTGTGCACCGTGTTGGGGAAGATCAGGCTCGGGCACGCCTCGGCCAGCCGCTTCGAGAGCTCCACGGCGCGCGAGTTGTCGCCCAGCACCACGAGCCCCGCCTTAACCACGGGATAGTCCGGCATACGGTCCAGGGCGTGATGCCTTCCGCCGCACATGAAGACGCGGTCGTACATGTCGCCAAGCTCCTCGGCGGTCGCGCCCACCCAGTCGCCCGAGTTGTCGTCGCGGTACGTGATGAACGCCACGCCCTCGACCCCGGCGGCGATGGACTCCGCACGGCGCAGCTCGTCCGTGGGCAGGGTCTTCTCGTACACGACCTCGCCCAGGTAGTACACCTTCTGCCCGTTCACCAGGACGCCCGTGTTGAAGCAGCTCGCGTCGTCCCCAAAGAAGCCCGACAGCTCGCCGCGGTCGCGCCCGCTCGCGGGGCCAAAGTCGATCCCCTGCTCCTGGCAGGCGTGGATGGCGTCCACCGTCCTCTGCGACGCCATCTCGGCGCCAAACGGAACGAGCGTGTTGTCCATGTCGGAAAGAATGAGCTTGATCACGTTGCCTCCGAGCGAGCGTCCCCTGCGTACGGTCCGGCGGCAGGCTTACCTTCGTCTGGCATGCCAACGCAATGCTCGCCATCGTCAGGCTTGCCGCCGCCCTTAGCTACCTTAGCGCCGGGCGAGAAGAACCGCGACCCAAGCTTGCCACCGCCACGCATTCTGCCAAGACGCGCCGGGCCCGCCCGCGCGGCGCCCGAGGCGTCCGCACACGGCGCCCGCCGCACCCCGCATTCCAGAAACTTTTCTGGTATGCCGAAACCAAGTCGCTTACCTGCGCAAACGCAATTTAGGCCGCATTCCAAAATCGTTTCTGGAATGCGGTCCCACCAAGGTCGAACCACGCACATCGCCCACACTCGCAAAGCATGCTTTGCGAGTGTGGGCGCAAGCCCGCCTTAACCTATTTACCAGCCCAAACGCAAAAAGGGCCCGACTCACAAAGCACGCTTTGTGAGTCGGGCCCCTGTCGGTCCG
>QOUO01000083.1 GCA_003862195.1 Coriobacteriaceae bacterium | reverse complement strand
CTCGATGGAGAGGTTCCAGTCCAGCTTGAGGAGCTGTATCGGGATGGAGGCCAGGATCTCGAACGCGACACCCAGCACCAGCCACGCGATGGCCGCGAGCAGCCTGCCGCGCGTCCTTCTCCCCCGCTGCCGCGTGGGCGGCATTGCCTCGAGCTCCGCCATGGGCACCGCCTACCGATTGCACCCGGAGCCGGCACCAGAGCCGGAGCCTGCGTCCTGCTGCCCCAGCTCCGCCAGGATGGCCGTCACGCGCGATATCGAGGTCTTCACCTGGCTGCGGGCGTCCTCTATGTGCGACTGGACAAAGAGGTCCGATATCGAGTTGTCGAGAAGGACGTCGAACGCCTCAAGCACGCCGTCGCGCTCCAGGCGCACGCCCGTGACGCCGGAGACGCTCTTGAGGGCCTTGGCGAAGGTTTCGAGGTCCGTCTGGGCGCGCTCGATGGCCTCAGACGCATCGTCCATGCGCGAGTGCTTGACGAGGCTCGTGATGAGCCCGCCGCCCAGGATGTCCACGAAACCCCAGTTGCGGGCGCTGTCGAGGGACTTTTCCGCCTCTCGCAGGCTCGCAAGGGCACGCTGCCCCGCCTCACGAGCCGCCTGCACGTCCCTAGCCGCCATGGGCCACCTCCTGGAGAAGAGTCCGCGGCGTGGACGCCAAACGCC
Source organism: Coriobacteriaceae bacterium (assembly GCA_003862195.1). GTDB lineage: Bacteria > Actinomycetota > Coriobacteriia > Coriobacteriales > Atopobiaceae > Parafannyhessea. The sequence goes on along the minus strand of QOUO01000083.1, from coordinate 6,509 downwards.
CTGCTGACGGACAAAGGAAACCGATAGTTACAACCTACCCAACGTGGGCACGCGCTAGGCAGTGCAAGGCTTCCATAACGAATTGCTCGCGGACCTATCGACTTGCGCTGGCATATAATCCACCTGCAGGTAATTTAAGCTTTTGATTTGCGAGGTGGGCCCATGGGGCGCGGAAGGAAGATCCTCTCACTTGCGATGTGCGGCTTGCTGGCGCTGACGCTGGGCGCGTGTGGGGGAAGCTCGAAGAGCGGTGGCAAATCGTCCGCCAACCAGGATGGGTCTAAGACAGTCACGACAAGCCAGGAAGATGACCAGAACGACCATGAGCTCCTCTTTGGGTGGTAAGGCGAGCGCGCTGGAGACGGTCGTGAGGGCCTTCGGACTGGGGACCGGGGCCTTCGGGCTGTGGCTGGACCCAGCGCGGCTGGACGTCCGCGATGCGGATTGCCGACGCGCCTCACTCTGGACCTCCCACCTGCGCTGCGGCCACTATTTGTAATGGAGTGATACGGAGCGCGGCATGGGTCCCAAAATGCGCAATAATCTTTACCTGAAGAGGGCCCGCGGCATGCCAGGCCGCGGATGCCATGCAGATGGTCGCGGCCGCCGGCACGGGCGTGACAGGTAAGGGGGATCCATGCTCAGGATCGGACTGCTCACCAGCGGCGGCGACTGCCAGGCGCTCAACGCCACCATGCGCGCCATCGTCAAGACCGTGTACAACAACACCAAGGAGGGTGTTGAGATCTACGGCTTCGAGGACGGCTACCAGGGCCTCATCTACAAGCGCTACCGCATGATGACCTGGAAGGACTTCAGCGGCATCCTCACGCTCGGCGGCACCATCCTGGGCACCAGCCGCACGCCGTTCAAGCGCATCGACATCCCCGAGGCGGACGGCGTCCAGAAGGTCCCCGCCATGAAGAAGACCTACAAGTCGCTCAAGCTGGACTGCCTCTTCGTGCTGGGCGGCAACGGCTCCATCAAGACGGCCAACCGCCTGCGCGAGGAGGGCCTCAACATCATCTGCCTGCCCAAGACCATCGACAACGACACCTATGGCACGGATATCACGTTTGGCTTCACGAGCGCCATCGACGTCGCCACGCGCTGCATCGACGACATCCACACCACCGCGAGCTCGCACGGTCGCGTCTTCGTGATCGAGATCATGGGCCACAAGGTGGGCTGGATCCCGCTGTACGCCGGCGTCGCGGGCGGCGCGGACGTCATCCTCATCCCCGAGATCCCCTACGAGATGGACAACGTGGTGAATGCCATCGAGAAGCGCGAGAAGAACGGCGGGCGGTTCTCGATCATCGTGTGTGCGGAGGGGGCCATCTCCAAGGAGGAGGCCGCCATGCGCAAGAAGGACTACAAGGCCAAGGTCGCGAAGCGCGTGAAGCCCTCCGTCGCCTACGACATCGCGGAGGAGGTCGCCGCTCGCACGGGCAAGGAGGTCCGCGTGGCTGTGCCGGGCCACACGCAGCGCGGTGGCCAGCCGGACGCCCAGGACAGGATCTACGCCACGCAGTGTGGCGTAGAGGCCGCACGCGGCTTCCTGAAGGGCGAGTACGGCTACATGGTCGGCAAGGTGGCGGGCAAGATGTGCCACATCCCCCTGGAGCAGATCGCAGGCAAGCTCAAGTACGTCGACCCCAAGAGCGACCTCGTGCGCGAGGCCAGGATGCTGGGCATCAGCTTCGGTGACGAGTAGCCACAGGCGGCGCGGGCCGCACGGTCACAAGCGGTAGACGGCGGGGCCCGGGAGCAAAGTGCAGCTCCCGGGCCCTGTTCTTCTCCCCCGCTTTGTTTTGTTGTGTGGTGTTGCGCGCGTGGGAGATGGCGTGTTAGAGTGTGCGTCTGTGAGTTGGGTCGGCCTTTGGCAAGCCGGCCGAGAGATGGGAGAGGGACCTTGCGCAAGTAGGACGCGCCCCGTTGGGGCATAGCGCGCGTTGGCGCGAAACTGCCCATTGTCTGGCACCGCTCTGTCGATGCGATTCGCTGCGTGGCGGCTCGCGTCGTGGCTTTGGCTGCCGGACTGCGTCCGAGAGGTCCCTCATGCAACTCAACCTTACCAACATTCACCATACCTATGCCGGCAGCGCCCGCGAGGTGCTGCACGGCGTGACCCTTGCCCTTCCCCAGGGGTGGACCGGCGTCGTTGGCGACAACGGCTGCGGCAAGTCCACGCTAGCGAGGATCGCGGCGGGGCTCATGACGCCCACCTCGGGCAGCGTGGGGCCGTCCGGCCTGGTGGGCGGCTACTGCGAGCAGGACGCGTCCGTTGCGCCCGAGGGACTGGAGGACTTTGCCTGCGCCTGGGACCGCGACGCCATCCGCCTGCGCGACCAGCTGGGCATTGGGGACGACTGGCCGTGGCGCTACGCGGAGCTCTCATGCGGGCAGCAGAAGCGCCTGCAGGTTGCGGTGGCGCTGTGGCGCCGTCCGGACGTGCTCGTGATGGACGAGCCCACCAACCACGTGGACGCCCCAACGCGCAGGCAGATACTTGCGGCGCTGCGCGGGTTCGGCGGCGTGGGGCTTTTGGTCTCGCACGACCGCGAGCTGCTGGACGCGCTGGTTTCGCAGTGCGTCTGCTTTGAGGAAGGCGAGGTGCGCCTACGCCCCGGCAACTACACGGAGGCGTCCGCCCAGGCGGGACGCGAGGCCGCGGCCGCCGCGTCGCTGCACGAGAGCGCGCGCCGCGAGGAGCGCCGTCTTGCCCAGGAGCGCCAGCGCCGGGTCGAGGAGGCGTCGCGCTCCAAGGGTCTGCGGAGTCGCCGCGGCCTTGCGCCTGGCGACCACGACGCGCGCGAGCGCATCGGCCGCGCCATCGTGTCAGGTAAGGACGGCCGCGCGACGCACCTGACCAAGACGCTGGACTCGCGCATCAGCTCCGCCGCGGCGCAGGCATCTGCGGCAACGGTGGAGAAGAGCTACGACGGTGACGTGCCCGCGTTTGGGGAGCGATCGCGCCGCAGCGTGCTGGCGAGCGTGCCCGAGGGCCTGGTGCCGTTTGCGGGTGGCGACGTGGTGGCCGGCGCAGATGCTGGTACGGGCGCTGGCGCCGCGGCCGGCGTCCCGGGCGTGCGCGTGCCCGAGCTCTTTGTGGGCTCCGCGGACCACATCGGCCTGGTGGGCCCCAACGGCACGGGCAAGTCCACGCTTGTGCGCGAGGTCGTGCGCCGCGTGCCAAACGATGTGCCCATGGTGTACGTGCCGCAGGAGATCTCCCCCGCCGCCGCGCGGGACGCCATGCGGCAGCTGCGCGAGCTCGCGCCGGACCAGAAGGGCAAGGTCCTTTCCGTCGTGGCGCAGCTGAACTCGGAGCCGGAGGCGCTGCTGGCCACGGACATGCCCAGCCCTGGCGAGCTCCGCAAGCTCGTGCTGGCGCTGGCGTCGCTCCGCTCCCCGCAGCTCCTCGTGATGGACGAGCCGGGCAACCACCTTGACCTGCACTCCGTCCAGGCGCTGGAGCGGCTGCTCGCGGGCTTCCCGGGCGCGGTGCTCCTGGTCTCGCACGACGCGCGCATGGTCCAGGCGGCCTGCAACCGCGTGTGGGAGCTGGTGCCTGCCGACGCCGCGGGCTCCGTGCTTCGCGAGCGCTAACAGACCGCAATCTTGCGTTCGGCTATCATGTGGCTTGTCGAAGGGGGGCGCCACATGGCAAGCGGAGAGCATGGCGGTTGTTGGTGGATCATGGTGATAGCGCTCGGCATCGCGGCGGGACTCCTGCTCTTCTCCGAGCTTGGCTAGGCCACGCCTCAACGTCGCGCGGGCGCCGCTGCGCGGCGACCTCACGGTCCTGGCTGCGGGGCTCGCCCTCTACACCCTCAACAACCTGCTGCTCAAGGGCCTGACTCTGCCCCCACCGGCGTCCCGCCTCGTGCATGGGCACCTCAACGACGTCCTCTGCGGCCTCACGTTCATGGCGTACACCAACTGCCTGTTCGACGCGGTGCGCCCCACCGCGCGCATCCGCTCCTCCTGGGTCACGGCGGCCTACATGTTCTGCTGCGGCCTCTTCTGGGAGTTCGTGGCACCGCTCCTCAAGCCCAGCACCACCGACTGGGCGGATGTCGTCAGCTACGTGGTGGGCGCGCTTCTCTACTGGCTCATCGACCGGGCGAGAAGGACGCGCGGCGCCGCGTAGCAGCCCTAGGCGAGGTCCTTCCAGAAGAAGAACTGACTGTGCGGTCCCAGGCAGTCGTCGATGCGGAAGAGCTCCGCGTAGCCCTCCTTGCGGTAGAAGCCAGGCGCCTGGAAACTGTATGTGTTGAGCAGCACGTGGCAGATGCCCGCGGCCCGTGCCCGCTCCTCGGCCGTGCGCAGCAGCAGGCTGCCGAGCCCCTGCCCGCGGAAGGCCTCGTCCACAAACAGGAAGTCGACCTCGAGCGTCTGGTAGGTGCTACCAGCCACGATGCCGGCCACAATCTGTCCGTCGCGCTCCACGTGGAAGCTGAAGTCCTTCTCGCCCTTAAAGAAGGGACGGTTGTACTCCTGCAGGCGGCGGTGCACCTCCTCTTGCTGGGCCTCGCTGCTTGGCTGAACGACGAACTCGCTGTCCTCTTCCATGTGGCTCACCCTTCCATATAACCCGCCGCCACAGCGTCCGAGCGGCACGGAAGATGATAGCGGCTAGCCTTCGCAAGCGGGGGCGTCCTTCGGCAAGATGCGGCCAACCGCGACCTTGCAGAGGGACGCGAGGATCTGCTGGAAGAGCGTGCCCGCCACCACGGGAAACATCACCTCGGGCGGGAAGAACTGCTGCGCCAGCACCGCGCCCGCGGATATGTTGCGCATGCCAACCTGGAAGGTGGTCGTGACGGCCTCCGCGCGCGGCTCGCGCAGCAGACGCGCCGCAAGATAGCCCACGACGTAGCCGGCGCTCGAGAACGCGCATATAAAGAGCGCAACCGTCACGAGCGTGGGCGTGAGGTGCGTCATGTAGCTTGAGATACCGGTGGAGTTTGCGATGATGACCAGCATGATGGTGATGCGAGCCGCCGGCATGAGCGCGGGCGAGAGCACCCGCTTGCCCCAGCCGCGCGTGAGGTCGTTTATCGCGACGCCGGCCAGGGCGGGCAGGGCGATCTCGACCAGCATGTCGAACATCATGGTGGCGACGTCCACCTGCACGGTTTGGCCAAGCAGCACTTTGAGCGTGAGCGGTATGGTCACGGGCGAGAGGACCGTGGACACCAGCAGGGTCCCCAGGCCAAGCGCCATGTCGCCGGAGCTCATGCCCACCCACATGGTGGAGACCACGGCCACGGGCACGCAGAACTCGAGCACGATGCCCGTGACCAGGTTGGCGTCCGACCCAAAAAGGAGCCATCCCAGCGCGCACGCGAGCGCGGGCAGGACCACGGCGGACAGCGCCAGAATCGCAAGCATCGGCAGCGGGTGGCGCGCCGTCTGGCCCAGGTTGGAAAAGTGGTTGGTGAGCGAGCCCTGGAACGTCATGAACGCAAAGAGCCCCACCACGATGCGGTTGAGCACGTCGACCTGCGTGGGAAAGAGCACGCCGATGGCCACGCATATGGGCGAGACGAGCCACATGTGCGATCCGATGGCCTCTCCCAGCGCGGTCCAACCCCTCATGCAACGCCCTCCCGAATCCTCGTGCCGCGTCAGGCCGGTCCTGTTCCGGGCCCGCGGCGTGCACGAGGATATCCCCGGCGGGTAACGCACGCGTTTCTCCCCTGGGGATATACGGTGTCGGTATCGTCGCTATTTTGTGGGAGAAGCGCCCTCGCAGGCCGCGAGGTAGTCCTCGCGCGTGAGCTCGGGGCCGGCCGTGGTGGGCACGGCCTCGCCCAGGATCATCCCCACGTGGGAGAACCAGCTCGTGGGAGCGGCGCCGTGCCAGTGCTCCACGCCGGGCTCCACCACCACGACGTCGCCGGGGTTGAGCAGGCGCGCCTGCTTGCCGCGCTCCTGGTACACGCCCTGGCCGTCCGTCACCATGAGGACCTGCCTGCCGTGGTGCGTGTGCCAGTCGTTGTGGACGCCCGGCGCGAAGGTGACCACGCCCACGGAGCTGCCGCTGGGGTCCTTGAGGCCCTGGATCATGTTGATATAGGCCGTGCCGTGGAAGAGGTCGTCCGGCACGCGGTCGCCGCGGTCGAAGAGCGTGTGTGGCACGGCAGCGGCGGCGCCGTCCCTCTTGTCCCAGGTGTCCGCCGTCGCCTGCGAGCGCACGGCGCGCAGGATGGTCGTGGGCATCTGTTGCTCGAGCTCGGCCATGGTCCAGTGGCCGGGCTCGCGATGCACCTCGCTCACGATCTGCGGCGCGGAGTACCACTCGATCTTGCCGGAGGCGGAAAGGCCAAACACCTGGCCCGTGATGTCGCGGCAGTCGTCACCGCACAGGTACGCGAGGAAGGGCGCCAGGTAGATGGGGTCGTCGTGCTCCGCCTCCACCGCGGCGAGCTTGTCCTTGTCCAGGTGACCCTCGCCGATGGCCGCGCTCAGCGTGCGCACCGTGCGCGTGAACTCCGCCA
>QOUO01000082.1 GCA_003862195.1 Coriobacteriaceae bacterium | reverse complement strand
CCTTGGAGTTCCACTGGATGGCCTTGCCCAGGTACATGGCGTTTGCGCAGCCGTGGATGATGTGGCCACCCTCGAAGGCGGCACCGGTCTTGTGCGCCATGGAGTGGACGATGCCCAGCAGGCCAGACGAGAATGCGATGCCGGCGATGCACTGAGCCTCGTGCATGTGGGCGCGGGCCTCATGGTCGCCCTGGTAGGACTTGGGCAGCCACTCCGTGATCTCGCGGATGCCGTGCAGCGCGTTGGCGTCCGTGAACATGGAGGCCGCGGTGGAGACGTACGCCTCGAGGCAGTGCGTCAGCGCGTCCATGCCGGTGTGAGCGCACAGCTTGGCGGGCATGCTGTAGGTGAGCTCGGGGTCGACGATGGCGACGTCCGGCGTGATGTTGAAGTCGGCCAGCGGGTACTTGATGCCCTGCTGGTAGTTGGTGATGACGGAGAACGCCGTGACCTCGGTGCCGGTGCCCGACGTGGAGCTGATGGCGCAGAAGTGCGCCTTGTGGCGAAGCTCGGGGAAGTTGAACGGCTTGATGATCTCGTCCCAGGACTCGTCAGGATACTCGTAGAAGACCCACATGGCCTTTGCGGCGTCAATCGGCGAGCCGCCGCCAATGGCGACGATCCAGTCGGGCTGGAACTCGCGCATGGCAGCCGCGCCCTTCTCCACCGTCTCGACGGAAGGATCGGACTCGACGCCCTCGAACAGCTTTACCTCGAAGCCAGCGTCCTCCAGGTCCTTCTGGACGTCCTGCAGGAAGCCGCCGCGACGCATGCTGTGGCCACCGGAAACGATGATGGCCTTGTGGCCCTTGAGGTTCTTGACCTCATGACGGGCGCCCTCTCCAAAGTACACGTCACGCGGGTTAGTGAAACGACCCATTTCAATCTCCCAACATGTCGACCATCGCCCCTCGCGATGGACTGTTCGCCTTGAAGCTACCTATGACATACCACGTTTCAATCCATGCGCGTGTAACTTTTCGGCAATATTACGCGTTTGCGGGTCAAACGGCGTGCTATTATTAGTGAAGTTTAGAATTTAAGGTAGATTTCATTCGCAAGATGACCATCAATCACTGGTCAATTCAGGCGAAACCAGAAACGCTTTAAGGTGGATGAGAAGACCATGGCCACGTTCCTCAATCCAAGTCCCGTCTTCGGCCCGGTGCGCAGCCGACGCCTGGGCGTCTCGCTCGGCGTCAACCTCATGCCCTGCACCGGCAAAATCTGCTCGTTCGACTGCATCTACTGCGAGGTTGGCTTCAACGCGAAGCGCCGCACCAAGGACCCGTTCACCACGATGGACGAGCTCACGCACACGCTGCGCGAGGCGCTTGAGCTCATGGCCGCGGACGACGACCTGCCGGACGTCATCACGTTCGCGGGCAACGGCGAGCCCACGCTGAGCCCCATCTTTCCGCAGGCCGTGGACGCCGTCATCGCGCTGCGCGACGAGTTTGCCCCCAACGCAAAGGTAGCCGTGCTCTCCAACGGCACCAACGCGGACCAGCCGGAGGTCCGCGAGGCGCTCCTCAAGGTGGACGACAACATCCTCAAGCTGGACGCGCACTCCGACGACCTGGCCCGCGCCATCGACCGGCCGCTGGCCGCCTCCTACTCCATCGAGCACCAGGTGCAGACATACGCAAGCTACGACGGCCACGTCATCATCCAGACCATGTTCCTGGAGGGCATGTTTGGCGACCGCAACGTGTCCAACACCTCGTACGACCAGGTGACGGAGTGGCTTGAGGACGTCAAGCGCATCGCCCCGCAGTACGTCACGATCTACACCATCGCGCGCGACACGCCGGCCCCCAACATCCGCAAGGCCCTGCCGGACACGCTGGACGCCATCGCGGACCGCGTGCGCGCCGCCGGCATCCGCTGCCAGGTCTCGTACTAGCGCGGGTGCCGCAGCGGGCGTCGGCGCCGCGGCGCCACAACAAGCATCGCCAAACGGGCGAGAAGGACGTGCCAACCAAGGCAGAGCGTCCTTCTCGCCCGTCGTTTTTGTGCCGTCTACCTGCACTTCTCAGTATACTGAGTAAATTTACTCAATACGTTGAGTATACTTACTCAGTACGTTGAGAAGTACGGGGGAGGCCGGCATGTTCCAGAGGCACCAAGTGCAGACAATCGCATCACGCATGAGCGAGCTCGAGAATCCCCTCATCCAGGTGGTCGTCGGGCCAAGGCAGACGGGAAAGAGCACCATGCTCGCCCAGGCGCTGGACCAAATAGACCTGGAGCACAGCTATGTGAGCTCGGACGAGGCGATTGTCCCCAGCGCGGAGTGGCTGCAGACAGAGTGGCAGCAGGCGCGCAACATGACGGGCGGCGGGGAGCGCCCCGTGGTCCTGGTGGTGGACGAGGTGCAGAAGGTCCCGCATTGGCCCACAGTCGTGAAGGCCCTGTACGACGCCGACCGCCGCAACGGAACGCCAGTGCGCGCCGTGCTCAGCGGATCCTCCTCCCTGCTGCTGCACAGGGGACTCGGGGACTCCCTCATGGGCCGCTTCGAGCTCATCAGGTCGCCCCACTGGAGCCTGGAGGAGTGCTCCCAGGCGTTTGGCTACAGCCTGGAGGACTACCTCTTCTTTGGCGGGTACCCCGGTGCGGCGCGCTTCGCAAAGGACGAGAAGCGCTGGGCCGCCTACGTTCGCGACGCCATAATCGAGCCGACCATCTCGCAGGATGTGCTCGCACTCGGCCAGGTGCGCAAGCCCGCGCTCATGCGGGCGCTCTTCCGGCTGGGCGCCACGTACTCCGGCCAGGAGCTCTCGTACAATAAGATGCTCGGGCAGCTGCAGGACGCGGGCAACACCACCACGCTCGCCCACTACCTGGACCTCCTTGGCAAGGCAGGCATACTGTGCGGCCTTCCAAAGTACGACGAGAAGCCCGTCACGCGCCGCAAGGGCTCCCCGCGGCTCATGGTGTACGACACGTCGCTCATGACGGCGACAGACGGGCTCGGCCGTTCGGTCTACGCCGCGGACAGCGCCCGCCGCGGCCACCTTGTGGAGTCCGCCGTCGGCGCGCGCCTTCTCGCGCGTGCGCCCGAGGAGGGCTTCGACCTCTTCTGGTGGCGCGAGGGCGCGGACGAGGTCGACTTCGTCGCGGTCAGGAACGGCTCGATCGCCGCAATCGAGGTCAAGGGCGGGAACGAGTCCCGACAGGGCGGCATGGCCAAGTTCCTCGCGCGGCACCCGCAGGCAAGGCGCATCGTCGTGGGCGGCAGCTCCTCAGGCGCCTGCACCCTGGACGACTTCCTCCGCGACCGCGTCCCCCTCTTCTACTAGCCCCACCACATCAGCCGTCTCGCAAGCTGGACGAGAAACGCAATCCACCCCGGGAGCACCGTCGGTTCTCGGGGTGAATCCTCTTACGCGTCAGGCACCGTGCTTACTCGGCGCCTTTATCCTTCCTAGCACGACGGGCGAGAAGCGCGCCCGCAGACGCGAGGGCAACCGTCACGCCGAGCAGCGTGATTCCGCTCGTACCTGAGCCGCCGGTCTTGGGCAGTACGTGTGACTTCGGCATGGAGTTCGTCACCGTGATGGAGCCCGTCTGAATGCCAGCGTTGTTGCTGTACGAGACGGTGTACTTGCCGCTGGTGCTGGCGTCGTAGTATTTGCCGTCAACCGTGTAGCCAAGCTCCTGCACGGTGTAGTAGTACTTGTAACCGTTGCCATCGTCCTGAGCCAGGTTGTCCCAGTTGTGCGTCCAGTTGTCCGTCGCGCTCACCGTGACGGGGCCGCCCACGGCGGTCTTGGAGGAGTCGTCCAGAATCTGTTTCGGATCCTGCCAGGACTTGGTGGTAAGGCTCTGAGGCGCATTTGCTGCACTCGTCACCCTGACAAGCACGGTCGTATCTGCTTCCACATCATGAATCGTCACGGGAATATCGGCGTTCGTATACGTATAGGTATAGGTAGGCGTGCTGGACCCATTGATATAGACCGCGAACTGCAAGCCACTCCATCCTCCGATGGTGAAGACGAAGTCCGAGCCCTTCTTGATGTAGCGTGACCCATCAGACGAGTTGTCGAGGTTGATGGTCGGCTTCCATCCAGCGTTCAATCCATTGCCCTCGCCAGTCACAGTGATCTTCACTGCATCGCTTGTGTCCATCGTCTTTGCCGAGCGATAGAGCTGCAGTTTCACGCTAGCGCCAGAAGGGACAGTTGCCTCCGTCCCGTCGTTGTTTGTCCAGTCCTTCTGCACGCTGACGCGGGTGTACTTGTCCGTAATGTACATGTCGCCGCCAGCATGATCGAAGAACTCAATGGCGGAGCGCTGAATCGCGTTGCCGGAATCATCCTTTGCGTTTGCTGCCTTGGAGTCGCTGTAGGCGGTATCCGCCGTAACGCCAGACGCTCTCCAGATGAAGTAGCGCACAGCATTGCAGGAATAGCCGTCAGGGGCCTTCGTCTCCTTCAGGCGGTAGAGCACGCTCGGCTTCAGGCTGTCGGAGTTCTCCTCCAGGTCATAGGTGATGGCGCCATTCTTGTCGGTCGTCAACTCATTCTGAGTATCCTTCTTCTTCCATGAGCTGCTAGCGTTGTCCCAGTAGTCAAGCTCGAACGTGGCTCCTTCAAGCGTCTTGTGGAAGTCATCTTCGTCTGTCTTGTAGATGACAAGGTGCGCCTTCTCGGCAGTAGCGGAGGAATCAACCTCCTTGAGCGTCACATTGCTGTCTGAACTGAACTTGCCGGAAAGTGAAGCGCTGTTCGAGACTGTCTTGCCGTCCGCAAAGCTGTTATTGAGCTGGTATTCGTAGACCAGGACACAGGCCGTCTTGTCAGGCAGCTCCACCGTGAGCTTGTGGGTGGTCTCGTCGTACTTCACGCGGTAGTTCTTGACTTCCTTCTCCGGATCGTAATGGTGGTCCTTCGTGATGTCATACGCATAGAGCTTGATGGAGTTGGGGTCGAGCTTGGGCTCGAGGGCACTGTCTGCATTCAGCGTATCGGTGAGCTCCAGCTCATCCGAGTTAGGGTCGAGATCTTCCGCTCCTGTATTGACCTCCACGTAGTAGCGGACCTTGCCGGAAGGCGTGACGATGGGCTTCCCACTCGAGTCGAGCTTCACGGCATTGCCGTTCTTGTCCAGCTGCTCACCGGACTTGGCGATCTTTGTTGCATCGCGCTTGATGGTCGTGTTGGACGAAGCGGAGTGGCTGCCCCACTTTGCCGTATTGCTATACGTCTTCTGCATGCTGCTGTTCCAAGAAGGGTCATCCTTCACAGACAGCTGGTAGTAGATGGCAACCTTGCAGTACTGATGGTTGCCGTCGTCGTAGTACTTGTAGTTCGGGATGGTGACGGTCATGACCGTCTTGCCGTCATTCTGAGAGGTCGAGACCTGGGGCTTCTGATCCCCGTTGAAGTTGGTCCCATTGTAGTTGGTCGTCGGCTGGTTGTTCTCTCCCGCAAAGAAGCTGGCGTGTACTGAGCCATCCACGAGCGTTGCCCCGTCAGGCAACGTATCGGTGACAATGATGGTCTTGTCCGAATCTGTCTCAGTCGTGCTCAGCAGCAGGCGATAGGTCAGGATGCCATTGACCTTGTCGTAGTTAAGCGCTGCATCACCGCTCTTGTAGACATCAGCACCATACTTGTTGCCCGTCTTCACCTGCTTGTCGAGCTTCTTCGGATTGCCAAAGTTAAAGGTGGCAGTATCTTTCTTATCGCCTACGGCAGCCGTATTGGAGATCTTCCAGGTAGACCCCTCTGCAGCGCTCGAGTGGTCCACATGCGTCTTGTAGCTCTCAAGCTCCATGGTCTGAGCCTGGATCTGCGCATTGTCCTTTATCGTGACAGTGACCTTGAAGCTCTTCACATGGGTCGTCGTATCTGTGGCAGAGACCTCTTTGCCATTGGCGTCATAGTAGATGACCTTGATATCTACATCCTGTGTCAGGCCATCCTGGCTGTCATAGTAGCTGTGATAGAAGGAGCCTGCCTGAGCATGGCCTGCATAGTAGTACCTGTTGTAGCCATCGGCCTTGATGTAGAGATGACCCGAATCCGTCTTCGTTCCATTGACGACGGTACTTGCAAGCTCCTTCTCGAGCTCGGCCGCGATAGCGTAATGGCTATCCGTGCCCATGTCGTTGCCGTTCTCATCCTTCGCATCCTCGATGGTATCGGTATAGGTGAAGGACGTGATGTTGCCTTCCGGCAGCGTGACCGAAGAGCTCCAGTGCTCTGTTGCCTTCGTATCGCTATCAAACTGCTCGGTCGAATGGTTCTTCGTGACATTCAGGGTACGATGCGTCACATCCGCGGTGCGGGTGTCTGAGGTGCTCTTACCCGAGTTGTTTGTAGAGGTAGCGCTATTCGTCACCGGCCCGTCTCCATCAGGTGCGTCGGTGTAGACGTAGATGTAGAACTTCTCCTTCTTCTGGGTATCGCTCAGCTGGGAGGCGATGCTGGAGAAGCTGAAGTTGACCGAGGTGTCTCCGGCATTCCCGAAATACTGTCTGAACGAGCCCATTTACACTGAAATATAGAGATGCACTCGGCACGTGTTCGAATGCATCATTCAGCTAACTTTATTTGTTACTAGAACGCGCAAATTGACGCGCGTCCGACTCTGGCACGAGGGCTGCGTTACGCGCGGATCTCGAACGGGGTGTCCTCGCCGCGGCTGAACGCCAGCAGCGCGGAGGCGGAGTTGAAGATCATCGCGCGGACGTCCTCCGCCGTGTAGAACGCCATGTGCGGCGAGACGATCACGTTGGGGAACGCCATCAGCACGCTGCGGTCGCGGTTGGGCAGGACGTCGCGGCTGAGGTCGCGGTAATAGAGGTCGGCCTCGTTCTCGATGGTGTCGAGCGCCGCCGCGCCCACCTTGCCAGACTCCACGGCCGCCACCAGGGCCTGCGTGTCCACCAGCATGCCGCGCGCCGCGTTGACCAGGACCACGCCGTCCTTCATCTTGGCAAACGCATCCGCGTCGATCATGTGGTAGTTCTGCTTGAGGCCGGGCGCGTGCAGGGTTATTGCGTCTGCCTGTGCAAGTAGCGTGTCCAGGTCAACGTAGGTGGCGTACTTCTGTACCTCCTTGTTGGGGTAGGGGTCGTACGCAAGAATCTTGCAACCAAAGCCGGAAAGGTGGCGCACCACGGTCGCTCCGATGCGGCCCGTGCCGATGACGCCCACCGTGGAGGTGCTGATGTCCTTGCCCAGCTTACCGTGCAGGCCAAAGTCCTGCGCGA
>QOUO01000081.1 GCA_003862195.1 Coriobacteriaceae bacterium | reverse complement strand
CACGATCACGCAGAGGTTGTCGAGGGCGTGGTTGCCGGCCAGCATGGCGGCCTCCCAGACCTCGCCCTCCTCGATCTCGCCGTCGCCGCAGAGCGCGTAGGTGCGGTAGCCGTCGCCCCAGTGCTTGGCCGCGATGGCCATGCCCACGGCGGCCGAGATGCCCTGGCCCAGCGAGCCGGTGGACATGTCGACGCCCGGGGTGTCCCTCATGTTGGGGTGGCCCTGCAGCCTCGAGCCGATGTGCCTGAGCGTGTCCAGCTCCCCCACCGGGAAGAAGCCCCTCTGCGCGAGCACCGCGTAGAGCGCGGGCGCGCAGTGGCCCTTGGAGAGCACGAACCTGTCGCGCTTGGGGTCGCGCGGGTTCCTGGGGTCGACGTTCATCTCCTCGAAGTAGAGCAGGGTCATGATCTCGGTCGCGGACAGCGACCCGCCGGGGTGGCCGGACTTCGCCGCGTGGGTGCCCACGAGGATGCCCTTGCGGACCTCACGGGCGATTGCTCGTAGTTCTGTATCGTTCATAACGCCTCCCAGCGCCTAGCTATGATTCGCGTATCGCTACTTCTCAAGCCTAGCGTTCATCTCATCCGCAATTGCTTGAGCATCGTTACTCTTCCTAAGGAAACCTCTGAAATCGTCATCCATCAGCATAAGGGCCGTCTTAGATAGTAGCTGGAGATGCGTGGTACCCGCCTCGCTTCCTGGCACCAAAAGTGCGATAGCAATATCGACTGGCTCATTATCGAATGAGGGCCACTCAACTGGCTTTGTCATCTTCAGCACGATGACGCCTGCTTTATGAATTGCGTCAGCCTTAGCGTGGGGAATCGCAAAACCCCACTGCATGCCAGTAGCATCCTCTGCCTCACGCGCAAGAAATGCCTCGTATGCTTCTTCCTCCGAATCAGCAAATCCAAGCTCAGCTGCCTTCTTAGAAATAAAGCGGAGAGCAGCATCACGACTCTCCAGAGTTTCGCCGATGAAAACCTGCTTTGGCTCGATAAAGCTCATCATCGCCCCTTTCACTTTCTATCTAGATGTATAGGCGGCCTCGCCGACACAAAGCCAACGAGGCCGCCACCTACATAGACTTTTCTACTTAGCCTCGCCGGTGACCTTCGCCCAGTCGGCCGCGAACTTCGCCAGGCCCTCGGTGGTCAGCGGGTGGTGCAGGCACTTCTTGAGCGCGCCGAACGGCACGGTCGCGATGTCCGCGCCCAGGAGCGCCGCCTGCGTCACGTGGTTGGGGGTGCGCACGGACGCCGTGATGATCTCCGGGCCGCCCTCCTGCTCCCAGTAGCCGTAGTCGTAGTTCTTAACGCACTCGATCACCTTGGAGAGCTGCTCGACGCCGTCGTCGCCGATGTCGTCGAAGCGGCCCACGAACGGGCTGATGTAGCGCGCGCCGGCCGAGGCCGCCAGCAGCGCCTGCGGCGCGCTGAACACGAGCGTCATGTTGACGCGGATGCCCTCGGAGGCCAGCTTGTGCGTGGCGGGAAGCGACGCCTCGCAGATCGGCAGCTTGACCACGATGTTGGGCGCCAGGGCGCTCAGGCGCTCGCCGTCGGCGATCATGTCCTCGGTGGTCTCGGCCGTGGACTCCGCGGAGACGGGCACGTCCTCGCCCACGATCTTGCAGATCTTGACCATGTGGTCCTCGAAGTCGGCCAGCTTGCCGCCGGTCTTCGCGTAGAGCGACGGGTTCGTGGTCACGCCGGCCAGGATGCCCCAGTCCGACGCCTGCTTGATCTCGTCCAGGTCCGCCGTGTCGATAAAGAACTTCATGTCTCGTCCTTCTCCTAATCTGCACGCTCATTTGCTCTAAAGGCAGCAGCGAGAACGCACGCCCTATGGTTACTCAGCCGCCAGGGCCTTCTCGATGCGCGTGGTAACGCCCTTGAGATTCAGGCCCACGACATACTGGCGGAGCGGACGCTTGATGTGCTCGACGACGAAACGCTGTCCATCGATGTCCTGAGCTGCAAGGTTCTTATAGAGCTTCGCAATCTGCTCCTTAACCTCAGGGTCGTTGAAGGCATAGTGGCCAGAAATGTCAAGAATCTCAGCCGAGAGTTTCTCGTCCTTAAGGATGTCGTCGACCTGGAGGTTGACGTCGTCGCCAGTCATCCACTTGCGCCAGCGCTCGGTCTTGATTGCCTTAACGAGAAGCGTGTTGCGCAGGTCAGAGGGATCATCGCAAAGCCCGTTATCGACGAGGAGCTGCTCGACATCGCAGAGCTTCAGATAGGCGCGCGTCTCCTCGGTTCCGTACTGGGGCGCCACGTTGGAAGCCGTAACATGCGCCGGAATGTGCTCAAGCAGGGTGACATCGTCGAGGTAGTCGGCGTTGTGCTCCTTCAGGCCAACACCATAACCCTTTGCCATGTCAGCAAGCTCACGAGCATTCTTGAAATTGTAGTGCCCGACCTGCTCCGTCAGCCTGGTAAGCGTACCCGTCTGTCCAACGATGAAGGTAGGCATCGGGCAACCACGCTTCTCAAGTTCAGGCTTGAGCTGCGAGATGAACTCTTCGTACTTTGCAGTCGTAGTCAGTCCGCCATTAGTCTCCTCAGTACCAACCTCGTAGGCCACCTCGGGCAGATTATGCTCACGGCGATACTTCTCAAGATAGTCAATGAGGTCGATGGTGCGACGAAGGACAGTCTCCAGAGGAATGACCTTGCCAATCTGGTAGGGATCCTTAGTCGGATCGACCATCAGCAAATCGAAGCCAGCCTCCATATCTGCAACGAAGGACCGACGGGCAAGCTCCATCGCCTCGTCCTCGGGAAGGTGCGCATTGCGCTCCTCGTCACGCTGCCACGGGCCGCCATGGTCGCGGCAGAGATAGTAGGGACCGGTATACCCAACTTCATCCGCAACCTTCTTAATGTCCGCAGCGAATCGCTTCTGATCCCAACCATTCACGTAGCCAGCACCGAACTCATCCTTGTCGACCTGGTTACGAGAGGCGATGAACATCAGAGGAAAATCTTCTTCCTTCGCGAGCTCAAAAGCGGCCTGGAGAAGATTGGGGGACATGGGGCCAATGCCGACCAGCGTCGCGTGGTCGCCAGTGTCCTGAAGCTTAAGCAACCCCTGGACAGCGTCATGAATAGTGAGCTTGGTGTAAGGCATTTCTTTCTCCTTTTCGGATTGAGCGGCTGCAAAATAAGCCCCGCACGGTCACTCTCGACTGCGCGGGGCGATCCGCTTCACTGCAAACTATTGATACAGTTGATACAGTTTCACGTTGGGTCGACTATTGTCAGGATTACTTAGCAGAATCCAGCTTGGGCTTCATTGCAACAATGATGGCCGCGGCAACGATGGAGCCGATAACGATATCCAGGCAATAGAGCGGAATGTTGTTAGTTGCAAGAGCAACGATGAATCCGCCGTGGGGGACATAGCACTCAATGCCCTGGGCCGCCGCAAGCGCTGCTCCGACTGCCGAACCCGCGCAGATGCCCGGGATGATGTGGCCAAAGTCCTTAACCGCGAAGGGGATGGCGCCCTCGGTAATGCCGATGCACCCCATGAAGATTGCAGAGATGCCCATCTGACGATCAGCGTCATCAAACTTGTTCTTCGCAACAAAAGATGCGATGCCGCAAGCAATGGGAGGAACTGCGACTGCGACGCGGAACATACCATTGGGGCCGTACACGCCGGCGGTCATGAGAGCCATGGTGAAGGTAGAGGCAGTCTTGTTGACAGGGCCACCCATATCGAAGGCGGTCATGATGCCAATAACGATGCCGAGCACGATTGCGGATCCGCCCTGCAGGCTACCAAGTACCGAGGTGAGCCAGTTCATAACGATGCTCAGAGGTGCAGCAAGCACGTAGATATAGAAAAGGCCGAGAACGAGGGTCGAGAAGATAGGGATGATAAGAATTGGCATAATAGTACGAATTGTATTATTAACCTTCCAAGTCTTCATCCACCGCACGAAGTAGCCCACTGCCACTGCCATGACCATGGCGCCCAGGAATCCAGTGGAAACATTGGTCTTTCCAACTGCGACAGGGTTGTTCACCAAGTAGCCGAGAACAAAACCAGGTGCCAGACCAGGCTTACCAGCAAGAGAGTAAGCAATGTAGGCGGCCAGTACAGGAATCATCATGTTGATTCCTGCCATACCAATCAGGTTCAGGTTCTTCATGAAGGGATTGGTGACCACCATACCGCTCTTGCCAGCGGTACCAGAAGCAAGTGAGAATGCGAGGAAAACACCGCCGATAACAACGACGGGAATGAAGTACGAGACACCAGTGTTGAACGCCTTCAACAGGTCCTTACCAAAGTTCGAAAAGAAACCTTTCTTTTGCTTTGCGGGCGCTTGAGCATCAGCCATCTCTTAACTCCTTTCAATATTCGGAAATCTGTACCTTCGAAACTAGAGAGCGATGAGCTTGTCGATAACCTCATCCGGATGCGAGATGGCGTCAGCTGATCCAACGGTGAGGCACTTGCCCTCGTCGCGCTTCTCGTCGAACCTCTCGTCGCCCTCAATTCCCACATCGACGGCGAGCAGAGCGTAATCTGCGTCGGCGATCTCATCCTCGTCGAGCTCATTGTCGATTCCCATACCGCCCTGGGTCTCGACCTTATACTCGAAGCCACGCTTGGCACACTCGTCCTCGATGGCCTTCTGCGCCATATACGTGTGCGCTATGCCCACGGTGCATGCGCAAACAGCAACAATCTTCATGGCACTCCCCTCCTACGCGAACAATCCTCCCGGACGAGTTTTGCCGCGCGCGCTTTCGGCATCCCTGTCCTTGAACTAATGGCATTATTGTTCTGGAATTCTTGAATTCAAAGCGAGATTCGGCGAAGGGCCTGTTGACGCGCTATTTATAACTAAATGTAACCAAATTGGTTAACTACTTAACTATGGTGATTTCGTTGCAATTCACGGATTGCACACACAGTCAAGCTTTTTCTCCACTTTTCGGCGGAATGTTTTTACCACATGCCGAATGAGGGGTGAAGTCAGTCCGCCAAGGGCCTAACTTCTAAAAAGGTGGCAAAACTCGGGGGGTGCCCGTGACGAAGAGCGTGAACATTACTTATGTGGCGAAACTCGCTGGCGTTTCAACAGCGACAGTTTCGTACTATCTCAACGGGCATTTCAACAAAATGAGTGCATCAACCCGCTCAAAAATAGCGCAGACGATAAAAGAAACGGGATACGTCCCGAACGCGCAAGCACGGGTGCTCTCAAACAAAGCGACAGGTGTCGTCGCTGTATTGATTTGCGACATCGCCAATCACTGGGCCGGAGAGATCCTCAGGGGGATGGAGTCTGTAGCCAATCAGGGCGGATACCAGATAATTGTTTGCGATACAGCGTTTGATCCCAAATCAGAAAACCTCTGTATCGAGAAGATGCTCTCCTTGGGCGTTGACGGCTTTATCATCCAGCCGACAGGCCAGGTTCGCACTATCCGTGATCGCTTGTCAAAGGCCGGGAAACCCGTGGTTTTTTATGATTACAGTCCCTTCGACATGAAGGGGAGCTGGGTAAAAACCAATCTCTACGATGCCTTTTACAGCTCTGTCACGGAGTGTGCTGCGCGTGGTTATGAAGACTGCGTCATTCTGGCGGCAGATTCAGCGGGCGCCCGAACTCGACTCGAGCGGCTGCAGGGCATTATGGATGCGGCCTCGGCAGCAGATATGTCAAGCAGCGTTGTTTCTATAACCCATGAAACGCCCAGCCAAAGCGAGCTGGCGCACTACTTTCAGTACAACATCAACCCATCGAAAAAAACACTGGTTGTTTGCCCACACCAATGGGCGCTTAATCGGATTTTCGAGGCGCTAAAGCCCTGCACGCACCTCATACCATCCCGAATCGGCGTCCTTGGAATTGACAATACCGAGTGGACATCCCTCGTAACGCCAAGTATCACAACGATAATAGAGCCCGTGCATGAGGAGGGTGTGTTTGCATTTCGTGCATTAGCCTCCCAGCTTGAGGGCAATCCACTATCTCCCTCCTGTGAGGTTCTGGAGTGCACTACAAATTGGCAGGAATCGACACTCTAGTCACTTTGCTATTGCGGATAGTTTGTTCTCATCGAAATTTACGGTTCTTATATGAGAGCAAGCTTCAATCTGCTCCTAAATTGCAAATCAAACCTCCAGTAGCATTTCCACCGCCATGCAACTAGTTGGAGGGGAATTCAATAAATAGCTTGAAAATGTCATCCGGTGTTTCGGCTGTAGCGGCTGCCTTTATTATTGCTGGATCAGCAAACATATTGGCAAGGATTTTCATGACGTCAATGTGAGAGTCGGAATCCTCTGCTGCAAGCGTGACCAGTACGCGACAAGGTTCGCCCTTTTTAAACTCAACACCATGGCGCAGAACCGTGATGGCTAGCTGCTTCTTGATTACTCCCTGTTCAGGACGTGCATGCAAGAGAGCCAAATCTGGCACGAGAACAAAATAAGGGCCAAGCTTATCGGCATTCTCGATGATGCCATCGATGTACTCGGGCTTCACATACCCACCGTCAACTAGCGGCTGAACAGCGATGCGTACTGCATCTTTCCAGTCTCCGCAGGACTCGACAATCTGGACATTCTCACGCTTGAGCATATCTTTCATTGTGAGGGCCATGATTACTCCTTATGGCATCATTTGCAGGTCCGAAGGGAACCGCCCTGGAATTCTTGTACGGGCCGCCTTATGACCTTCACTTGATGTCCGTGAGCCGACCCAATTTGTATGATAATTCTTCCAGATTCTTCTAGTTTCGCCACATCTTAACGATATGCCCCAGCATCTGCGGGGGAGGCAAAGACACGTGTTCCGCCAAGAGCGCAGGACAGAAATTCTCAAGCTTATCGACCTCCATGGAAGGGTAGAGGTCGATAAGCTTGCGGAACGCTTTGACGTGGGGTCGGACAGTATTCGAAAGGACCTGCAAGCACTCGCGAAAGCAGGTAAGTGCATCCGCGTCTACGGTGGTGCTACAAGCATCCCGGCTTCCGTAGTCACACAAAGTATCAAAACGAGTGAGAAGAGCGTGTCCTCCCCCTTGGAGGCACTCGTCGACCCCGAGGACGCTGGCCGCATGGCGGTCGCACAGCGCGCCTACCTCGAGATTCACAGCGGAGACTCCATCTTCCTCGACATCTCGAGGACGAACTCCTTCCTCGCGGACATCATCGCGAGGGGCGACAAGCAGGTCATCGTCACGACCAACATGATCG
>QOUO01000009.1 GCA_003862195.1 Coriobacteriaceae bacterium | reverse complement strand
CAGCTTGCCTACCAGATGGGCGGGGACGAGAAGTTCTTCGAGTACGGGAGCGACGGGTTCCGCCTACTGCGCGCCATGGGCATGGAGGACATCGTGCGCCGCCGTCCCATGCCCAAGAGCGACCTGGTGTACCACGCGCCGCGCCGCCGCAAGCACATGCGCGTGCTGGTGACGGAGAACCTCGACCCCTACCTGGACGTTCACGACCTCATGTACGAGGACGGCCGCACGCAGATCCTGGGCGAGCGCGTGCATGCCGTGGTGCTGGGCGGCGGCACGCCCGTGCTGGAGCACAACCGGCTCTCGCTCCTGCTCGACACGCTGGGCGCGGACACGGTCGAGGTGCTGTACTGGGGCGACATCGACCGCGCGGGCGTGGACCTCATGATGAAGCTCAAGGCGGAGCTGGGCGAGAAGTACAAGTTCTCGTCCTTCTCGCCCGCGTATAGGCTCATGGTGGACCGCGCGATGGAGCGCTTCCCGGACCCGGAGGACAACGAGTCAACAGGCCAGTCCAAGCTGGACGTGCCGGACATGTCGCTGGTGTGCGAGGGGCTCTCGCCGGAGGAGGCGGACTACGCGCGCGCCGTGGTGGTGGGATGCGGGCTCATCCCACAGGAGATCCTGACCAAGCGCGACCTGTAGCGGCCGTGCTTACGCCGTGGCACCCGACGCGAGCGTGACGCGGTACTGCTGGTGGTCGTTGCCTGCCAGCCAGAGCGCCATCTGCTCGTCCGTGTAGCGCACGTTGTTGCAGAGGCGGCGCGGGCCGATGGGGTCCTTCACCAGGAAGGCGCCGTCCTCGTGGCGCCAGATGCACACGATGTGCCCGTGGTGGTGCTGCGTGCCCGTCTCGTCCAGGGGCTGCTGCGTGCCGTCGGCAAAGTGCCAGGGGTGCGTGCCCTGCCTGTCCGCGCTGGACGCCCAGATCACGTCGCCCTGCGCGAGGGCCTCCGCAAACGCGTCCACGCTGCGCTCCAGGTCGCTTGCGCGCACGCCAAAGGTGCGCTCGTTGTACTTGTTGAGCTTGGGGCACAGGTTGCGGCCGCCCACCAGGCTCCTGGCGCACTCGTCCATGCCGTCCCGCTGGTAGTGCGCCAGCACGTCCGCCGGCGTCAGCTCCTGCCCCGTAAGAAGGTCCACGCACATGGTCATGGAGCAGAGACCGCAGCCGGACTGCTCCACGTCCCACTGCCAGTAGGGGAGCTCCGCCCATGCGGCGCCCTCGCCACCTGCATAAGACTGGGTAAAGTGAAGCCGTTCCGCCTTGTCCTGCGGCATGAGCACCTGTGAGACCTCCCTGCGTAGCTGCTGCGCACGGTCCCGCTGCGCCAATATGCGACTTTGCCAGAGGATTCCGCGCCCGTTTACGTGCAATAGTATGATTTTTGCCATGATGCGGCGCAAGCGACACGATGGAGGATGCACATGATCAAGCTCGTCCTTACGGACATGGACAACACGCTACTGCCGTTTGGCTGCGAGCGGGTGAGCCCCCGTGCGCTGGACGCCATACGCGAGGTGCGGGCGGCGGGCGTGGAGTTTGGCCCCGCCACCGGCCGCGACGCCCAGGAGCTGCTGCGCTTCTTTGGCGGCAGCGACTCCGCCTTCCAGACGGGCATCCTCAGCAACGGCAAGAAGGTCTACCTGGACGGCCAGCTCAAGCACGTGAGCTACATCGACAACGCGGCGCTCCAGCGCCTGGCGGACTACGTGGGCGGCTACGAGGGCTGCTTCGTGACGGCCTACCCGTTCAAGACGGATGCGAGCAACCCCGCCTGGTGCATCGGCGCCACGGCGGAGGAGGTGGCGCCCTACGCACGCGACTTCCGCTTTGCCCCCACGCTGGCGGACGCCGTGCCGGAGGACAAGCTGATCGCGGCGACGGTGGCCTGCCCGCTGGGCCAGGACGTGTTGGAGAAGATCAAGGCGCGCGGCATGGAGCTCTGTCCCGAGTTCGACATCGTGCAGCCCGTTGCCCGCTGGTGCGACGTGGTGCCGCACGGCCTCAACAAGGGCACGGCGCTGCCGCTCCTGCTCGACAGCATGGGCATCACTGCGGACGAGGTGCTCTTCTTTGGCGACGCGGAAAACGACCTGGCCATCATGCACGCTGTCCCCAACTCCGTGGCGGTTGCCAACGCAACGCCGGAGGCGGCAGCGGCGGCCCGCTACCACATTGGCCGCTGCGACGAGGACGGCGTGGCCAAGGCCCTGGAGGAGCTGGCCTGCGCCACGCGCGAGGGCCGCACGCCGCGCTTCATGCTCGAGGGCTAGGCTAGGGGGTAGAATACTTCCACCCGCGCACGTGGTGCGGGCAAGCCGTTGCGGCGGACGATGGTGACAGGAGGAGGGTACATGGCCAAGCGCGTTTTCCAGCTGGGCCTTGCGAGCGACGAGATTCCCGTGAAGGCGGACCCCTCGCAGGGACCCAAGAAGAGCCATAGGACCAGGAACATCGTCATAGCCGTGGTGGTCGCCCTTCTCGTCGTATACCTTGCCCTGCTTGGTCGCAGCTACCTTGCGATACAGGACGCCACGGCGGACGTGACCGAGGACTACGCGGCGCTCACCACCGCCGCCAAGAAGGCAAAGTACAGCTCCGCCATCAAAGCGGCGCGCAAGCTCACCAAGTCGATGGACAAGATCCAGGAGCAGACCCAGCTTTGGGTGTGGGGCATCCCCGCGCGCCTGCCGATCATAGGTGACGACGTGCGCATGGCGCGCACGCTGGCCGCCGTGGGCAAGCGCTCGTGCGATGACGCGCTCATCCCCGTGTGCGACAAGCTCGAGAAGGTCATCCCCACGGACGGGTCAAAGCTGGGCTCGGCCAAGGACCTGTCCAAGCTGCTCGATGAGCTGGACAGCGCGCAGAGCGTCACAAAGAACTGCGAGAAGCAGGTCAAGGCGCAGGGCGACGCGCATTTTGACGACCTCAACGACAAGCGCGACGAGCTGCTGTCGCTCCTTTCCGGCATAAACGACACATACGAGAACCTCGAAGACGAGATATCGCTGCTCAAATCCGCAAGCGACCTCGTCTCGCTGATCGCTGGCTAGGCGAGGCTGATGGGCAGCAAACGTCCAGAGACTGACTCAGAGGTCTTTTGGGGCAAGAACGACCCGCAGGGACCGGCGCCCAGGCGGCGCGGGTGGCTCTTCGGCCTTGGCCGCGGCAAGTCCAAGTCTGCCGGTGCGGACGGCCAGAAGCGACTTCCCGACGGGGGCCGCGCGAACCGCCGCCAGACCGGCTACATCGACTATGCCGACGTGACGCTGGCAAAGGACGCACCAGAGCCCGACGAGGAGCTGGAGTACATCCTGCCCGAGACGGCGGAGCAGACCGTCGATCCCGACAAGGTGGTGCTTCCCGAGCGCCTGATGCAGGTGGCGCTGGGCGAGAAGGACGCCACGACCAAGCTGGAGCCCGCGGACAAGGACGAGGCGCCGGACGAGGGCGAGGTTTCGGCCAAGGACGATGCGCTGAGCGAGGGCGATGCGGAGGCGGAGGGCGATGCTCCGGCCGAGGGTGGCGACAAGGCCGAGGATGACGCCTCGACCGAGGACGAAGCCGAACCCGAAGACCATGAGGCGACGGGCGAGAAGGACTCCCCGGTTGCATCGGAAGTCCCCGCGGAGGAGCCGGCGGAGGAGAGGTACCCCAACCTCGTGGTGAGAGTGGAGGCGTCCCCGAACGCCGGCGAGGGCGAGAAGGACGCGGCCGTCGTGGTCGCGATGAGGCCAAAGGGGTCCGACGCCAAGTCGGCCAAGGGAAAGGCCGCAAAGCAGGCCAAGCCTGAGACGGAGCATGAGCCTGAGCCCAAGCCCAAGGCAAAGCCGGAGCCGGCGGCGGAGTCGAAGCTGGAACCCAAGACGGAGCAAGAGCCAGAGCCCAAGGCCGAGCCCGAGCCCGCTGCAGCAACGGCCCCCGCTCCCGCGACCAAGCCAGCCGTGAAGCCCGCCCTCGCTCAGGGCCAGCGCGGCAGGCACTTCTCGGACGCAATGGCCGCCCCCGGGCGCGACTACGACGACACGGACCTTGCGGAGGACGAGATCGCCCAGCTCAAGGCCCGTGCCGAGGCCGGCGACCGCACGGCCATGCGCTCGCTTGGCAACCGCTACCAGGCGGGCAACGGCGTTCCCAAGAACTACGACCTCATGCGCGAGTGGTGGGAGCGCGCCGCCCAGGCGGGCAACACCACGGCCATGTGGGACCTGGGCTACTACTACCTCATCGGCAAATACCTTGACCAGGACGTCGCGCGCGGCGTGGCGTGGTTCGACCTCGCGATAGAGAACGGCAACGCGGACGCGGCCTTCCAGCTCGCCCTCTGCTACGGCACGGGCATGTTCGTGGAGAAGAGCTACGACACCGCCCGCAAGTACTTTACCCAGGCGCTGCGCCTGGGCCGCGAGGACGCACAGGACGAGATAGACGAGTGCGACCGCATGCTCCAGGAGGGCGCGCACGCGGACGCGTCGGCCGGCCCGCGCGGCGGCAACATCGTGCTCTCGCACGTGAGCCGCAGCTTTGGCCGCAAGAAGGTGCTGGACGACATCAACCTCACCATCAAGGGTGGCGAGCTCGTGGCCATCGTGGGCAGCTCGGGCGGTGGCAAGTCCACGCTCGGCAGCATCATCCTGGGGACGCTGCGCCCCACCAAGGGCCGGGTCATCTTCGAGGGCGAGCTCGGCTTCGTGCCGCAGCAGAACCTCGTGCACCAGAACCTCCGCGTGCGCCAGCAGCTCGAGTTCTACGCGCGCGCCGTCAAGCACCTCCCGGGCCCCAAGGCCAAGGAGCGGATCGACTGGGTCATGCGCGAGCTCGAGCTCACGGGCGTCAGCAAGACGCTCATCCGCAAGTGCTCCGGGGGAGAAAAGCGTCGCGTCTCGGTCGCGTGCGAGCTCCTGTCGTACCCCGACGGCCTGCTGCTGGACGAGCCCACCTCGGGCCTCGACCCTGGCGACTCCGGCAACCTCGTGGCCGTCCTGCACGCCCTCGTGCACGACGAGCGCATGAGCTGCCTCGTGATCAACCACGACTACGAGAACATCCAGCTGTTCGACAAGATCTGCTTCCTCGCGCACGGCAAGGTCTGCTTCTACGGCACGCCGGACAAGCTGTTCGAGTACTTCGACACGCGCTCCACGCGCGAGATATACACCCTCATGGACAAGGACCCCGTCCCGTTCATACGTCGCTTCGAGGAATGGCGCCGCGACCATCCCGACGCCCTTGGAGGCATGTGCTGATGAGTCTGAGCTTCGTCGAGCAGGTCGCCATGCTTGCCCGCGAGTCGTTCAACAAGAAGTCCGAGCTCCTGATGGCGGCGTCCGCGCTCATCATCAGCTCGCTCGCGTCGTGGGTCATCCGCTACCGCATGTTCGACTTTTACGAGAACGCCAAGATCGGCTTCTTCATCGTGGTGTGCTGCTGCCTCTGGATGGGCCTGTTCGACTCGATCCTCTGCATCTGCGACGCCCGCGACGTGCTCGAGCGCGACAAGTTCTCGGGCCTCAACCCGTACTCGTTCGTGCTCGCGAACGTGGCGTGGCAGGCCGTCCACGCACTTCTCCAAACGGCGATCCTCTATGCCATGAGCACCTACATCATCGAGTGGCCAACGGACGTGGCGGCGATCCTTGCGCCGACCATGGTGGAGTACTTCCTCACGCTCTTCCTCATCACGTTTGCCGCGCAGATGCTGGGGCTGGGAGTCTCGGCCATCGTGCACACGTCGCAGCAGGCGCTCACCGTGGCGCCGTTCATCCTCATCTACGAGCTCATCATGTCCGAGACGCTCTTTGGCCTGCCCGACGCGATCCGCCCGCTGCGCGAGACCACCATCGTGCGCTGGGGGCTTTCCGCCCTTGGCACGATCTTCGACATCGACACGCTGCCGTGGAAGGCCGAGACCTCGGTCAAGAAGATCATGGGGCAGGTGTCGCAGCAGGTCACGAGCCAGGTGACCGATTCCGTGGCGCGCGAGATGTCCAAGTCGCCCGTGGGCGGCGTCAAGATCCCGTTCTTCGACACGCTGATCGCCCGCCTGCAGGACTACATCACCAACTTCCCCCTGGACCCCGGCGTGCTGGGGGTCAACCACAACCTTCCCGAGTACACCGCGACGGCGCCCTTCCTCGCACACGTCTGGCTCATGCTGGGCGTGCTTGCCCTGGTTGGCGTCCTTCTCGCCCTCGTGGGCCTGCGCCGCACCGTCGAGACGCGCTAGCGCCCTGCCCCGCGGCACCGCCCGCGCGCTACCTACACTGGAGTTGAGCCTATGTTCTGGTCCCTTGTCAGCCTCCTTCTGCTTGCCCTCGTGGTCAGGGGCGTCCTGTTTGTCATCAAGTGGTTTGTGTCGTGGCTGGGACGCGGCAAGCGGATCGAATGGGCCGCGCAGGACCGCGAGCTGCCGCAGGACGTGCGCGACGCCGCCAAGGAGCTGGACTTCTATTACCGCCTCAAGGGGTACCGCAAGCTCATCGGCAAGCCGCTGCGACTCACGCGCGCGCAGCTTTCCGCAATATTCCAGCGCGAGAAGATCGTTCGCAACGACCGCGTGGAGCACATGCGCATCACGTGGTACCAGGTCGTGATCCTCTTCATCGTGGGGGCCGTGGGCGGCCTCGTGCTGGAAGAGGTCTGGATGTTCGTGACGGAGGGGCTCACGCAGGGGCGCTACGGCCTGGTATGGGGGCCCTTCTCGCCCCTGTACGGCGTGGGCGCCGTGCTGCTCACGCTCGTGTCGCGCGAGCTGATGCGCCGCCACGCCCCGTGGTGGGAGGTCTTTCTGGTGTCCATGGTGGTGGGCGGGCTTCTTGAGCAGATAACCGGCTGGGGCATGGAGACGTTCATGGGCGCCGTCTCGTGGGACTACAGCACCGTGCCCGGGCACATCACCAAGTGGGTGTCGTGGCCGTTCCTGTTCTTCTGGGGGCTGATCGGCCTCATCTGGTCCTCCGTCATCACGCCGTGGCTGCTCGACCTCATCGGCGAGCCCACCACGCGCCGCCAGGTGATCTTCGTGTTCGTACTTGCCGCCTACCTTGCGCTCGACGTGTTCATGACGCTGGCGTGCTTTACGCGCCGCGCCCAGCGCGACCAGGGCATCCCTCCCCGCAACCAGTTTGAGCAGTGGGTGGACGCGAACTTCTCAAACGAGTTCATGTCGCACCGCTTCGAGAACATGGTGATCGAGGGTCACGCCAACAAGTAGTCACGGGCGAGAAGTGCGGCCGCCGCTGCAGGCAGCCGCAAGCTTTTGGGCGGCTTTGTGAGATTGGCGCGGCCGACGGGCTCGCCACCGCGGGCGATGCCGCGGGCGAGCGGCACGAGTGAGTTAACGCTGGGCGGTTGGGTACCATAACCATGCGGCGGGCGCGGGCCTGCCCACGCGGGGTCGGCGCCCCGCGCAACTGCGATTATGGATGGGATGCCCATGCGTGTTCTGCTTGCCGAGGACAACGTGCGCCTGGCGCGCGCGACCGAGGTGATATTGGAGAAGAACGGCCTCACGGTGGAGGTCGTGCACGACGGCCCCGCGGCGCTCTCGGCGCTCAAGGGCGGCTACTTTGACGTTGCGGTGCTTGACATCATGATGCCCGGCCTCGACGGGCTGGAGGTGCTGCGCCGCGTGCGCGCGGAGGGAAACGACGTGCCGGTGATCCTGCTGACCGCAAAGACGCAGGTGGACGACAAGGTCGTGGGCCTGGAGGACGGTGCGGACGACTACATCACCAAGCCGTACGACAGCCGCGAGCTCGTGGCGCGCATCCGCGCGGCCGCACGGCACCGCTCGGGCGCCTCGCCCAAGGTGTGCTTTGGCGACCTGGTGATCGGGGAGGACGACTCCACGCTTTCGACCCGCGAGGGCTCGCTCAGCGTGAACCAGCGTGAGGCCCAGATGGCCGCACTTCTCGCCCACGCCGGCGGCAAGAAGGTCGACACGAGCTGGCTGAGCGACCGCGTGTGGGACGGCGCGGCGCTCGACGGCGAGGTGGAGCTGTACGCCAGCTACCTCAACGGCAAGCTCGAGGCGCTGGGCTCGGACGTGAAGGTGGAGGGCTCCGCGGACGACGGCTGGAGGATGGTCGAGTCCTGTGGAGCGTAGGCTCCGCATACAGCTGACGCTCTTTGTGGCAGCGGCGCTCGTGGTGCTGCTGGGCGTGATGTTCGTGGGCACGTACATGGTGCGCCGAGCGCAGGTGGACGTGGACGCGGACAAGGCGATCGACCAGATCATCGAGAACGACGGCGAGACGCCCAAGGACATGTCCGGCTACTCGAGCAGCAAGATCGAGGGCTTTTACGAGATGCGCTACCTCATGGCGACCGTGAACGCGGACGGCACCGTGGAGGACGCGAACCTGGACCATGTTGCGACCGTTGACTCAAGCGAGGCCGCCACCCTGGTAAAGCGGGCGCTGGCACGCAGCCAGGACTGCGGCTACGTGGGCAAGTTCCGCTACCGCGTGCAGTCCGAGGCGGACGGGACGAAGACCGTCGTCCTTCTCGACCGTGACCGGCAGATCGCGGCGCTGAACGACAGCGTGACGGACGAGATGATGGTGTACGCGGGTGGCGTCGTGGTGGTGACGGTCATCTTCATGCTGGTGTCGAAGCGCATCGTGCGACCGATCGTGAGCGCGCACGAGAGCCAGCGGCAGTTTGTGATCGACGCGGGGCACGACCTGAGGACGCCGCTCTCCATCATTTCGGCCGACGCGGACGTGCTGGCCATGGACGTGGGCGAGAACGAGTGGATCGACGACATAAAGGACCAGGTGGGCGTCATGAGCGGGCTCACCGAGAGCCTCATCGTGCTTTCGCGCGCGGCGACGGAGGACGAGCGCACCATCGGCATGGTCAACCTGTCCGACGTGGTGGAGCGCGAGGCCAAGGGGTTTAAGTCGCGCGTGCTGACGGAGGGCCACCCGCTCAGCTGCGACGTGGAGCCCAACGTGTACGTGCGTGGCAACGAGCAGTACCTGCAGCGCATGGTGGGGGCGCTGATCGACAACGCCTTCAAGTACTCCGTCGCGGGCGGAAAGATCGAGGTGCGCCTGGAGGGGCACCACCTGCACCAGGCCGAGCTGACCGTCTCCAACGAGACCGAGGGGGTGGACCCCAAGGAGGTCGGCCTCTGGTTTGGGCGGTTCTACCAGTCAGACCGCGCGCGGACGCACGAGGCGGGCGGCTTTGGCATCGGGCTCAGCATGGTGGCGGCCGTCGCGCGCGCCCACGGCGGCAAGGCCCGCGCGGAGGCCAAGCCCGACGGCAGCGGGGTCACCATGACCGTGACGCTGCCGACGCGGCGCGACCCGCAGGCGAGGTCGCGCGCGAACGCGATCTCCGGTTTTGTGAAGGGCGGATTCCGGCGCGGACGGCGCCGTGAGGGGGATGCGAAGTGATGGACGGCCAGAACGGCAACGGCGGCTCCGGCAACGGAGGCGCGATCGTGGCGGGGCGGACGCCGGAGGAGTTCTACGGCGCGGACTACCCGCGGCTCCAGGCGGCGCTGGCGCAGCTTGACGGGCTGGCGGAGGGCTTTGCCGCGACCGCGGGCGACTCCGACGACCTGAAGCCCGTGGTGTACCACACGTCGCGCATCAAGTCCCCGGCGAGCCTGGTGGAGAAGATCGCGCGCAAGGGCGGCAGCGGCGCGTCCCTGGCCGACGCCATCGCCACGAACGTGCAGGACATCCTGGGGCTGCGCATCATCTGTGCGTTTGGGGACGACGTGTACGCCGCGGCGCGCTGGATCGGCGAGCAGCCCAACGTGGAGGTGCTCCGCACCAAGGACTACATCAGGCACCCCAAGCCCAACGGCTACCGGAGCTACCACATGAACGTGCGGTTCACGAGCGGCCCGGCCGCGTTCCTTCCCTCGAGCGAGATCCAGATTCGCACCGTGGCCACGGACTTCTGGGCGACGCTCGAGCACAAGATGAAGTACAAGAAGACGATCAAGAACCCGGAGCTGCTGACGCAGGAGCTGAAGCGCTGCGCGGACGAGATCGCGAGCGTGGACCTGGACATGCAGACGCTGCGCGACGCCATCAGGCGGGCGTAGGCGCGGGCGAGAAGAGCATCCCTGGGGGAGAAGTACGGCCCCCAGGCCAGCGCCGCCCTCGGCTAGCGCTGGCCGCCGTGCTGGTTACCGCCGCGGTGCGCCCTCTTGCCGGGGTGGCGTCCGCGTGAGGCGTACGTGCTGTGCTGGGCATCCGCGTGCTGGCCGGCGCCGCGGCCGCCCGCTGCGTTGGCGCGCGGCCCCTTGCCGCCCTGACCCTTGCCTCGAGGCTGGCCCTGTCCCTGGGACTTGCCGTGGTTGCGGCCGCCGTTGCCGGCGTTGCCACCACGGCCCTTGCCGCCGGAGCGCCTGCGGCTGCCGCCGTGGCCGTTGTTCTTCTCGCCCTTGGAATCCTCCTTGGAGTGCCACGGGCCGTCGGGCCTGACCAGGCACTTGGGGCCGTAGCCGATGAGGTCCTCGCGGTGCGCGATGTGCAGCGCCTCGACCACCAGGTCGTAGTTCTTGGGGTTGCGGTACTGGATGAGCGCGCGCTGCATGGCCTTCTCGTGCGGGTTGGTGGGGCAGTAGACGTGCTTCATGGTGCGCGGGTCCACGCCGGTATAGAAGATGCAGGTAGACACCGTGGACGGCGTGGGATAGAAGTCGCTCACCTGCTCGGGGTTGTAGCCCAGGTCGCGGCAGAACTCCGCGAGCTTGACGGCCTCGCGCATGGTGGAGCCGGGGTGGCTGCTCATGAGGTAGGGCAGCACGTACTGCTCCTTGCCGGCGGCGCGGCTGTACTTCTCGAACTCCTTGCAGAAGTCCTCGTACATGTGGTTGTGCGGCTTGCCCATGATCTCGAGCACCTGGTCGGATATGTGCTCGGGCGCCAGGCGCAGCTGGCCGGATGTGTGGTACTCCGCCAGCTCCTTTATGAAGGTGTGGTCGTGGTCGAGCATGGCGTAGTCAAAGCGGATGCCGCTGCGGATGAAGACCTTCTTGATGCCGGGGATGGCGCGGAGCTCGCGCAGGAGCTG
This sequence comes from Coriobacteriaceae bacterium, assembly GCA_003862195.1. Taxonomy (GTDB): domain Bacteria; phylum Actinomycetota; class Coriobacteriia; order Coriobacteriales; family Atopobiaceae; genus Parafannyhessea. Next base: position 52,993 of record QOUO01000009.1, on the reverse strand, counting down.
GACCAGGTCCTCGTGCGTGACGCGCAGGTTGGGGCAGGGCTCGGGCGCCAGGCAGCGGCGGTTGGGGCACGCGCCGCTCTTGAGCTGCTTGGCGCAAGCGGGGATGCGGAAGTCTGCCGTGGGGCCGGAAAGGTCGCTTATGTAGCCCTTGAAGTCCGGGTCCTGCGTCATGAGGCGCGCCTCGCGCAGGATGGAGGCGTGGCTGCGGCTCTGGATGATGCGGCCCTCGTGGAAGTTGAGCGCGCAGAAGCTGCACTGCCCCAGGCAGCCGCGGTTGTTGGCGATGGAGAACTTGACCTCCTTGATGGCGGGGACGCCGCCGGCGGCCTCGTACATGGGGTGGTAGGTGCGCTCGTACGGGAGCTCGTACGTCTCGTCCATCTGCTCCGTGGTGAGCGGCATGGTCGGCGGGTTCTGCACCACGTATACGCCGTGGGGGTATTCCTCCACCAGCGTGCGCGCGCTAAACGGGTCGAGGTTCCTGCTTTGGATGCCAAAGCTGCGGGCGTACTCGAGCTTGTCCGCGCGCATCTGCTCCCAAGTGGGGAGCGCGAGCGGCCGGTCCACGTCCTCCGTCGTGCGCGTGCGGTACACGGTGCCGTGGATCCACGTGACCTGGTCCACGGGGAGGCCGGAGTCCAGCGCGTCCGCCACCTCGACAACGGAGCGCTCGCCCATGCCGTATATCAGCAGGTCGGCGCCGCTGTCCAGGAGGATCGAGCGCTTGAGCGAGTTTGACCAGTAGTCGTAGTGGGCAAGGCGGCGCAGCGACGCCTCGATCCCGCCCAGCACGATGGGCACGTGGCGGTAGACCCTGCGGATGAGGTTGGAGTACACCACGGTGGCGTGGTCCGGGCGCAGGCCCATCTTGCCGCCGGGGGAGTAGAAGTCCTCGCTGCGGCGGCGCTTGGCCACCGTGTAGTGGTTGACCATGGAGTCCATGTTGCCGCTCGATACCAGAAACGCCAGGCGCGGCTCGCCAAGGACCTGCACGCTCTTCTCGTCGCGCCAATCCGGCTGGCAGATCACGCCCACCTTGTAGCCGTGCGCCTCGAGCGTGCGCGTGATGATGGCCATGCCAAACGACGAGTGATCCACGTACGCGTCTCCGCACACAAACACGAAGTCGCACTGGTCCCAGCCGCGCTCTGCCATGTCCTGCCTGTTGACGGGGAGAAAAGCCATGCATGCTCCTTGGGATGCCTTGTCGATTGCACTGATTATAGGGGCTGGCGGCGCGGCGCGCCCCCGGCGCGCGGGGCGGCGGCCGCGTGTGGGCCCGATGTGAAGGGGATGTGTCGCGCGCGATGCACCCGTTCTTCTCGCTTTGACAAATACCCTTTAGGGGTATAGCTTAGGCGACAGCAAACCCCCACGGGGTATCAAAGGGGCTTGCGAGGCAACATCGTCCGCCGCGTGTCGCGGCGTGTTTGGAGGTCATCATGGCGGAGCTGACGCAGGAGCCCAAGGTCGTGGCAGAGGCCGAGGCAAAGGCAGCCACAACGCAGGGCGAGAAGGACGTGACGCCGGGCTGCCCGGCGTGCTCGGGCGGCACCGGCGCCGACGCCGACGGCGTGGCCTACAAGCACACGCCGCGCTCCGAAGAGCTGCAGCGCGACGTGACCCGCCGCCTCAACCGCGCGATCGGCCAGCTCAACGGCGTCAAGAGCATGGTGGAGGACGGCCGCTACTGCGGCGACGTGCTCACGCAGCTCGCCGCGGCGGAAAGCGCCATCAAGGCCGTGAGCCGCATCATCATGAAGGACCACCTGCACACCTGCGTGGTCGAGCGCATCCAGCAGGGCGACACGGAGGTCGTGGACGAGATCATGGACCTGCTCAAGAAGTTCGGCGCGTAGGCGCCGCCGGGAGGTGAAAAGCTTGGGTACCGCAACCGCCCCGTCGAAGGAGACCTTCGACATCACGGGCATGACGTGCGCGGCCTGCGAGGCCCGCGTGCAGAAGTCGGCGGCCGCCGTCAAGGGCGTGTCCGCCGCAAACGTGAACCTGCTCAAGAACTCGATGGAGCTCGAGTACGACGGAAACCCCAAGACCGTGGAGGCCGTCGTCAAGGCGATCGACAAGGCGGGCTACGGCGCTAAGCCGCGCAGCCAGGCGGCTTCCGTCGCCGGCAAGGCCGAGCCGGAGTTCGTGGACCCGCAGGTAAGTGCCAAGAAGGCGGTGCTCGCCAAGCAGCGCCAGCTCGTGTGGTCGCTCGTGTTTGGCGTCCCCCTCTTCTACCTTGCGATGGGCCCGATGCTCGGTTGGCCCGAGGTCCCCGGCCTCGCGGGCATGCAGGGCATGATGGCCTCCGCCGTGACGCAGCTCATGCTGGCCATGTGCGTCATCTTCGTCAACCGCGGCTACTTCGTGCGCGGCTTCAAGTCGCTCTTCCACCTCGCGCCCAACATGGACTCGCTCATCGCCATCGGCTCGGCGGCGAGCTTTGGCTACAGCGTGGTGGGCATCTATCAGATGGCCGCGGCCCTTGGCCGCATGGACATGGCCGCGGCCCACAGCGCGATGATGAACAGCCTGTTCTTCGATTCCGCCGGCACGATCCTCGTGCTCATCACCCTCGGCAAGTACTTCGAGGCGCGCGCCAAGGGCAAGACCACCAGCTCGATATCCGCCCTCATGAACCTGGCGCCCAAGACCGCCACGGTCGTGCGCGACGGCCAGGAGCAGACCGTCCCCACCACGGACGTGCGCGTGGGCGACGTCCTGGTGGTGCGTGCGGGCGAGTCCGTCCCCGTCGACGGCGTCGTGCGCGAGGGTCAGGCCTCCGTGGACGAGTCCGCCATCACGGGCGAGCCCGTTCCCGCGGAGAAGGGCGTGGGCGACCGCGTGACGGGCGCCACGGTGTCCGAGCGCGGCTGGTTCAAGATGGAGGCCACCGCCGTCGGCGGCGACACCACGCTCGCGAACATCATCCGCCTGGTGGACGAGGCCACCAACTCAAAGGCGCCCATCGAGCGCCAGGCCGACCGCATCGCGGGCGTGTTCGTGCCCGTGGTCATGGCGATCGCGGCCGTGACGCTGGTGGCGTGGGTCGCGTTTCTCGACCCGGCCAACTTTGCCGTGGCCTTCAACCACGCGGTCTCCGTGCTGGTCATCAGCTGCCCCTGCGCGCTGGGCCTCGCCACGCCCACGGCCATCATGGTGGGCACGGAGCGCGGCGCCAAGGTGGGCATCCTCATCAAGAGCGCGGACTCGCTAGAGACTGCCGGTTCCCTTGACACCGTCGTGCTCGACAAGACGGGCACCGTCACGGAAGGCAAGCCAAAGGTGACCGACGTTGCGACCGCTTCTGGCGCGGGCGAGAAGGACCTGCTCTACGTGGCCGCGGCGCTCGAGCGCAAGAGCGAGCACCCGCTGGCCCAGGCGGTCTGCGACTACGTGGGCGACGGCGTTGCCGCTGACGCCACGGTCACGGACTTCACCCAGGTGGCCGGTGGCGGCATCAGGGCCGTTGTCGACGGCAAGCGCGCCCTGGCGGGCAACGCGCGCCTCATGTCCGAGGAGGGCGTGGACCTGGGCGAGCTCGCCGGCACGGCGGACACGCTCGCCGCGGCCGCGAAGACGCCGCTCTTCTTTGCCCGTGACGGCAAGGCGCTTGGCCTCCTGGGCGTGGCGGACGTGGTGAAGGCGACCTCCGCCGACGCCGTGGCGCGCCTGCGCCAGATGGGCGTCCGCACGATCATGCTCACGGGCGACCAGCCCAAGACCGCCCAGGTCATCGCCGACCAGGTGGGCGTGGACGAGGTCGTGGCGGGCGTGCTGCCCGACCAGAAGGAGCAGAAGGTGCACGAGCTCCAGCGCGCCGGCCACAAGGTGGCCATGGTGGGCGACGGCATCAACGACGCACCGGCCCTGGCCCGCGCCGACGTGGGCATCGCCATCGGCGCCGGCACGGACGTGGCCATCAGCTCCGCGGACGTGGTGCTCATGCACTCCGACCCGGCGGACGTGGCGACCGCCATCGAGCTTTCCCGCGCGACCATGCGCGACATCAGGCAGAACCTGTTCTGGGCGCTGTTCTACAACGCCATCTGCATCCCCGTGGCCATGGGCGTGCTCACGCCGGTGGGCATCACGCTCAACCCGATGGTGGGCGCGGCGGCCATGGGCTTCAGCTCCGTGTTCGTGGTCTCCAACGCGCTGAGACTCTTCGCGTGGAAGCCAAGTGGCAAGACCGCAGGCGCCGCGAGCGCGACGCGTGCGAAGGTGACGGAAGGCGTCGCGGCGGAGGATGCCGCGGCAGATACGGAAGGAAGTACGGATATGGCAAGCAAGACGCTGGACATCGAGGGCATGATGTGCGAGCACTGCGTGGCGCACGTGACCGAGGCGCTCGAGGGCGTGCGCGGCGTCAAGAACGTGCACGTCTCGCTGGAGGACAAGAACGCCACCCTGGACGCGGGCCCGCTCGTGAGCAACAAGAAGCTCGAGAAGGCCGTCGCGGACGCGGGCTACAAGGTCGTGGCCGTCAGGTAGCTGCAAGACATACAAGTTAAGACCCGCGGGCGCAAGGCGCGCCTGCGGGCGGGCATCCCCGGGCGCCGCTACAGGTGCTCGGGGATGCTGCCGTCAAGGAAGGCGGCAAGCAGGTCCTCCAGGTCCGCGATCTGGCGGCGGAGCTCGCGGCCGCGGTCCGTCTCGCCCACGAGGACCTGGTGGTCGTAGCGGCGGATGACGTCGCTTTCGCTCATGATGTCCGCGTTGTCGTCCAGTGCGGCCTCGATGCCCAGGAAGGGACGGTGCGCCTTGATGCGCAGGTCGTGCGAGCCCGAGACGAGCGTGTAGCCGGCGATGCCGCACTTCTCGTGGTATGCCTCGCAGAAGCCGCCGTCGATGATGATGCGGCGCCCACCCGCGCGCACGGGGCTCTCTCCCGCGGCGGCGCGCACGGGCGTGTGGCCGTTGATGATGCGGCACTCCGGGCCCGTGAGGCCGAACTCCGCCAGGATCTTCTCGCACACGTCCGCGCGGTTGGCGAGGTCGAAGTAGGGGTCGCGCGGCTCCGCCCAGGCGGCGCGGTCGCTCACGAAGGCGCGCTCGAACGTCTTGACGACGCGGCCGGAGAGCGGGGAGTGCGCGCCACACCAGAGGTAGTACATCCAGTCGAGGGCGTCCTGGTCGCCGCGGGTCCAGGCGCGACGCGCCATGCGGTCGCAAAAGTCCAGGTAGGCCCTGCCGCTGAGCGGCGTGCCGTCGCACATCACGTCCTGGAGCGAGCCGTCCTCGCGTAGCGGGACGCAGCCGTGAAGGAGCAGGTTGCCGTCGCACACGCGGTAGATGGAGCCCTCCTCGTACAGGAACGCGACGTGCCGATGGAGGCGGTCCGCGTCGCGGAAGGCGGCCGCGAGCCCCTGGAGCACGTCCTTCTCGCCCGCGGAGAGCGCGAAGGGGTCAGCGGTGTCGATGGTGGGGAAGTCGCGCGTGGCGAGCGGCCAGTCGCGATTGCCGATGCGTACGGTGCCACGGTCGAGGTCCATCTTGTCGAGGAGGACGCGCTCGTTGGCGCGGAGCCAGTCCGGGTGGCGGCGGTAGGTCTGACCCTCGACCTTGAAGAGCATGACGTCGATGGCCTTCTCGAAGGGCGGGATGGCGTCGTCGGCGCTGTAGGTGGCGCCCGCGAAGAGCGCGAGCTCGCGCAGGCTGATGCCGTAGCCGCTCTCGATGGCGGCGAGCGTGCCGTAGCGCACGCAGGTGCGCACGACCGAGCAGATGCATGCGAGCGAGCCGCAGGCGGCGCCCATCCAGGCGGCGTCGTGGTTGCCCCACTCCACGTCCACGGAGGGGTGGTGCTCGATGGTGTGCATGACCTTGTCCGCGTGCGCGCCGCGGTCGAAGACGTCGCCCACCACGTGGAGGCGGTCGACGGCGAGCCGCTTGATGAGGTTCGCGAGCGCCTCGATGAAGTCGTCGGCCGCGCCGGTGTCCACCACGGACTCGAGGATCGACTGGTGGTAGGCGTGGCGGACCTTCTCCTCGTCGCGCGTGGCGTGCATGAGCTCGTCCATGATGTAGGCGTACTCGGCGGGCATGGCCTTGCGCACCTTGGAGCGCGTGTACTTGCCGGCGATCCAGCGCGCGAGCCTGACCAGGCGATACAGGTTGTCGAGGTACCACTGGCGGTCGAGGGCCCCGTCCAGCCGCGTGCGCTCGATCTTCTCGCGCGGATAGTAGACGAGGGTGCGGAGGTCGGCCTGCTGGTGGGCGTCGAGCTCGGGCGTGAAGATGACGCGGATCTGCTCGCGGATGACGCCGGAGCAGTTGTTGAGGATGTGCTGGAAGGCCTCGTACTCGCCGTGGACGTCGCTGATGAAGTGGTCCGTGCCGCGCGGGAGCGACAGGATGGTGCGAAGGTTGATGATCTCGCTCATGGCGGCGCGGCGGTTGGGGAAGCGCTGCGCGAGGAGGCGCGAGTACCTGAGGCGCTCCTCGCGGCCGGCCTCAGACGGTTGCGTGTTTGCGGACGTTTGCTGCGTGGATGCCTGCGGCATGCGACTCCTCACCTTGTGGCCTTAAGCTGCGGTTGTTGCCAGCCTGTGGCAGATGGATGCAATTAGTTTCTGATTTCATACATCCTAGTGGCTGGTGCACGGCTGGCATGTGGCGCTTCCGGAGGCGGGCTGGTTGGCGCGGCGGGCGGGGGCCGGTGGTGCGGCGGAAGTTTTACTGGCCCGCGTGCACCGGAAGGGGGGTTTGAGTGTACTTTGGAGGCGTCGCCTCGCCTTGCGGACGCGTTCGAAGCGCCCTCAATCCCCTCCAAATGGACAGGAGGAGGGTTTGAGTGTGCTTTGGGGGACCCGACGGCGGCTTTGGCAAGCCGTGTGAGCCTCTGAGGCGAGATCGAAACACCCTCAAACCCCGATTGCGTGCACGGGTGGCGAAAAATCTCCCGGGTTGGGCGCGGACGGCCCCGAAACAGAATCCCGCCCCGCGCGAGGTAGGGGCGCGGGGCGGGCGCGGGGGTTCCGATAGGCTTGTTGTGTGGTTGGGTTGCCGGTCCGCTACAGCGCCGCGAGCGCTGCCAGGGCCACGACCGCGAGGGCCGCTCCCAGGATGCTCAGGCCCCCGTATCCGGCGACCATGCCGAGGCCGCGAAGGAATCCGCTGGTCTGACGGTTGAGCGTCGTTGCTGACATGGTGACCTCCCATCCTCACTGGGTTACGTTCCACTTACATGATTCCACGCCCCACGGCGCCCTAGGCGCACCCGACGGGGCGCTTACCTGCGTATGCAGCAAGCTGACGATTCCGTTACAGTTGCGTGCACTGGCGCTTACGGTTCAACCGCCGCGCGGCGACCCGCCAGATAATGCAGGGTTGTGGCGAGTTGGAGCGGCTCCGCAGACGCGGCAGCCGTGGCCGTCACGCGTGCTACGGTTGCACGTTGTCGATGTGCGTGAGGGGGCGAAATGCGGGCGAGAAGAACGTGGCCAAAGGTGCTGTGCGCCCTTTTTGTGGCGGCGTGCTGCTTCTTTGCGTACGGCATGGCGCATCCGCTGCCGACGGGCCCCACCTCGAGCGCGGACGGTACCAACGCCGACGCCGTCTTCTCCGAGGAGGACTTCCGCACCGTGCTCCGCAACTACGGCGTGGGCGCGAGCGGCACCGCCAGCGCCGCCAAGATCGCGCGCGAAAGCTACGTGATACCCGGCCTCAAGATCACGCGCACCCTGGACGCGGACAACAACCTGTGCAGCTGCACGACCATGACGCCGCAGGGCGTCTGCGTCGCGGGAAAGTACCTGCTCGTGTCCGCGTACTGCCGCGCCCACGCGCACAACTCCGTGATCTATCGCATTAGCCGCAAGACCCGCCGGCTCGACGGCGTGATCGTGCTCAGCGGCAAGCCGCACGTCGGCGGCCTCGCGTACGACGCGCGCCACCACCGCCTGTGGATATGCGGCTACCAGGAGGGCAAGAACGGCTGCGCCACCGTGAGTTCGATCGAGCTCAGCGCATGGGAGAAGTACGACGACTCCCGGGCCAAGGCCCCGTGCCGCATCGAGCGCACCTACCCCGTTCGCACGCTCAACCACGCGTCGTTCCTGACGGTCTATTCCGGCAGGCTGTACGTGGGCGACTTCACCGGCGCGCGCAAGTCGCGTACGACCATACAGGCCTTCGACATCGAGTCCGACGGCGGCCTGCGCGAGGCCGACAAGGACGAGGTCCTGGGCGAGATCCAGCGCATCCGCAACGACGGCGCACTCGAGGCGGAGCAGGGCTGGGACGTGGACGAGCTCGGCATGATCAACGTGCGCAAGTCGCGCGTGCTCAAGCACCTCGCCAAGCGGGTCGCCAAGACCAGCGGCGACATCCTCGACCCCGTGGACGGCGCGCTCATCAACGGCCAGGTCCAGGGCATGGGCATCGTGGGCGACCTCTGCCTGCTCTCGCAGTCGTGGGGCAGCCGCGACAGCCGCCTGCGCGTCATGTGGTGGGGCGGCGGCGCGTGGAGCCACGACCTGCGCAACGACCAGTCCTGGGCCACGTTCGTGCTGCCGCCCATGCTTGAGGAGATGGACCTCTATGGCGGCAAGCTGTACCTGTGCTTCGAGTCCGCGGCCGCGGGCTACCGCTGGGAGCCGGTCGCCAAGGTGGACCGCATCGTGGTGTGCGACGTGCACGACGTCCTGGGCTCGTAGCTTACAGGCAGGCGTCCTCGATCATCTTGCGGAGCTCCTGGATGCCCTGGCCGGACTGGGACGACGTCACGAGCATGCGGCCGGGGTCGATGCCAAACTGGCGCGCGAGCGCGGCCTTCTGCTGCGCCTGCTTGCTGCGGCTGAGCTTGTCGGCCTTGGTGAGCGCCACCACGTAGGGGAGGTCCGCCTCGGTCAGGTAGGCCAGCATGTCGCGGTCGAGCTGCTGCGCGTCGTGGCGGATGTCCACGAGCGAGACCACCAGGTTGAAGCTGCGCTCCTGCTCGAAGTAGCCGCTTATGAGGTTGGCCCAGCGCTGCTTTTCCGCCTGCGACACCTTGGCGAAGCCGTAGCCGGGCAGGTCCACAAAGCGCACGCCGTCCACGTCAAAAAAGTTGATGTTGGCGGTCTTGCCCGGCTGGCTTGACACCTTGGCGAGCGACTTGCGGCCGATGAGCTTGTTGAGCAGCGACGACTTTCCCACGTTGGAGCGTCCCACAAACGACACCTCGGGCGCGGTGGGCTCGGGCAGCTGCGCGATGGTCCCGTACGATGCCTCGAAGCGCGCGGTTTCGTACTTGAGCCTGGCCATGTTCACTCCTTGCGTGGGGGACGTCCGGTGGCCCGGCACGCGGCCGAGCTACGTAGATTCTACCCGAGGTTATCGCGCGCGGGGCAGTCGGGTAGACTTCTACCCAATACCCCCAACCACCAGCGCCGGCCCCCGGGCCCGCGTACATACCCCGATAGGAGCCCACATGGACATTCGCGAGCAGGTCCACCAGATGAAGCTCGAGGCGCCGGCCATGGCCGCCTCTTCCATCGAGCAGCGCAACCATGCGCTCGAGCTGGTGGCGCAGGCGCTCGAGGCGCACAAGGACCAGATCTTTGCGGCAAACGAGAAGGACATGGCCGCCGCGGCAGAGGCCGGCGTGGCACAGACCGTCCAGAAGCGGCTGCGCTACGACGAGGGCAAGTTGCGCGACGGCGTGGCGGGCCTGCGCCAGCTGGTGGGTCTTCCCGACCCAGTGGGACGCGTGCTCCTCGACCGCGAGCTGGACGCCGGGCTCGAGCTCAAGCGCGTGACCTGCCCCATCGGCGTGATCGGCGTCATCTTCGAGGCGCGCCCTGACGCGCTGGTCCAGATCAGCTCGCTCTGCGTCAAGAGCGGCAACTGCGCCGTGCTCAAGGGCGGGCGCGAGACTGCCAACACCAACCGCGTGCTGTTCGACGTGATCCACGAGGCCGTGGTGGAGGCGGGCCTTCCCGCCGGCTGCCTGCTGCAGGCGGAGCTCCACAGCGAAATTGACGAGCTGCTGCAGTGCGACCAGGACGTTGATCTGCTGATTCCCCGCGGCTCCAACAAGTTTGTGCGCTACATCATGGAGCACACCAAGATCCCCGTCATGGGCCACTCCTCGGGCGTCTGCCACGTGTACGTGGACGCCGCGGCGGACCAGGACATGGCCGTGCGCGTGCTGGTGGACGCCAAGACCCAGTATCCCGCCGTGTGCAACGCGGCCGAGACGCTGCTGGTGGACCGCTCCATCGCGGCGGAGTTCCTGCCCAAGGCGGCCCGGGGCCTGGCGGAGCGCGGCGCACGCCTCCGCGGCACGGCCGAGGTGTGCGAACTTCTCGCCCACGTGGAGGGCATCCCCACTGTGGAGCCCATGTCCGACGACGAGTTCAGCACGGAGTACGGCGACTACGTCATGAGCTGCAAGGTCGTGGACGGCGTGCGCGAGGCCGTGGACCACATCAACCGCTACGGCTCGCACCACACGGACGCCATCATCACGACGGACGACGCGGCGGCCGAGTACTTCATGCAGATGGTCGACTCTGCGGGCGTGTACCGCAACTGCTCCACCCGCTTTGCCGACGGCTTCCGCTACGGCTTTGGCGCCGAGGTGGGCATCAGCACGGGCAAGCTGCACGCGCGCGGCCCCGTGGGGCTGGACGGCCTGGTCACGTACAAGTACCGCCTTGTGAGCCACGGCGACATTGTGGCGCCGTACGCCTCGGGCGAGAAGAGCTTCCACTACCGCGACCTGGCGTAGCGCGGGGGAGAAGGACGTCCCGTACGCCCGGAGGCCCGGTGCCAACGTCACAGCAACGGAAAGGGGTTCCACCATGGCAGCAAACTTCACCCACGCAATCGTCCGTCGCCCGTCCCACTCGGTAATCGACGGCATCGCCGACTTCACCAACAAGGGCAAGCCCATCTACGAGAAGGCCATGGAGCAGCACGACCAGTACGTCGAGGCCCTCAAGCAGGCCGGCCTCGAGGTCACGGTCCTGCCCGCGCTTGAGGACTACCCCGATTCCGTCTTCGTGGAGGACACGGCCGTCATCACGCCCAAGGGCGCGATCTCCGACCGCCCCGGCGCGCCGACCCGCCGCGAGGAGGCCGCGCTCATGCTTCCCACGCTGCACGAGTTCTTTACTGACGACCAGATCAAGGTCATCACTGACCCCGGCACGCTCGAGGGCGGCGACGTCATGATGGTCGACGACCACTACTACGTTGGCCACTCGCAGCGCACCAACGACGAGGGCTACCGCCAGTTTGCCGGCTTCCTGGCCGAGTGGGGCTACACCTCCGAGCAGGTGCCCGTCGAGCACATCCTGCACCTCAAGACCGGTGGCACCTACGTCGAGGACGGCAACCTGCTCGTGAGCGGCGAGTTCAAGACCAAGCCCGCCTACCACCGCGGCCAGTTCAACCTCTTCGAGGTGCCCGACGAGGAGGCCTATGGCGCCGACTGCGTGCGCATCAACGACTACGTGGTCATGGCTAAGGGCTACCCGCGCGTCAAGGCGCAGCTCGAGGCCTGGGGCTACAAGATCATCGAGGTCGAGATGACGGAGTTCGAGAAGATCGACGGCTCCATCACGTGCCTCTCGCTCCGCTGGTAGGAGGTGCGGGGGTCGCTACCCCTCGTCAGGAAACTCCACGCGCATGACCTGCGCCTCGGGGCGCACCCTGGTTGCCCACGGCACACGCGGCTGCAGCGGGGTGACGGAGGCCAGGTCGTCGGGGTTCGTCACGGTCATGACCACCAGGTCGTCCTGGCCCTCGTCGCGCAGCGCGCGGCGGTCCCACGCCACCAGCGGGTCGCCCATGTGGACCGAGTCGTTCTGCCACGCCAGCTGCCTGAACGCCTTGCCCTGGTAGCGCTGCGGGGCGTTGCCCACCGTCAGCAGGATCTGCACACCATCAAAGGTCATGATGCCGATGGCGTTGTGCGAGGGCAGCTGCGCAGTGATGCGGCCCGTCACCGGCGCGTACAGCATGCCGTAGGTGGGGCGGATGCACACGCAGCGTCCCTGGGCAGCGCGCGCGGACTCGTTCTGGCGCGCGTGCTCGGGTGAGACCAGCCTGCCCGCGGTGGGGGAGAAGAGCTTCCCACGCTGCTCGGCCGGCACGTCGAGCGTCACGTAGTCGTGGTCCGCGTCGCTCCGTGCGTGCGCGTCATGGTCGACGCGCGACACGAGGCCGCTGATCTTCTCGCCCATGTAGTTGAGCTTGAGGAGGATGCGGTTGGGGTCGTCCACGTAGATGCTGTCCAGGTAGCCCTTGATGCTCATGGGGTTTGCCAACGTGGTTGCGGTTTGCATGTCAGTCCTTCCGACGCCTCCTGCCTGCACCTGTACGGTATGGCAGACGGGGCGTCGCGGGTGGTTCAACAAATGGAACGCTCCAGCTTTTGAACCACGGGGACCGGCCGCGGCTGCTAGGCGTCGGCGGGCGCGTGGCCTCCGTCCGTCTGAGTCGGCGTGCCACCTGGCGCGAGCTGCGGGTCGTAGCGGTGCGCGTAGGCAGAAAGCAGCCGGTCGAAGAGGTACGCCACGCCGTACGAGGCGTACAGCCGGTGCAGGGGGCTGGGGTCCCGCACGCTTTGCGCCATGAGCAGCGTGGTGTCGAACAGCCGCGCGAGCTCCGGCGCCTGCGTCGCGGTGACGTAGACCTTGAACGCACCCGAGTCCCGCACCTGCGACTCCTGCCTGCGCACGAAGGCGCCCGAGGTCGAGACCGTCAGCAGCAGGTCGTTGGGGCCCAGCTCGCGCACCGCGTCCGCCGCCGGGCTCGACTCGGTTATCAGCTGCACGATCCTGCCCTCCACCGCCATGGCGCGCTGGAACTCCACCAGGCTCATGCTGGACGAGTCCGCCGAGAAGAGCACCACCTGGTCGCAGCGGTGCAGCGCGTCCAGCACCACGTCCACCTCGCGCGTGCGCATGAGCCCGTCGATCTGGCCGTAGAGCGCGTCGAGGTCGCGGCGGAGCTCGTGCGTGCCCGACCCCTCCAGCCTGGGGTAGGTCAGGAAGTAGTGGCGGAAGAGCTCCCACTCGCCGCTGCTGGCCTTGATCTCGCTAAAGTTCTCGAACCCGATGGACTGGCAGAAGCGCCTGACGCCGGAGCGCGACACGTAGCACGAGTCCATCACGTCGTAGATGTTGAGCTGGTCCAGCCGGTCAAAGTTCTGCAGAAAGTAGCGCGCCAGCGCATAGGAGGTGTCGTCGCGGTCGTTGTCGTTGAACACGGCAAACAGCGACATCAAGAGGTTGAGGCGTCCTTCTCGCATGCGTCCTCCCTTGGCTGGCGTTGCGGGCACGGCGGGCAGTATCGGCCCGGCGGGCCTGGTCCTGTGGCTAGTTTCCCACTTTGGGCGGCGGAGGGGCGCGTGCGTCGCGCCAGGCGGTTGTGGAGGAAATTGGTAGTGCGCTAGTAACGTATAAAAACCTCTACGTAGAGGTAAAAGCAACGCAAGGGAGAAGAACGACGACCTTTGGAGGGGGCGCATCGTGACGGAAGGCAAGGGCAAGACCGCGGCCGGGATGAGCCTGACCGAGTCGCAGCTGGTGATCGGCCTGCATCGGCTGGTGCAGGACCTTGACCGGCAGACGGCGGCCGTCGCGCGCGAGCACGGCCTGACGACCACGCAGTTTGCGGTGCTGGAGGCGCTGCTCCGCAAGGGGCCGCTCACCGTGGGCGAGCTGCGCGAGAGCGTCCTCAGCAGCGACGGGACCATCCCCGTGGTGATCCGCCACCTGCGGGAGCGCGGGCTCGTTGTGCGCGGGAGGGACCCTGCGGACGGGCGCCGCGCCATCGTGAGCCTGACGCCTGCGGGGGAGGGCCTGGCACGGGCCGTGTGCCCCACCAACTACCAGGCGCTTCACGAGCGCCTTGCGGCGTGGGGCCCGGATGACCAGCGCACGATGGCGAGGCTGATTCGTGCGTATAGGGACGCCAACCGGTAGGGCGCGTTCTTCTCGTCAGTAAAAGCTTTTATGTTGATGATTCTATAAAAGGAGGCAGACATGCTTCGCAAGGTGACCAAGACCGTAGAGGGCGTTCCCGCGCAGGACGGCGCGGGCGTCAAGCTCACGCGCGTGCTGGGCAACTGGACCGCGCGCGAGTGGGACCCGTTCCTCATGCTCGACTCGTTTGACTCGACCAACCCGGACGACTACATGGCGGGCTTCCCCATGCACCCGCACCGCGGCATCGAGACCGTGACGTACGTTGCGCAGGGCACCATGGTGCACCAGGACCACCTGGGCACCAAGGCGACCGTGACGGACGGCGAGGCCCAGTGGCTCACGGCGGGCTCGGGCGCGTTCCACTCCGAGATGCCGGGCCGCGCGCGGCGCTTCCTGGGCGTGCAGCTGTGGCTGAACCTTCCCGCCAAGGACAAGATGACCGCGCCGCCGTTCTACCACGGCATCACGCGCGACCAGATCCAGGAGTTTGACCTGGGTGGCGCCACGCTGCGCCTTCTGGCCGGCCACTACGGCGAGGCCCACGGCTTTGAGGGCAGATACCTGCCGCTCGACTACTACGACATCCACCTGGACCCGCACGCGGACGTGACCCTCGACGTGCCCGGCGAGCGCTCCGTCATGCTCTTCACCTTGCAGGGCGAGGCGACGGTGAGCGGCACCCACGTGGGCACGAAGACCGCGGCGCGCGTGGGCGAGGGCGACCAGGTGCGGCTCCAGGCGGGCGACGAGCCGGCGGAGGTGCTCCTGATGAGCTCCGTCCGCCTGGGCGAGCCCATCGCGTGGCTTGGCCCCATCGTGATGAACACGGACGACGAGCTGGTGCAGGCCTTTGACGAGATCGACGCCGGCACCTTTGTGCGCCGCGAGGCTGGCTACGACGACCGCGGGTGACGAGGCTCCCCGGGGGAGAAGGACGGGCGTACTGGATGAGACCCCGAGCCAAGGGCGGCCGTCAGACGGGCGCCCGTCCCGAATCCCCCTTGCGCTGGGCGACTGGAGGTGTACTATCTATTTCTGACATATGTCAGAAATAGAACACGCGAGATTGGATGACCAGATGGCGGGACGCCGCAAGAAGGTCAGGTACGTGGGGCTGATGCCGGAGTACGTGGGGTTTGCGCCGGAGGGCGCGGGCTCCAACGCCGAGGCCACGGTCACGCTCACGCTGGACGAGCTCGAGTCCGTGCGGCTGATCGACCTCGAGGGTGCGAGCCAGGCGGACGCCGCCCAGGCGATGGGCGTGGCGCGCGCCACGGTTGCCGGGATCTACGAGCAGGCAAGGCACAAGCTTGCCGACGCCGTGGTGAACGGGAAGCGCCTTGTGGTGAGCGGTGGGGACGTCGAGTTCCATCCCGCCGCCGCGAACCCCCTGCGCGGCTGGCCCCAGGACAAAGGGGAGAAGATCATGAGGGTTGCGGTTACCTATCAGGACGGACAGGTCTTCCAGCACTTTGGAAGGACCGAGCAGTTCAAGGTGTACGACGTGGAGGCCGGCAAGGTGACCTCGTCCTCCGTGGTGGGCTCGAACGGCGTCTCGCACGGCGCGCTCGCGGGGCTGCTCGCCCAGGGCGGCGTCGACGTGCTGATTTGCGGCGGCATCGGCGGCGGCGCCATGAACGCGCTCGCGGGTGCCGGCATCAAGGTGTACCCGGGCGCGGAGGGCTCCGCGGACGAGGCCATGCGGGCCTTCCTGGCGGGCACGCTGCCGCAGTTTGACGGCGTGACCTGTGGCGGCCACGAGCATGGCGATGGCTGCGGCCACGGCGGGCATGGCGGCTGCGGGCACGGCGACCACGAGCACGGCGAGGGCTGCGGCTGCCACTAGGAGCGGCTACGGCTACCTGGCCTCCTCGCAGCCCTCGACGTCGCGCATCTCCTGGCGGACGACCTCCTGCAGGTGACGCTCCGCGGCCGCGATGGCGTCGTGGTCGCCCGAGGCTTTGGCCCGGCGGAAGGCGTTCATGGCCGAGAGGAAGTCAGCCTCCGAGGCCGCGTCCTTCTCGCCCGCGGAAGCCTGCGCATTGAGGTTGGCCGTGGGGTCGGACGAGCTCGTGACCTGCGCGGTTGCCGCGGCATCGGTCGCGTTGGGCGCTGCAGGCGCGGCGTCCTCCGCAAAGGCGGTCTTGCGGCCCTGCTGCGCGAGCTCGGCCTTGAGCTTGTCGACGAGTGCCCTGTCGTTCTGGTCCATCGTGTCCTCCATTCGCGTGTTTTACGGACCAATGCTAGCGCAAGCCGCCGGCTGGGGCGAATGGGGGCGTTGTGGTGGATTGGCGCGCGCGTGCGGATGGCGTTGGCGGCCCTGTAGAATGGGTATCTCTTTCGCAGTGGGCGGCACGGTGCCGTCCGCGTGACTTGGAGGTGTGAGGGATGGCCAGTCTGATGAGCTGCCTGGTGGCCGCGGGGTTCCTGTGGCTCATGATCAAGCTCATAGGGTTTGGGCTCCGCGTTCTGGGATGGCTGCTGTATGGCTTCCTGGTCGTGGGCCTTGTGCTCCTGGGTCTTCTGACGCTGCCCGTGCTGCTGGTGCTGGGCGTGGGTCTGATTTGGGGGATCCTGCGAGGCATCGGGCTCGTGCATTAGGGGCACGATGGGCCGCGGCAGCGGTGTCTGAGGAATAGAGAAGCGATTGATGGGCGGTTCCCATGCATGACGCATGGGAACCGCGTTTTTTGCACGCAAGGGTTCCGGAATCCATGCGTCGGCAAGGGCAGAATCCTTGCGTTTGGGCCGAAAACGGCCGTTTTTCGTCCGGTTCCCATGCGTGGCGCAAGGGAACCGTCGGCCCAAACGCATGGGAAACGGAATCCTTGCGTCGCGTTTTCACGGTATCCATGCGTGGCACATGGGAACCGGTTGCGCGACGGTGACGCTGGGCGCCGCGGGCCTGGTACGACCAGGTGCGGCTACGCGCCGGCCTCGCTCGCCTGCAGGTCCTCCGCAAAGCCCACCTGGTAGCGGCTGAACACGGCCTCGCCCTCCTCCTGCGTGGCGTCGAGGTCCACGTCGGCGGAGATGCCAAAGTCGCGGTCGTCGTCCGGGTCGTGGAACATCTGGCGCACATGCCAGACGTGGCGGCCATGGGAGTCGCCCTTCTCGTCCGACTCGTCGATGGAGAGGAAGGCGGAGGAGCGGGCGTCCGCGTCCAAGAGGATGTCGTCGTGGGCCTCGCGGTAGGCGTCGAGCGCCTGCGACCAGCGCGCCTGGCGCCAGCCCCAGTCCGCGTCGATCGCGCCGAGGCGCTCCGTGTCGCCAATGGCGGCAAGGCGCACGCGCGAGAAGAGCGCGTTCCTGACCAGCAGCGTGAGGCCGCGGCGGTCGTGCACGACCTCGTGCGCGTCCGTGGGCGCGGCGGGGGCGTCGGGCGCGGCGGTGCCGGCGGCAGACCACTCGTCCACGAGGCTGGAGTCGACGGTGCGCACGACGAGGCCGAGCCACGCGACGATGTCGCGCAGGCGGTCGTCCAGCTTGTCCTCCGGCACGGTGCGCGAGAGCACGCGGTAGGCGTCGGACAGGTAGCGCAGCAGCAGGCCCTCGGAGCGTGCGATGCCGCAGCGCTGCACGTAGCCCTTGAAGTCCGAGGCCGTCTCGACCATGTCGCGCAGGATGGACTTGCAGCTGAGCTCGTAGTCGCGCGCCCAGGGGACCTTCTCGCAGTAGCGCTCGAACGCCGCGGAGAGCAGCTCCTCCAGCGGCTTGGGATAGGTCACGTCCTGGATGCGCTCGATCCTCTCGTCGTACTCGACGCCGTCGGCCTTCATCTGGGCCATCGCGACGTCGCGCGCCTGGCGCTCGAGCGCGCGCAGGATCTGGGGCGGGTCCTCGAGCGTGGACTCCACCATGGAGATGAGGTCGAGGGCGTAGGTATCGCTCTGGGGGTCGAGCAGCTCGAGCGCCGCGAGCAGGAAGGGGGAGAGCGGCTGGTCGAGCGCGAAGTCCTCCGGCAGGTCGACCGTGGCGGAGTAGGAGGCCGTGCCGTCCTCGGCCACGTCGCGCACGACGACGCCCGCGTCCATCAGGGTCGCGAACACCTCGTTGGCGCGGGTGTCCAGGCGGAGCTTCTCGTCGTCCGGCTGGGCGGAATCCGCAATCAGCTGGTGCACGCGCGCGAAGGCGTCCCCGCCCTGCTCGACCTCGGCCAGCACCATGGAGTGGCTCACACGCATGCGCGGGCGCAGCTTTTCCGGCTCCGCCTCGATCAGCTTCTGGAACGTGGCCTCCTTCCAGCCCACGAAGCCCTTGGGAGGCTGCTTGGTCTTGATCTTGCGGGCCTTCTTGGGGTCGCCGCCGGCCTTGGCCAGGGCGCGCGCGTTCTCGATGTCGTACTCCGTGGCTTCCGCGATCACGACGCCCTCAGTATCGAAGCCCGCGCGGCCAGCGCGCCCGGCGATCTGGTGGAACTCGCGCGCGTTGAGGTGGCGCATGCGGCGGCCGTCGAACTTGGACAGCGCCGTGAGGATGACGGTGTGGATGGGCACGTTGATGCCCACGCCCAGGGTGTCCGTGCCGCAGATGACGGGCAGCAGCCCCTGTTGCGCGAGCTTCTCCACCAGAAGGCGGTAGCGCGGCAGCATGCCGGCGTGGTGCACGCCCACGCCCGTGAGCAGCAGGCGGCGGAGCGTCTTGCCAAACGTGGTGGTGAAGCGCGTGCCCGCGATGGCCTCCTTGATGCGGGCGCGCTGCTCCTTGCTGGACACGCCAAAGCTCGCGAGGGCCGATGCGCTCTTGACGGCGGCCTCCTGGGAGAAGTGCACGATGTAGAGCGGCGCCTCGCCCGCGTCCAGCGCGATCTTGACGGTCTGCTCGAGCGCGGTGTCCACGTAGCGGTACGTGAGGGGGACGGGGCGCGGCGCGTTGGCGATCGTGTCAACGGGGCGCTCCGTCATGCGCTCGAGCGACGCCGCGATGTCCGTGGTGTCGCCCAGGGTGGCGCTCATGAGTAGGAACTGCGCGTGCGGCAGCGTGAGCAGGGGCACCTGCCAGGCCCAGCCGCGGTCGCGGTCGCCATAGTAGTGGAACTCGTCCATCGCGACGCAGCCCACGTCGGCATTGGCGCCCTCGCGCAGCGCCTGGTTGGCCAGAATCTCGGCCGTGCAGCAGATGACCGGCGCGTCGGCATTGAGCGTTACGTCGCCCGTGATCATACCTACGTTCTCGCGGCCGAAGAGCTCCACGAGGTTGAAGAACTTCTCGCTCACCAGGGCCTTTATGGGCGCGGTGTAGTAGGCGCGGCGATCCGTGCAGATGGAGATGAAGCACATGCCCAGTGCGACCATGGACTTGCCGGAGCCCGTGGGCGTGCCCAGGATCACGTGGTCGCCGGAGGCGATGTCCAGGAGTGCCTCCTCCTGGTGGTCCCACAGCGTGATGCCGCGCGACTCCACCCAGCCCAGGAAGAGCTCGAGCGCGTCCTCTGGGTCGATGTTGGCGTAGCTCTCGTCGTCGGGCCAGGGTACGAGCCTGCCCAGCGACCCCTGGCCGTTGGGACCCTCGTCCGCCACGGCCACGTCTACCTCGGGAACCTCGTCCGGTCTCATGCTGTCTGACATGCGTTGCAACTTTCTGGTTTGGGTGCGGGTGCGGGGCCGCTGCCCCGCGGGCCTTCCATGTTAGCGGTTGTCTTGCGGCTGGGGTTGCGGTCCTTCTCGCTCGACGGCTAGTGCGCGGACTGGCTTGCGGGTGGCTTGAGGTTGCGCCGCGCCCAGCGCGGGTTGTTGAGAGCTGGCCGCCCGATGCCCACGAGGCCGCATGCGCCCCGCGCCATGAGCCGACGCGCGTCGTCCACGCTGCGGATGCCGCCCGCGAGCATGACCGGTGCGTCGAGCCCCGCCGCGGCGAGCGCCTGCCGCACGGGGGTCGACACGCCCGCGAACCAGCCCGGCTCCAGCGTGTTCCGCCGCGTGTAGTAGCACATCCCGCCGGAGACGGAGATCATGTCTGCGCCATGCCGGGCGAGAAGGACGGCCGCTTCGCACGCGTCCGCCACGGTAGTGCCGCCCGGCAGGTAGTCGCAGCCGCCGAGCCGGACGGAGACGACCATGCCTGCGGCCTCCGCGCGCACAGCGTCGAGCGCCTCGAGCGTGATGCGGAGGCGGTTCTCGAGCGGGCCGCCGTAGGCGTCCATGCGGTGGTTGGTGAGGGGCGAGAGGAACTGGTCCAGCAGGTAGCCGTGGGCAGCGTGGAGCTCCACGCCGTCGAAGCCGGCCAGGCGCGCGCGACGGGCTGCCTGGCCAAAGGCCTCCACCACGCGGGCGATGTCGTCCGCGTCCATGGGACGGGGGAGGGGGTGGCCCACCTTGGCGCCCGGGCAGTTGATGCCGCTGGGGGATAGCGCCTGCTCCCGCGTGAGGCACCAGCTCGTGGCCGAGCCGGCGTGGCTTATCTGCACGAACACGGGTGTGTCGTGCTGGTGCACGGCCGCGGCCTCGCGTGCGAGTCCGTCCACGCAGTCGTCGCTCGCGATGCCAGCCTGGCGCGCTGTGGCCCTGCCGTCCGCGCTCACGAAGTGGTGGCCGCACTCGACCAGGCCCCAGTACCCGCCGGCCGCGCGCTCGGCGTAGTGGTCGACCAGCCGCTCGCTCACGCTGCCATCGGTCTCCGCGCGGGCGCTCGCCATGGGTGCGAGCACAAAGCGGTTGCGCAGACGCAGGCGGGCGCTGCCAGTGCCGCCGCGGCGGCCAAGCTCGAGCGGGGCAAACGGGTCGGCGCCGGCGGCTCCGGCTGCACCCTGGCCCACGCCCGCGGCCACGGGCGCCGCGTCCTTCTCGCCCGGCACCTAGCGCGCGTCCTGACCGATGGCGCCCACGCCCTTGAGCGCGGCGCGGCTGGGCACGATGTCCTCGGGCTCGTCAAAGCTCACGATGAGCTTCTCAAGCTCGCGGACGTAGGCGCGCGCGAGCTCGCTCAGGCGGCGCTGGCTGTGCACGATGTAGCCCACGTTCATGACCTCGTCGGTCTCGATGGGGACGGACGTGATGCCGTTGAACATCTCGTCCGAGCGCACGCCCGTGGAGATGAGGTAGCCGTCGCAGTGGCTGAGGATGCCCGTCATGGTGGCGCGGTCGCTCACGGTCACGCGGCGCGTGTGGGCCAGCTCGCTCAGCGGCTCCTCGGAGAGGTAGAGCGAGCCCTCGGGCCCCTGCTCAAAGTCGTAGCGCATGTAGCCGGCCAGGTCGTCCACCGTGACGGAGGGCTTGGACGCCAGCGGGTGGCCGTCGCGCACAAAGGCGTGCGGCCGCGCCTTGAAGAGCGACGTGAACACGAGCGAGCCCTCTTCCAGGCGGCGGCGGATCACGGTCTCGTTGTAGTGGCTCAGGTAGAGGATGCCGATGTCGCTCCGGAACGTGCGCACGTCGTCGATGATCTCGCTCGTGCGCGTCTCGTGCAGGCTGAAGTCGCACGAGCGGTCGCTCCAGCTCTGCAGGAAGCTGATGAACGCGCGCACGGCAAACGCGTAGTGCTGCGTGGAGACGGACATCCGCCGCTGCGACGAGTTGCGCTCCGTGTAGTGCTCGCGCAGCAGGTCCGCCTGCTCGACCACCTGGCGCGCGTAGCCCAGGAACTCCACCCCGTCCGAGGTGAGGCTGATGCCCTTGCTCGAGCGGTTGAAGATCCTGATGCCAAGCTCGCCCTCGAGCTCCTTCACGGCGACGGACAGGCTCGACTGCGATATGAAGAGCTTGCGCGCTACGGAGTTCATGGAACCCATCTCGGCGATCGCTATGACGTAGCGGAGCTGTTGGAGCTGCATGCGCGGCCTCCCGTGTTGCGTTGCGTGCATGGTTGGTAATAGTCAAAAACGATAGCCAACCACGCCCCGGCGATGCGTCACGGGGCGAGAAGAACACGAAGCCTTTGCATGGGGCGGGCCGTGGGCCAGGCCGCCGGCCGCGTTGCGGCGCCGGCGCCGCGGGAAACGGCGCCGCTAGCGGCTACTCCTTCTGCTTCTTGGGCAGGTCCAGCATGAACGGTATGGCGTTCTGGTCCACCATGACCCAGTCGAGGTCGGCCTCGGACTCGGGCCGCTCGCCCGCGAGCTCGCACAGCTCCGTGTAGGTGACGACCCTGCCGTCGTCCTGGAGGAGGAATATGTCCTCCGGCTTGGGCTCGTTGAACGGTCGCTCGTCGGCTCCGTTGGTGCTCATGGCGGTTCCCTTCGTGCGTCGGGATGGATGGCAGTGGATTCTGCACGAGACTTGGCAGCCATATGTCTCGTGAGAATAGATTCTAGGTTTTATTTGCTTTTGAAGCTAGCGACGCTAGACGTGCGGCGCTCGCGTCTCTTGAGAATAGGATTCGTGAAACAGCACTCGTTCTGCGAGACCAGGGCTTCGTTCTGGGAGAAGGACGAGGCACGCTGCTCGGACCGTTTCCATGCACGGAGCTCGAGGGGAGGGGCGTCGGCACCCGTGAGCGACAGCGTCGACAGTGCTAAAGCCAAAGGCGCAAGGCACCAGAACAACCTGCGTGCGTGCAGGGATGCCGCCGGCATGAGCCAGCGGCAGATTGCGGATACGCTCGGCGTGAGCCCCAAGGCCGTCAGCTCGTGGGAGACGGGCCGCGTGGAGATGGGTGCCGACCACGTTCTGAACCTCGCGCGGCTGCTGCGCTGCACGCCCAACGACATCCTGGGGTACGAGGGCGAGCCCGCCGGCACGCGCGGGCGCGACTACGAGATTCGCGCGACCGAGGAGCAGTACCTGCAGATGTACGTGCGCCTCGCCCCAAACGTGCGCGAGGCGCTGCACACCATGCTCGAGGCGACCATGAAGGGTCACCGTCCCAGGAAGGCCTAGTGTCCTTCTCCCCCTGGGCGTTCTTCCTGGCCTTAGCTACTTTGGTTACTGGTCGAGGACCTGCTCCATCGTGACCTTCTGGGGCACCATGCCCATGGCCTGGTAGAACTTCTGCGCGGTGGGGTTGCAGCTCCAGACGTTGAGCGTGACGTTGTGGAAGCCCTCGCGGCGCGCGAAGTCGATCACGTGGTTGTAGATCGCGGTTCCCACGTGCCTGCCGCGGGCCTGCTCGTCCACGCAGATGTCGTCGATGTAGAGCATCGTGATGTCCGGGGTGTTGTTGCCGCCCCAGTCCTTGCGCACACAGAACGCGTAGCCCAGCACGCCCTCGTTGGGGCCACCGTCCGCCACAAAGATCGGCCGCTCGTCGTCGTGGACCATCCGGGCAAGCTCGTCGGCCGTGTACTTGGTGGCGCCGTGGATAAAGAGGTCGGGCCTGCCGTCCGCGTGGACGTTGCACACCTGGACCAGCAGGTCCATGATCTTGGGGATGTCCTTCTCCTCCGCGCGACGTACCTGCATGGTTCCTCCTTGCGTCCGTGGGCCGTGGCCCGGTTCGTGTTGCGGTCGTCTGCCGGCCTAGCCTTGCTGCGCGCGCTCCTGCACAAAGCGCACGAAGTCGTCCTTCTCGCTCGCCGTCTTGAAGCGGGCCGTGTACATCTGGTTGCCCATGTCGTTGGAGAGCGCGTCGGGCATGCGCTCGCACATGACGATGGCGTCGCCGTAGCGCGCGAGCACGTCCTGGTGCGAGTGGGCGTAGGCGTGGCCGTCGCGCCGGCCGGCGTACACGCAAAAGTAGCGGTCCTGGGACTCCGGCACCACGCGGCGGTCGCAGGTCACCATGTCCGCCCAGATTTGGTAGACGTCCGTGGAGTGGGCAAAGTTCATCATGTCCGGCGTGTAGCCCCCGGGCGGGCGGCTGTTGACCTCGAGTCCCACGTAGTCGCCCTTGGCGCCCAGGCCCGGCCGGTCACGGTCGAGCCGGAAGAACTCCAGGTGCACGAAGCGGCTCCTGAGCCCCATGGCAAACGCCGTGGCGCGACCCAGCTGCCGCAGGATCGGGTCGACGGTGGGGAGCGAGCAGTACCAGAGGTCGAGCCCCTCCTTGGCGATGCGCGCCATGGAGGGCGGGAACTCCTCCATGTTCTCGAAAAGTGGCAGGCCGCGCGAGTCGAGTATGGCGTCGTAGCTGCAGATGTCGCCCGTCACGTACTCCTCGAGCACGTAGGGGGTGCCATCCATGCGCGCGAGCAGCGCCTCGAGCCCCCGCCTGTCACATACCTTTTGCGCGCCGGCCGACCCCACGCCGCGCTCCGGCTTTGCGAACACGGGCCAGCCCACGCCGCCCTCGCCCTCCACAAAGCGCAGCGCGTCCTCCAGCGTGGTGAGCCGCACCTGCCGCGCCGTCGCGACGCCGGCCCGCGCGTAGCCCAGCTTCATGTCCGCCTTGCTCTGGAGCGAGAGCATCCGCTCGCGCCCGGGGCCCGTGGTGACGTTGAAGTCCGTGCGCAGCGCCGCGTCCTGCGCGAGCCAGTACTCGTTGTTCGACTCGATCCAGTCGACCTTGCCGTACTTGTAGCTAAAGAACGCGACCGCCTTGAAGACGCTGGCGTAGTCGCCCAGGTTCGGCACCCAGTAGTACTCCGTGAGCGCGTCCTTGAGGCGCTGGTCAAGCTGGTCGTACGGCGTGTCGCCAATGCCCAGGACGTTGGCGCCGTTCCTGTGCAGGCGGTCGCAGAACTGCCAGTACGTGTGGGGGAACTGCGGCGATACAAATACGAAGTTCACGCTGCTCCAATCTGGCGGTTGTCTGGCGGTCGCTCCGCGCGAGGCGGTTGCGACGATGATAGCAGTGCCGCGTTGCGGGCGTGTGACCTGGCGGAAAGAAGGGACGCGGGCGAGAAGGACGTGCCGCGCCAGGTGATACTGCGGGCGAGAAGAACGAGCCCCGCGCCTTTGGACGAGGCGTGGGGCTCGGAACAGATCTTGCTTGCTACCGCGGATTGCGGACTAGCGGGTCTTCTTGCGGGAGGACCTCACGCTGGTCTTGGTGGTCTTGGAAGCAGCCTTGGTGGCAGTTGCCTTTGCGACGGTCGCCTTGGTGGCGGCGGGCTTTGCGGTTGCCTTGTGGGCATCGGCCGGCTTCTTGGCTGCGGTGGCCTTGGGCGCCTCGGCCTTGGCGGGCTCGGCCTTCTTGGCAGGTGCCTTAGCAGCCGGCTTGGTGGCAGCCTTGGTTGCGGTTGCCTTTGCGGCAGGCTTGGCTGCAGCGGGCTTGGCGGCAGGCTTTGCCGTGGTTGCCTTGGCTGCAGGCTTCTTGGCGGCAGGTGCGGAGGTGGCCTTCTCGGCCGCCTTGGGCTCTGCCTTCACGGCAGCGGCCTTGGGGGCTGCGGGAGCCTTCTTGGCAGGAGCCGCCTTCTTAACAGGTGCGGCGGCCTTGGGCTCGGCCTTCTTGGTCGCGGCCGGCTTTGCGGGAGCGGCCTTGGCGGCGGGCTTGGTTGCGGCCTTCTTCACGGGAGCGGCCTTGGCTGCGGGCTCCGCCTTCTTGGCAGGGGCGGCCTTCTTCGCGGTGGCCTTGGGAGCAGCAGCGGACTTGGCGGCAGGAGCGGCCTTGGGCTCGGCCTTCTTTGCGGTTGCCTTTGCGGCGGGCTTGGCTGCCGGCTTCGCGGGCTTTGCCGCGGCAGCAGGCTTGGCTGCTGCCTTGGGAGCCTCGACCTTCTCGGCTGCCTTTGCCTTGGCTGCGGGCTTGGCGGACTTTGCCGGCGCAACGTACGGCGCGACGGGCTCCTTTGCAACCTCCTTCTGCACGTCCTCCAGGACGAAGGGCAGGAAGTACGTCATCTGCTTCTTCCACCAGTACCAGTCGTGCGTGACGTCCGCGCCCCAGTAGTCGCACCAGTGGTCGACGCCCAGGCGCGTGAGCTGCTCGCCCACCAGGCGCTCGTCCTGCGCAAACTCGTCGCCCTCGCCCTGGCCGCAGCAGAACAGGATCGAGCGGTTGCGGTAGGTCTGGACGTAGGGGTGGTCCTCGGGCATGTTGGGCAGAAAGGCCAGCAGGTCGTTGTCGTACAGCGTGGAGTCCATCCAGTCGCCAAAGAAGTAGCCGGAGTGGTAGATGCCGGAAAGCGCCATGCAGCCCTGGAAGAGGTCCGGGCGGCGGAACAGCGCGATCGCGGCGTGGACGGCGCCCATGGAGCAGCCAAACGCGATCGGGCGCAGGTTGGAGCCGTTGACCTCGTGCACGCGGGGCAGCAGCTCGTCCGTCACGAAGCGGAAGTAGGCCTCCTGGCGCTGGGCGCGCTCGGCGTTGTCGCCGTCGAGCTTGGACCAGCTGTCCTCGTCAAAGTTATCGACCGAGAAGAGCTGGACCTTTCCGCCGTCGAGGTACTCGGCCAGCGTGTCGACCATGCCCTCGTCCTCGAGCTCGGTCGCCTTCTTGTCCTGAGTCTGGAACGCGACGATGGGGTAGCCCTTCTCGCCGTAGACGATGACGTGGGCATCCTTGCCCAGGGCCTTGCTCTTGAGGGTGATGACTTCTCGCTTCATATGTGGATGTCCTCCTATCGAGTACACATTCATCTGGCTTCGACTTGTCGGTAGGTGGTGCAAAAATTCCCGCCGACGGGTAAATGCCTGGGTGAATTGTAACATTCCGCAGGAAGACGTGCATATCTGAGGGACTTTTGCGGCTGCGGCGGTGCCATGGCGGCATTGGTTCCTGAACACTGGGCTTTGGGGCCAAACCGTGGCCCGCAAGGCCCGCTCCTACACCCCGAGTTCGTAGATGACGAGGGGCATCGTGCCCGTGGTGGGGTAGGTGAGGTCGAAGTTGCCCAGGCGGTCGAAGCCGTAGCGCTCGTACAGGTGCTGGGCCGGCGTGTTGGTGGTGAGCGTGTCCAGGCGCACGACGGTGCAGCCGTGGCGGCGGGCCTCGTCGCAGGCGTGGTCCAGGAGCGCGCGCCCGACGCCGCGGCCGGCCGCCCAGGTGGCGCTCGCGATCAGGTGCACGACCAGGATCTGGTCCGGGCTTGCAGCTACCTTCCAGGGGATGCGGTCGTACTCCTCGTCCTGTCCCAGGCGCAGCAGGCAGGCGCCGGCTAGGCGGGGAGTGCCCTTCTCGTCCGCAGGGGCCGGGGCGTCCGGCAGCTCTGCCACGAAGAACTCGCCAGCGGCGATGCACTCGCGCAGGTAGTCGTGGGTGGGATAGACGCCCTTCTCCCAGTTGGGGGCCGTGGGGAGGCTGCCGATCTCGTCGATCAGGTCGTCGTAGAACGCGATGACGGCGTCCGCGTCCGCGGGCGTGGCGGGCCTCACGAGGGGCGCGCTGCTTGCGTTGGTGGTCACGGCTTTGGCCTTCCTTCCGGCTGCGTGGTGTGGTGGGAAGAGTCTAGCAGCCGCCCGCGGGTGCGGCAGTGGCATGGCGCCGCGCAAACGGGATTTAACACGGGTCGCACCGCTTGCCCAAGATTGCGAGGGCGGGGCTGCCACGGGGCAGTCAGCCTCAGGAGAGCAGCCAGGCGATGCCCCGTGCCGTGCGTCCCGCCTCGTCGGTGAAGTGGTTGCCGGGGTTGAGCTCGAAGGTGGTCTGGACGCCGCGCGCCGCGATCGTGCGCTCGACCTCGCGCGTGCGGTCCTCCACCGTGCGCAGGTAGGCGTTGCGGGTCTTGGCCTCGCGGTCACCAACGGAGAAGTACGCGCGCTCCAGGGTGGACGCCGGCTCGTGCGCGCGGGCGAACTCCGCGAAGTCCGGGTACCAGAGCGAGCCGGAGACGGACGCCACGCGTGGGAACGCGTCCGTCACGAACGGCGCCCACGCCGCAAAGAGACCCGCAAGGGAATAGCCCGCAAGCGCGGAGAGGGACGGCCGCGCCGGTTGCAGCGCCTCTTCGACGGCGGGCATCACGCGGCCGGTGAGGGAGTCGAGCTGCGCCGTGGCCTCGCCCGCGTAGGGCTGCGCGCCCTTGAACGTCGGCGGTGCGGGCCAGGGGCTGAGCGCGTCATCCCAGTCGGGCGTGGGTATGACGGCGAGCGCGAACGGCGGGCAGCCCAGCGTCTGGCACGCCTCCCACACGTCGCGGCCGTCGCCCTTGAACTCGTGCAGGTAGACGACGGGCAGCGCCTCCGCGGGCGCCGGCTCCGGCGTCCAGAGGATTACTTCGGTCCCGTCCACGTCGAGCTGTAGCATGGCCACTCCCATCCCCGGCGGCGTCTTTCAGCCACCATGCTAGCGTCGCCGGCCGAGGCGTAGGGCCACGCGGGATGTTCTTCTCGCCCGTTTGCGCGAAAATGCTTGCAAATGTGCAAAAACGCGCAATACTAAGCAGTGGAGAGCAGTTTCGAGCACTATCGAGCAGAGGCGCACAGGTGCGCCAGAAGGGCGGAGCCATGTCAGAGGCTACGCAGCAGGCGGCAACGCCGCAGGTCAACGCAGGCAAGAAGGACGCGGCACCGGGTCCGCGCGACGCGGCCGTGGCAGCGAGCGAGGCGTTTGCCGCCGTGGCAGACCAGCCGTTTCCGACGGACGTCTTTACGGCGCCACAGCTCACGTGGGCCGTCATCGGCTGCGGCGTGATCGCCAACCAGATGGCGCAGTCCATGGCGCTGGCCGGCCGCCGCATCCACGGCGTGGCCAACCGCACGCGCTCCAAGGCGGAGGCGTTTGCCCAGCGCTACGGCGTCGAGCGCGTGTACCAGAGCGCGGAGGAGCTCTATGCGGACCCCGCCGTGGACGCCGTCTACATCACCACGCCGCACAACACGCACATCCGCTACCTGCGCGGCGCCCTGGCGGCCGGCAAGAACGTCCTGTGCGAGAAGAGCATCACCCTCAACTCCGAGGAGCTTGCGGAGGCGCGCGAGCTTGCCAGCCGCAACCACGTGGTGCTGATGGACGCCACCACGATCCTGCACATGCCCCTCTACCAGGAGCTCCTGCGCCGCGTGCGCGCCGGCGAGTTTGGCCGCATGAACCTGGCGCAGCTCAACTTTGGCAGCTACAAGGAGTACGGCGACCTCACCAACCGCTTCTATAACATCAACCTCGCGGGCGGCGCCATGCTCGACATCGGCGTGTACGCGCTCTCGCTCATGCGGCTCTTCATGGACGGCGCGCCCACCGAGGTCGTGAGCCTGGGCAACCTCGCTAAGACTGGCGTGGACGAGGCCGGCGGCATCGTGTGCCGCAACGCGCAGGGCCAGCTGGGCGTGGTGAGCCTCACGCTCCACTCCAAGCAGCCCAAGCGCGCGGTCCTCAGCTTCGACCGCTGCTACATCGAGGTTATGGACTACCCGCGCGCGGACCGGGCGACCATCGTCTGGACGGCCGACGGCCACCGCGAGGAGGTCCGCGCCGGCGTGGAGGGCTACGCGCTCTGCTACGAGATGGCCGACCTCGAGTCCGCCGTGGCCGGCGACGCGAGCAAGGCGGCCCTGCTGGGCTACGCCTCCGACGTGATGGACGTCATGACCAAGGTGCGCCGCAGCTGGGGCGTGGTCTACCCCGAGGAGCGCTAGTGCTCGCGCACGAGCGCCAGGCGCGCATCGCGGCGCTGGTGGGGGAGCGCGGCGTCGCGACGGTGTCCGACCTCGCGACCGAGCTCGGCACGTCGGAATCCACCATCCGCCGCGACCTCGACCGCCTTCACGAGGCGCACCGCCTGGTGAAGGTCCACGGCGGCGCCATGGCGCTGGAGCGCGCGCACCTCACGCGCGACCTCACGCTGCCCGACCGCTATGGCCTCCACGCGGGCGAGAAGGACGCGATCTGCCGGCTCGCGGCCACGCTCGTGGGTCCGGACGACTTCGTGTACCTGGACGCGGGCTCCACGGTCGAGGCGCTCGCGTCCCTGCTCGCGCCCACGCGCGCGGCGTTTGCCACCAACTCAGTGTCGACGGCGCTCGTGCTTGCGGCCAAGGGCCTGCGCGTGATCGTGCTCGGCGGCGAGCTCGTGGACGCGACCAAGGCCCTGAGCGGCCCGGACACGACGGAGGCCATCGCGCGCTACAACTTCACGCTCGGCTTCTGGGGCACCAACGGCGTCACGGCCGAGGCGGGCTTCACGGTGCAGGACCGCGGCGAGGCGGCCGTCAAGTCCGCCGCGCTCGCGCGCTGCGCCCGCCCCTACGTGCTGGCGGACGCGAGCAAGCTGGGCAAGCGCAGCCTCATCACGTACGCGCCGCTCGAGGCCGCCACGCTCGTGACCGCGGGCGACGTCCCCGCGCAGTGGCGAGGCCGCGAGGGCGTCGTGGTGGCGGACGCAGCCGGCATCGGCGACAATGGGCCTGTCGAGGACGGCGAACCCGGGAGGTAGCATGGCGCGCATACTGGTGTTGAACGGCTCTTCTCGCCCGCGTGGCTTTACCCAGAGGATGATCGACTCGTTCTGCGCCGGCGCGCGCGGCGCGGGCAACTCCGTCGAGGTGCTTGACCTGCGCGATCTTGACATCCACTGCTGCGTGGGCTGCCTGCACGGCGGGGCGGACCCGGCCCACCCCTGCACGCAGCGCGACGACATGGCGCGCGTGTACGCGGCGTACCGCGCCTGCGACGTGGTGGTGCTCGCGACGCCGCTCTTCTTCTGGTCGTACAGCGGCCTGCTCAAGAACGCGTTCGACCGGCTCTGGGCGCTCGCGGAGTGCGATCCGGACGAGCTCCACGGCAACGGCCGCTCGGGAGCGCTCCTGGTTGCGGCGGGCGGCGCGCATCCCGCGCAGCTGCTGGCGCACTTCGACTACCTCATGCTCCGCATGGGCTGGCGCAACCTGGGCACCGCCGTGCTGCTCCACACGGACGACCTGGACGCGTCTGCCGTCACGGACGTGCCGCAGGCCCGCGAGCTGGGGGCATCCATCCGGTAGGGGCAGCCCGGCCCGCGGCGGGGCCTACTCGCCCAGCGCCTTGCCGTCGCTCCACGCCTGGCCGACCTTCTCGCCCAGCGCGTAGTAGCCGCTGTGGAACGTGTCAAACGTCAGCGGGCGCAGCTTGGAGATGTCGGGCTTGCCGTCCGCGTCCAGCACGGAGTCGTCCGCCAGAACGCCCACGATCTTGCCGACCACGCGGTGCCCGCTCACGACCTCGTCGTCCTCCACGACCTCGCACTCCAGCGTCAGCGGGAACTCCTCGATCACCGGCGCGTCCACGCGCGAGCTCTTCCTCGCGGTGAGGCCGCTGCGCTCGAACTTGTCTGCCACGGTGTTGCCCGAGGCGATGCCAAAGTAGTCTGCCTCGCGCACGTGCGCCTCGTCGGCCACGGAGATCGTGAACGCCTTGCGCTTGGCGATGTTCTTGGACGTCTTGTGCCGCGCTCCAATGTTGAGCGCCACCTTGTCCGTGTCGCAGATGCCGCCCCACGCCATGTTCATCACGTCGACGGTGCCATCGTCGTCGTACGTCGCGATCATCAGCACCGGCATCGGCGCCAGGTACGGGCCAACCTTCACGTCCTTCAGCATGCTTCCTCCAAACCGCCGCTCCCGCGGCCACCATAAGTTACCTGCCTTCTACCCACTTCGGCCGCGCGCCAACGCGCGCCGCCAGCCGACGGCCGCCGCCCCCGCCGCGCTATACTCGTGCCAACCACAACGTTAGGAGAGTCATGTCCCAGCAGAAGCGCATCCTCGTCGGACAGTCGGGCGGCCCCACCTGCGCCATCAACGCGAGCCTCGCCGGCGTCATAGCGGGCGCGGGCGAGAAGAACGTGCGTCCCGTCGGCATGCGCTTCGGCATCCAGGGCTTCCTCGACGGTCGCACCGTGGACCTCGCGGAGGCCGTCCCCAACGAGGACGCGCTCCGGCTCCTGCGCGACACGCCCGCCAGCTGGCTGGGCAGCTGCCGCTTCAAGCTGCCCGATCCCGAGGCCGACCCGGAGTTCTTCGCCCGCGCGCTCGAGCGCGTCGAGGCCGCGGGCGTCTCGGCCGTGCTCTACATCGGCGGTAACGACTCTATGGACACCATCGCCAAGCTCGCGCGCTACGGTGCCCGGGAGGGGAGCGACGTCCGCTTCGTGGGCGTGCCCAAGACCATCGACAACGACCTCGTGCAGATTGACCACACGCCCGGCTACGGCAGCGCCGCCCGCCTCGTGGCGACGGCCGTGAGCGAGGTCGCGCGCGACGCGGACGTGTACGACCTCAAGAGCGTCACCTTCGTGGAGATCATGGGCCGCGACGCCGGCTGGCTCGCGGGTTCGGCCTGCCTCGCCCACCCGGACCTCGTGCTCCTGCCCGAGGTCCCCATCGAGGCCGACGCGCTCATAGCAAGGATCGAGGCACTTCTCGCCGAGAAGAACACCGTCGTGGTCGCGACGTCGGAGGGGGTGCGCACCCCGGACGGGCGCCTCGTGGCGGAGGGCACCGTCGCCCCCGGCACCGGCACGGACGAGTTTGGCCACCTGGCGCAGCTCTCCGGCGCGAGCCGCTACCTCGCCGCGCTCGTGAAGGCGCGCCTGGGCTGCAAGACGCGCGCGGTGGAGCTCTCCACGCTGCAGCGCTGCGGCAGCCACTGTGCCAGCAAGACCGACCTGGACGAGGCCTTCGAGCTGGGGCGCATGGGCGTGCGCGAGGCGCTCGAGGGCGCCACGGGCATCATGTGCTCGCTCGAGCGCACGCAGGACGACCCCTACGCCGTGCGCTACCGCACCGTGGACGTGAGCGAGGTCGCCAACCAGGTCAAGCCCGTCCCGAGCGCGTGGATTGCGCCCGATGGTATGGGCGTCACCGCTGAGTTCGAGCGCTACGTGCGCCCGCTCGTGGGGCCGGCGGAGCCCATCGCGCTCGACGGCGGCCTTCCCAGGCAGATGACGCCGCTCGCGTAGCAGCCCCGCACCCTAGTGCGTCGACACCGAGAAGAACGTGTAGTCCCGCACGTGGCGCGAAACCGAATACTCGAAGGCGACGCCGTCGTCCAGAAAGCCCACCTGGTTCACCTCGAGGGCCGGGCTCCCCTTGGGTACATCGAGCTTCTCCAGCTCGTCGTCGGGAACGATGACCGCCCTGATCGCGCGGTGCGCGCTCGAGATCTTGAGCTTGAGCGTGTCCTCTATGTAGCCGTAGATCGAGCCCTCAAGGTTCTTCATCCTCAGGTCGGGGATGAGGTTGATGGGCATCCACGTGTGCTCGATCACCAGGGGCACGCCGTCGAGGCAGCGCACGCGGCAGATGCGGTACACAAACTCGTCCGGGTTGATGGAGAGCTTCTTGGCCACCTCGGCGTCCGGGTGCTCCACGGTGAACTCGTACACCACGGAGCTGACGGTGCCCCCCTCGCGGTTGTCGTGCTCGCGCGTGAAGCCCTGCATCTGTGCGGACTTGCTCATGAACTCGTTCGTGGGCAGGTTGGACGGCGTCAGGCTCTTAACAAAGGTGCCCGAGCCGCGCCGCCGCGCCACGAGCCCGCGGTTCTCGAGCTCGTTCATGGCCTTCTTGATGGTGATCTTGCTCACGCCGTACTGGTCGCAGAGCTCCATCGTGGTCGGGATCTTGTCGTTTGGCTTGTAGACGCCCGACGCAATCTTGTCGGTGATGTCGTTGATCACCGCTTCGTACTTCAGCATGCCCTGCTCCCTTCGACTAGCAACATAAAGTATAGCAGAAGACATGTCTTTTACCGCTCAAGGACATATATATACCGCTCGGCCTGTTTCCAAAAACGGGTCTTGCGTAAAAATCGTTCCCGTGTAGGATTTATGGAAGACATAGATTGACGTGATAAAAGACATGTCAATTAATACGCGAGCAAACGACAGAAGGGGAAGTGATGAAGATGAGCGGAGAAGAGCTTCCGACCCAGCTTCCTAAGGACTTCTTCCTGGGTGCGGCCATGTCCGGCCCCCAGACGGAGGGTGCCTGGCAGGCCTACGGCAAGCTGCCGAACCTTTGGGACCGCTGGAGCAACGAGGACATCACGGGCTTCTACAACCTCGTGGGCTCCTACGCCGGCAACGACTTCACGCGCCGTCGCGACGAGGACATCAAGATCTTCAAGGACCTCGGCCTCGACTCCGTGAGGACCTCCATCCAGTGGAGCCGCCTCATGGACAAGAACGGCAAGCTCAACCAGGCGGGTGCCGACTATTACCACGCGCTCTTCTCGGCCTTCAAGGCTGCCGGCATCGACGTCTTCGTGAACCTGTACCACTTTGACATGCCGTCCTACCTGTTCGACCGTGGAGGCTGGGAGAACCGCGAGGTCATCGAGGCGTACGCCAACTACGCCCGCGCGGCCTTCGACGAGTTTGGCCAGGAGATCAAGAACTGGTTCACCTTCAACGAGCCGATCGTGGAGCCGCAGCAGCGCTTCACCAACGCCGTGTGGTACCCGTTCCATCACGACTTCGCCGAGGCGCGCCGCGTGCAGTACGGCATCTCGCTGGCGCACTCCCTCGCGGTGCACGAGTTCAGGCTCGCGCAGGCCGCGGGCACCGTACGCAAGGACGCCAAGATCGGCCTCATCAACTGCTTCACGCCGCCCTACACCAAGGAGAACCCGAGCGAGGCAGACCTCGAGGCGGTTCGCGTGGTCGACGGCGTCGACAACCGCTGGTGGCTCGACCTCGTGACGAAGGGCGAGTTCCCCCAGGACATCCTGGACGACCTCGACCGCGCCAAGATCGACCTTGGCCAGCGTCCCGGCGACGCGGAGGTCATCAAGCAGGGTCCCGTCGACTGGCTTGGCTTCAACTACTACCACCCGGCCAGGGTGCAGGCCCCGTCCAAGAAGACGGACGAGTTCGGCAACCCCGTGTTCGCGGAGGAGTATGTCTGGCCCGACGCAGTGATGAACAAGAGCCGCGGCTGGGAGATCTACCCCAAGGGCATCTGCGACTTCGCGATGACCATGAAGGAGAACTACCCCGACCTCGAGTGGTACGTCTCCGAGAACGGCATCGGCATCCAGGGCGAGAACGCCAGCAAGGACGCCACCGGCACGATCCAGGACGACTACCGCGTCGAGTTCGTGCGCGACCACCTGAAGTGGATCGCGAAGGCAATCCAGGACGGCGCGAAGTGCCGTGGCTACCACTACTGGGCGGTCATCGACAACTGGTCCTGGTCGAACGCCTTCAAGAACCGCTACGGATTCGTGGAGGTCAACCTCGACGACAACTACAGCCGCCACTACAAGAAGAGCGCGGACTGGCTGCGTCGAGTCGCGACTACCCACACGATCTTCGAGTCCTAGTAGGTAGTAAGGCATGGGCAAGGCGTCCCGTGCCTGTGAATATGCGGGAGCTTCCCCGCGAGGAGGAATCATGGCAGAAGAAGTAGCAGAGGAGAAGCAGAGCTTCCTAGACAAGTTCTCAGAAGTCTCCGCCAAGATCGGCAACCAGGTTCACCTGCGTTCGCTGCGCGATGGCTTTGCCACGGTCATGCCGATCTACATTCTGGCAGGCATTGCCGTCCTGATTAACAACGTCGTCTTCCCGCTGTTCCTGACGGGCGACGCACTGGCGAACGCCCAGTACTGGGGCAACGCGATCACCCAGGGCACGCTGAACGTCGCGACCATCATGCTCGCCGGCATCATCGGCTACTGCCTGGCACGCAACAAGCGCTTCAAGAACGCCATCGCGTGCGTCGTTGTCGGCATCGCAGCGCTCTGCATCATGATGCCGCAGACCCTGAGCAGCGCCACCGCAAGCATCTCCGACATCACCGAGCTCACCTACACCAGCACCTCTGACACCACCAAGACCAAGACTGTCAAGTACGACACCATCGCCAAGAAGGTCGCCCCCAAGGGCTACCAGCTCACCAGCGTCGGCTCCGACAACGTCTCCGGCGCCTTCTCCAAGACCTACACCGGCACCAACGGCCTGTTCGGCGCCATCATCATCGGCCTTGTCGCCACCACCATCTTCATCAAGCTGTCCAACAACGAGAAGCTGCGCGTGAACCTCGGCGAGGGCATCCCGCCCGCGGTCGCTGACACGTTCAACACCATGTTCCCGATGCTCATCACGCTGACCATCTTCGGCGTCGTCGCCGCACTTCTCCACGCCCTCTGGGCGACCGACCTCATGACGCTCATCAACACCTGCATCGCCGCGCCCCTCAAGGGCTTCGTGAACGCCGGTCCTTGGTTCATCATCCTGGTCTACACGCTCGCCAACCTGCTCTTCTGCCTCGGCATTCACCAGTCCACGATCTCTGGCGTCCTTGCTGAGCCTATCCTCACCATCCTCATCACCGAGAACATGGCCATGTACGCCGCCGGCCAGACCATTCCTGCCGATCACTACATGAACATGCAGATCATCAATACCTTCGCCCTCATCGGCGGCTCCGGCTGCACCCTGATGCTCCTCGCCGACACCTTCCTGTTCTCCAAGAGCAAGGCCTCCAAGGACATCGCAAAGCTTGCCGTCCTGCCTGGCATCTTCAACATCAACGAGCCTGTCATCTACGGCTACCCGATCGTCTACAACCTGCCGCTCATGATCCCGTTCGTCCTCATCCCCGATCTGTTCATCGGCCTCACCTACGCCCTCACCTGCGCCCACATCCTCGCTCCCTGCGTCGTCATGGTTCCCTGGACGACCCCGGTCTTCATCTCCGGCTTCCTCGCCGTTGGCGGTGGCACCGCCGGCGTCGTGGCCATCATCTGGCAGGTCATCGAGTTCGCACTCGGCATGCTCATCTACCTGCCGTTCATGAAGGTCTCCGAGCGCGCTCAGAAGAAGCAGATGGAGCTCGCCGAGCAGGCCGAGAAGGACGCGGATGCAAAGGCAGCGGCTCAGACCGCCTAGCGTTCCTGACGTCGACTTCCCATTCCCCCTTTGTGAGGCACCTCGTGGCGGTGTCACGGGGTGCCTCACCCCCCCATTTGTCCTAACGTGTGATATGGGAGCCGAAGAAGGCCCCGCCGTTCCAAGAAAGGAAATGGTAGACATGAAGATCCTGCTTGCCTGCAACGCCGGTATGTCCACGAGCCTGCTCGTCCAGAAGATGCGCAAGGAGGCCCAGGCACAGGGCATCGACGCCACGATCGACGCCGAGCCGCTCGGCCCCGCGCTGGACGACGTGAAGGACTACGACGTCCTCATGCTCGGTCCCCAGATCAAGTACGCACTGGGCGACGCCAAGGAGGCGGCGGAGGGCAAGACCCCCGTGCGCGTCATCGCGATGGCCGACTACGGCCGCATGAACGCCAAGAAGATCCTGGCCGACGCCCAGAAGGCCATCGAGGAGGGCTAGTACATGGCAGAGGAGAAGGACGAGCAGCAGGAGCCCGACATGGAGGAGGCCTGCTTCCAGATCATCTCGACCGTTGGTTGTGCGAAGTCGAACTTCATCGACGCGATCCAGAAGGCCAAGGCCGGTGACTTCGAGACGGCCAAGTCCCTCATCGAGGAGGGGAAGCAGACCTACCTCGAGGGCCACAAGGTCCACATGGGACTCCTGCAGGAGGACGCCCAGAAGATGGGCTCCACCAAGGTGCCGCTGCTCCTGGTGCACGCCGAGGACCAGCTGATGCAGGCGGAGACCGTCCGCATCATGGCCGAGGACCTCGTGGACGTCTACCAGAAGCTCGCGGCCGCGCAGAAGTAGCGCTTCGCCGGCAAGGCACCGCGCCTCCCACCAGGAAGAACCTCCGAACACGGGCGTCCACCAGCTGGGCGCCCGTGTTCTTCTCTCCTACGCATCTGGAAATGCGTTGTGGGAGGCGGCGGAATCGCGGATGATACCATCAGACAAAGGCGAGGGACCGGCGCGCGCCGCGTCCCGCGACGGAAAGGACCATCAATGGAGAAGAACGAGGCCACGGGGGCTCAGCCGCTCCTCTTCCCGAAGCCGGTGTTCCACAACAAGATCTGGGGCGGCCGCTACCTGCACGACGAGTACGGCTATGACATCCCCGACGGCGACGTGGGGGAGTGCTGGGCCATCAGCGCGCACCCCAACGGCGACTGCACCATCGAGGGCGGCCCGTACGACGGCCGCACCCTGAGCGAGCTGTGGCAGGACGAGCACGAGCTTTTTGGCGACGCCAAGGGCGACCGCTTCCCGCTGCTCATCAAGATCCTGGACGCGCGCCAGAACCTCTCCGTGCAGGTGCACCCGGACGACGCCTACGCCGCCGAGCACGAGAACGGCAGCCTGGGCAAGCGCGAGTGCTGGTACGTGCTGGACTGCAAGCCAGGCGCCACGATCGTGGTCGGCCAGCGCGCGCACGACCGCGCGGAGTTTGCCAAGATGGTGGAGGAGGGTCGCTGGGACGACCTCCTGTACAGCGTGCCCATCAAGCGCGGCGACTTCTTCATGATCGAGCCGGGCACCATCCACGCCATCCAGGCGGGCACCGTGGTGCTCGAGACCCAGCAGTCGAGCGACGTCACGTACCGCGTGTACGACTACGACCGCGTCCAGGCGGACGGCACCAAGCGCGAGCTGCACATTCCGCAGACGCTCGACGTGGTCGACTTCAGCCTGCCGCTCCCCAAGAGCGGCGACGTCACGGCGCCCGAGAAGGACGGCGTGACCGTGCTGGGAACGTGCCCCAACTTCGAGGTGGAGCGCGTGCGCGTGGCCGAAGGCTCCCCGGCGCGCGTGCCGCAGACGCACGACTTCGTGTGCGTGTCCGTGGTGCACGGCGAGGGCGGCAAGGTCACGACGCCGGCGGGCAGCTGGGACCTGAGGCTCGGCTCCCACTTTGTGGCGCCGGCCGGCTCCGGCGACCTCGACTTCGAGGGCGACATGGAGCTCGTCGTGAGCTGGCCGGAGGGCTAGCGTCGCGCGGGCGTGGCAACGATTTGACGAGAGGAGCGCACCATGACCGTGCGCATCGGCATCGACATCGGCGGGACGCAGCTTCGCGTGGCCGCCCTGGACGAGAAGTGCAACATCCTCAAGAGGACGGCCTTCCCCAACGTGCACAGCGCGGGTCCCGAGGAGAACCTCGGCAGGCTCGTGGACGCCATCGAGGGGTGGGGGCTCGACTACGAGGGCATCGGCATCGGCTGCCCCGGGCCGCTCGACTTCGAGAAGGGCCAGATCCTGACCCCGCCCAACCTCCCCGGCTGGGAGGGCTTCCCTGTGGCCGACTTCTTCCGGAGGCGCTGCGACCACCCGTGTCACCTCAACAACGACGCCAACGTTGCGGGGCTGGCAGAGGCCCTCGTGGGCGCGGGCAGGAACTTCTCGTCCGTGGTGTACATCACCGTCTCGACGGGCGTGGGCGCCGCGTACGTGCAGGACGGCAAGATCGTGGGCGGGGCGCACTCGCTCGCGACCGAGGTCTTCAACATGATCGTGTGCGACGCGCCGGTGGCGCGCCCGGGCATGAACCCCGGCGCGCTGGAGGACCAGAGCTCGGGCACGGCCATCGCGCGCATGGCGAGCGAGCGCATGGGTCGCGAGGTGACGGCGCCCGCGGTGTTCGCGCTGGCAGACGCCGGCAACGCGGACGCGCTGGCCGTGATTGACCATGCGGCGGAGTGCCTTGCGCGCGGCGTCAACAACATCAACGCGGTTGTGGACCCGGACGTCTTCGTCTTTGGCGGCTCGGTCGCGCTCAAGAACCCCGCGTTTCTCGACCAGGTGTACCAGAAGGCGAAGGGCTACGTGCTCGACCCGGACGCGCTGCTCTTCTGCGAGGCGACGTGCGGGGAGGACGCCGGCCTCGTGGGTGCGTCGCTTCTGGTGTAGACGCCGCTGCGGCTGACGGCAGCGTCCCCGGTTGGCGCTGCATGGCGACCGACATCGCGATTGAGGCCCCCGGATTCCAGAAAAGTTTCTGGTATCCGGGGGTCAACTCGTCTACCTGCGGGTTTGCAAAACGATGGGTCTTCCAGAAACGGATTTGGTATCTCGGAAGAATCTGTCGTGTCGTGCAATGTTAGCCGCGAACAAAACGCATCTTGGCGCGGTCGCGTCTCGTGGGTATGATTCCATCGAGGGGAGGCACACATGTATTTTGATTATGCTGAGCTGCGCGACGGGACGGTGGTCGCGTTCTCGAACATCCTGCCCGACAATACCGTGAAGGTTTCCGTGGAACGGCCAGTCGAAGGTGGCTTCGACTCGGCGAGATGCATTTTGCCTTCATATGAATGGACTGGTGTAGAGGGGTTTACGGAGAAGGAGCTTTCTGACCTTGACCAGTTCGTGCACGATAATGCACCTCTCATCATGCACCTAGCTTACGAGGAATCGCAGTCGTATGCCTAAGCTCTTTTCGTTCAGAGGGTTCACTATATATTTTTGGACAGCTGAAAATGGCGAGCCGGTGCATGTTCATGTCTCTCGTGGGAAACCTACGCGGAACGGAACGAAGATTTGGCTGACGCGTTCTGGTGGCTGTCAACTCGCGAGTAACGGAAGTGGCCTGAGCAAGCACGAACTTTCGTATGTAATGAGCTTCATAGCGTTAAACCATAGAACGATATGCGACTACTGGTCGGAGTATTTCGATGGTGACATCACATTCTATGTCTAGAACGTGTGCATCACCTGCCGTTTAGCATCGTTCTCGACTTTATCGGAAAAAATGAGGCAACCGTGCGCAAGCGATACGAGTACGATGCGACCATATGCGCGACGGACCGTCCAGGCGGTGCGTACGCGCCCTTCCCATGGGACGTGCGCGAGGAGTTCGGTTGCGGCCGTGCGAAGGTGCACGTGACGTTTGACGGTGTGCCGTATGACGGCAGCGTCCACGTTGTCGTGACCGAGCGAGGCTGACACGGGTGGTGGCCCAAGATTGCAAAACGCGATGTGCGATTTGGTGTCTCATGCTGATTACCTGCGCAAATGCAAAAGAGGGCGGCATCGCAAATCACGTTTTGCGATGCCGCCCTGGCGTTTGCTTCGCGTCATTCCGCCCTACGCGCCCTCGAGCTGGCTCAGCGCGATGCTCGCGGCCTCCACGGGGTCGTCCGTGATCTTGAACAGCTTCAGGTCCTCGGCGGAGATGTTGCCGTCGGCCAGCATGGAGTCGCGCAGCCAGTCGAACAGCCCCTCCCAGTAGCTGCGGCCAAACAGCGCGATGGGCACCTTGGGCGACTTGCCCGTCTGCACCAGCGTAAGCTCCTCAAAGGCCTCGTCCAGGGTGCCAAAGCCGCCCGGGAAGATGATCGAGCCCGACGAGTACTTCATGAACATGGTCTTGCGCACGAAGAAGTAGCGGAAGTTCATGCCCAGGTTGACCCACTCGTTGAGCGCCTGCTCGTGGGGGAGCTCGATGCCCAGGCCCACGGAGCTGCCGCCCATCTCCGTGGCGCCGCGGTTCGCGGCCTCCATGATGCCGGGCCCGCCGCCTGTGATGACAGCGACGCCCTGCTGCGCCACCAGCTGCCCGCATTTGCGCGCGGCCACGTAGTAGGGGTCGTCGCGACTGGTCCGGGCCGAGCCAAAGATCGTCACGGCGGGGCCGATCTCCGCCAGTGCGCCAAAGCCGTCCACGAACTCCGCCTGGATGCGCAGCACGCGCCACGGGTCAGTGTGCAGCCACGACGTGTCCGCGCTGGGGGTCAGGAGGTGCTGGTTCGTGGTGTCCTTGGGCACCATCTTGCCGCGCATGATGACGGGTCCGCGCTGGTACACGGGCACCTGGGCCCGCGGCTCCGAGCCAAGACCCTCGTTCTTCTCGTCCATATTCTTGTTGCCCTGCATGGGCCCTCTTTTCTGCCTCGGCCCGCCGGACGGGCCAGCCTTGATCGTGTGCGTCGCGACGGCGACGTGGAAAGTCTAGTGCTCCCGAGCGGGCGTCCCGCGGCGCCGGGCGTGCGGCTTACCAATGCGTAATGTACCCATGACGCGGCTTGCGCTTTTGTTCCGCTACGGCTACATTCGAGGTGTTGCAATGGCAACGTTTTGGTGCAATCAGGATGTAGCCGCGGGCGGCTCACGCGGGCGAGAAGAACGTGGCGCCGTCCTTGGCGGCGCGGGCTGGAGGCAGGATGGACGCGCGGAGGCGCTACGAGCACTGCATCGACACGCTGGCGGCGGGGCCGCTCTTTAGGGGGATCGCGCGCGAGGAGATCCCGCGCATGCTCGGCCTGATGAGGGGCCGGTGCCACACCTTCGAGCGCGATGACGTGATCCAGCCGTTTGGCGAGCCGTTCCGCCTGGTGGGAATCCCCATGTCAGGCGAGGTGGAGGGCTCGTTCGACAGCGAGCGCTACGACCACGTGAGCGTGAGGCGCTTCACGGTGGGCGACGTCTTTGGTGCGGCCTTCGCCTGCGCGGAGGTGGAGTCGAGCCCCATCGAGCTCGTGGCGATGTGCAGGTCAGAGGTAGTGCTGCTGGACGTGCGGCCGCTCTGGGAGGCGGAGTCGCCAACGGGGCCCGAGGTGAGGCTCCTGGGCAACCTGCTGCGCATCGTGTCGACGCAGAGCGTGTTCCTCAACCGCAAGGTCAGGATCCTGGGGCAGAAGAGCCTGCGCGACCGCCTGATCGTGTTCCTGCGCGAGCAGCCCACGGATGCGGAGGGCTGGGCGCGCGTGCCCATGTCGCAGACGGCGCTCGCGCAGTTCATAGGCGCCAACAGGAGCGCGATGTCGCGCGAGCTGGGACGCATGGAGGACGACGGCGTGCTCGAGCGCGACGGGAGCCGCATGCGCCTTGCCGCGGACGTGTGGCGGCCCTAGCCGAGCCGGCCCTAGTTGACGATGCTGCCGAACCTGAGGTAGTTGACGTAGGCCATCATGCTGTCCATGTGCCTGGCCGCGCTGGCGTTCTTGGTCTGGCTGGGCGAGGCGATGGTCTCGTCGTCCGCGTCCGTGAACTCGTGCCAGTTGCCCTTGGCGTCCTGGTAGCCGATGAGGCTCAGTATGGGCAGGCTCTTGCGGGAGGCGAGGTTGGCCTTCTGGCGCCGGCTGATGGGCGCGCCGATGCGGTACATGAGCTCGTCTCCCAGGGCGCTCACGGGCAGGTCCTCGGTCTCGCTCGTCTGGTCGCTGCCGGCCACGTCGTAGTTGGCCCACATGAAGTACGTTGTGTGGTACATGCGCTCCGCGATCTGGATGGAGGACTCGTCCTCGTATCCCAGGGTCGCGTAGGGGCTCGCGGGCTTGGGCTGGTGGTCGCCAAAGAAGAGCACCGCCACGGGACGGTCGAGCTTGCCGACCTCGCCCAGGAACCACTCGATGGCGCGGTCGGACTCCGTGGCGCAGGACAGGTACTCGTTCAGCATGAAGTTATCGGAGGCGCTGGCGCCCTCGGGCTCGTAGTCGAGCTCGTCCGCCGTGGGGATGGTGCCCGTGGTGAAGGGCCCGTGGTTCTGCATCGTGACGGTGTGGATGAACTCCGGCGTGGAGCCCCTCTTGAGCAGGGTGAGGATCTTCTGGTACGTGGCACGGTCGCTCACGTAGCCGTTGTGGTAGGTCTGGGCGCCCACGAAGTCCGTGATGGAGTAGAACCTGTCGAAGCCCATCTGCTCGTACACGCGCTTGCGGTCCCAGTTGGTGGCCT
The DNA here is from genome assembly GCA_003862195.1 of Coriobacteriaceae bacterium. Taxonomy (GTDB): domain Bacteria; phylum Actinomycetota; class Coriobacteriia; order Coriobacteriales; family Atopobiaceae; genus Parafannyhessea. The sequence goes on along the minus strand of QOUO01000009.1, from coordinate 9,846 downwards.
CGTTGGGATGGATGGCGTACGTCTTGTAGCCGAGGGCCGCAAACTGGCGCGGCATGCACGGCACCTTGGTGAAGTCCCACTGCGTGTAGGGGTACTTGTTGGCGCCCAGGTAGTGCAGGTTGACGCCGCACAGCGCCTCGAACTCCGAGTTGCAGGTGCCGCCGCCAAAGATGGAGGTGTAGGAGTCGCCGCGCAGCAGCGCGTTGGTGAGGCCCGTCTTCACGAACGTGGGGCCCGCGTAGCCGGCGGCGCTGATGCTCTTGTACACGGAGAGGTCCGAGAACGACTCGTTCATGATCACGACCACGGTCGGCCGCTTCTTCTTGAACTGGGCCACGGCCGCCTTGCGCGCGGTGCCCGAGTCAGAGGATGCGCCCGTTCCGAGGCGCTTTGCGTACTGGGACACCAGGTCCTTCTCGACCGACTTGGCGTCCTGCTCGTTGTAGTTGGCGGGCACGGGGATGAGGCGGGCCTGGAACTCCTTCACGAAGCAGGGGAAGAAGCCCTGGCGAGAAGTGCTGTACATCGAGTTCCAGTGGTTGAGGCTGACCCCAAAGTCCGCCCCGTAGCCGGGGATCGTCACGAAGGCCGCGAGGCCGCCCATGCTGAGGAGGCCGAGCGCCGTGCGCCTGGTGGCTGGGCGCTCGAGGGCGCGCCCGATGGCAGAGCCGGCGCCCTTGCCCGTGCCCTTGTCGTCTGGCATGGCGGTGGGAGCGGCGTGGCGCGGTGCCTGGACGGGCTCGGTAGCGGCCTCGCGTGCGGGGAGCTCGAGCGGCGCGAGGTAGGCGGCGCAGGCGACGCCCGCCGCCGCGTAGCCGAGCGCCTTGGCCACGGCGGCCGTGATCGTGAAGACGTATCCGCCGCTGACCTCGGCAGCGGTGCCGATGGCCTGCAGGTCGGCGGGCGTGATGTTGGCGTCCTTGAAGAGGAAGACGAAGTACTGCGCGATGCCCAGCACGAGCATGAGCAGGACGCCCACGGCCACGGCACCGCCGCGACACTGGAAGAGGAAGAAGAGCGTGAGGAAGCCGAGAAGGACGATCACGTACTCGATGGCCACGAACTGCAGGGCGATGTCCTGCCAGTCGGCGTTCCAGGGGCACTCGAGGGCGATGCGCGCGAAGTTGACGGCGACCGCCATGAGGGCGACGTTCGCGACGAGCCCCACCCAGAAGGCGGCGCGCTCGCCCAGGCGGCTCCGCACGAGGGAGACGATGCGCAGGTGCGGCAGCGTGACGGCGGCGCAGGCGAGCGTGGCGCGGAGCGGCACGTCGAGCGAGCCCGTGGCGCCGGAGTAGAGCCCGCGGGCGCACCATATATAGAGGAAGGTGAGGATGCCCAGGTAGGGGAGGGACCAGAGGATCACGCTGGGCCTCACGTGCCGAAGGGCCCGCCGCACGGGGGAGCCGTTCTTCTCGCCCGATGCGGACGCACGCGCGAGGAGCGCGCCGTCGAGCACGACATAGCCGAGCGTGACGAGCACGAGCGCGACAAGACACCCAAGTATCAGCGGACAGAAGACCGCCGACTTCTCTGTTCCCTGCATGTGGTTGAACCCCTTACGAACAGCACGTTTGACCTTTGCATTGTAGTTCCGGGGCCGCGGCGGTGCCTGAACGGCAGCTGTCGCCACGGGTCCGTCACCAGTGCTATCGGCGGTGCCGATAACCGCCTATGGCAAACGGCATATGCAAGAACCGTGCCAAATCTGGGTAGAAGGAACCTGTTAGCGCGCTGAGCGGCAGCTCAAAGCAGCCTTTTGGCGGGGCGTGGTCGAGGTTGACATATTTCCTAGCAAACAGCTAGGATTCAACCAAAGTCGCGCGGGCCGTCCGCGCAGGTGCGTTGCCCGGCACCTTGGGAGGGACCGGGCGGAGGGAATCCCAAAGGAAGGAACCCACATGGCAATCCAGAATCCCCTTGACAAGGCAATGTTCAGCAGGCGCCAGGCCCTCGCGCTTGGCTTTGGCGGGGCGGCGGCGCTCGGCCTCGCCGCATGCGGCGGCTCCAACGGCTCCAGCTCCTCTTCCAGCAGCTCGTCCTCCTCGTCCAAGACGTCCGGCAAGCTGGACCAGGACGCGTACGACAAGCTGATAAAGCAGAGCACCAAGCAGGCCGACGACGCGACCATCAGCGCGAACACCTGGGCGTCCAAGGTCAAGAAGGCCGGCAAGCTCCGCGTCGGCGGCGTCCAAACCTCCGAGCTCTTCAGCTATCTGGACGAGAAGGACAACAAGCTCCGCGGCTTCGACGCAGGCCTCTCGCAGCTGCTCGCCGCCTACATCCTGGGCGATTCCTCCAAGACCGAGCTCACGCAGGTCACGTCCGACACGCGCGAGTCCGTGCTGCAGAACGACCAGGTCGACGCCGTCTTCGCGACGTACAGCATCAACGATGACCGCAAGAAGCTGATCGACTTCGCGGGTCCGTACTTCACCTCGCGCCAGGGCATCCTCGTGCTCGCCTCGAACACGGACATCAAGACCGTGGACGACCTCGCGGGCAAGAAGGTCGCCGTCCAGTCCGGCTCCACCGGCCCGAGCATCGTGAAGGAGGAGGTGCCCAAGGCGGTCCAGAAGCAGTACAAGACCGACGAGGAGGCGCGCGCCGCCCTCGAGCAGCACCGCGTTGACGCCTACATCATCGACCAGACCATGCAGATGGGCTCCATGATCTCGCACCCAGGCAAGTACCGCCTGCTCAAGCAGCTCATCGGCCCGAAGGACAACTACGGCATCGGCCTGCCCAAGGACTCCGACGCCGCAAAGTTCGTGAACGCCTGGCTGCAGCAGGTCGAGGACGACGGCGTGTGGGAGAAGCTCTGGAAGGTCTGCCTGGGCGACCGCATCGGCCAGAAGACCGCCCCGAAGCCGCCCGCGATCGAGGACTAGGGACGACCACGTTTCGTGACTGTTCCAACACTGATGATGGTGCGTTGCCGCGCGCCGCATGAGGGTACAGTCAGACTAGTGCTACGAGGAGGCCTCCGTGCACGCACGGTGGCCTCCGCGCTTATTGCGGGAGGTGTGCATGAGCTTACAGCAGCTCTTCTCGACGTATGGCGGTATGTACGTGAAGGCGTACGCCGCGACGCTCGAGATGACCGTCGTCTCGTTTGTGGGGGCGATGGTCCTGGCGCTCCTGGTCACGATCGCGCGTGTGTGTCCCATCTCGCCTCTGCGCCGGCTTGGTGACTTCTACGTGCAGGTGTTCAGGAACGTCGCCACGATTTCTCTTCTTATCATCTTCTACTACGCCTTCCCGTACCTGGGGATCGTGTGGAACGAGATGACCTGCGTCATCGTGACCACGATCCTGGTCGCCGCGTCGTTTGGGTCCGAGAACTTCATGAGCGGCATCAACACGATCGGCGTTGGCCAGATCGAGGCGGCGCGCTCGCTGGGGCTCAGCTTTGGCCAGATCCTGAGGCAGGTCGTCATCCCGCAGGCGCTGCGATCGGCCGTGCTGCCCATGACCAACCTGCTGGTCGCCGTCATGCTCACCACGGCCATCGGCTCGCAGGTGCCGCTCAACCCGCAGGAGCTCACGGGGCTCGTCTCGTACATCAACACGATGTCCGTGGGCGGAATCCTGCCGTTCGCGGTGTCCGCCCTTCTCTACGCGGGAACCGCGTTCCTCATCGGCCTTGCGGGTAACGCCATCGACAAGAGAGTGAGGATCCTCAGATGAGCGCGTCGTCAGGAAGCGTCTCGATGCGCGATGCGCTCTTCGAGGCACCGGGACCAAAGACCAAGCGGAAGATCCTCGTCGGCACCATCATCTCGTCCATCGCCATTGCGGCGATTCTCGTGTGGGTCGTGCTCAGGCTATACCAGATGGGGCAGTTCGACGCGAGCTACTGGTACTTCTTTGGCCAGTGGAGCACCTGGCGCTTCCTGCTCCAGGGCCTCGCGGGCACGGCGGAGGTCGCCGTCACGGCCGGCGTCATCGCGCTGGCGCTGGGCATCCTGTTCATGTTCGGCCGCATCAGCAAGAACCGCGTCGTGAGCGGCATCTTCCGCGTGATCATCAACTTCTTCAGGGGCATCCCGTCGCTGCTGCTGATCTACTTCTTCTTCCTGGTCATCCCCAGCTACGGCATAAAGATGCCCGCGTTCTGGATGCTGACGCTGCCCATCTCGCTCACGGCGTCGGGCGTGCTCGCGGAGGTCTTCCGCGCGGGCGTCAACGCCGTGCCCAAGGGCCAGCGCGAGGCCGCGCTCTCGCTGGGCATGACCGAGGGCAAGGTGCTGCGCAAGATCATCCTGCCGCAGGCCATCCGCTACGTCATCCCGTCGCTCATCTCGCAGCTGGTCGTCGTCGTGAAGGACACGTCCGTCGCGTACGTCGTGAGCTTCCCGGACCTCCTGCAGAACGCGAGGGTCCTCATCAGCAACTACGACTCGCTCGTCTCCGTGTACTTCGTGGTGGCGATCATCTACATCCTCATCAACTACGCAATCAACGAGCTCGCGGTGCGCATGGCGCGCCAGAGCGGCACCAAGGTCGTCACGCGCGCGCAGGAGAACCCCGTCTAGCGCCGACGCGTCCCAGGCACAATCTTTCGAATGGAGCAGGCAATGCCCGAAGTCAAGCAGGATAGCACGCCCATGATCGAGCTCCGCCACGTGCAGAAGCACTTTGGCGATCTCCACGTGCTGAAGGACATAAACCTCAAGGTCGAGAAGGGCGAGGTGGTCGTGCTCATAGGCCCCTCCGGCTCCGGCAAGTCCACGCTCTGCCGCACGATCAACCGGCTCGAGACCATCGACTCCGGCGAGATCCTGATCGACGGCAAGCCGCTCCCGCAGGAGGGCAAGGAGCTTGCCGCCACCCGCGCGGAGATCGGCATGGTGTTCCAGTCGTTCAACCTCTTCGCGCACAAGACGATCCTGGACAACGTGACCATGGGCCCCGTCGAGGTGCTGCACCGCGACCGCAAGGAGGCCGAGGCCGAGGCGATGGAGCTGCTCAGGCGCGTCGGCGTGGCCGAGCAGGCCAAGAAGGTCCCGGCCCAGCTCTCCGGCGGCCAGCAGCAGCGCGTGGCCATCGCCCGCTCGCTCGCGATGCACCCCAAGGCCATGCTCTTCGACGAGCCCACGTCCGCGCTCGACCCCGAGATGATCAACGAGGTGCTCGACGTCATGGTGGGCCTGGCGCGCGAGGGCATGACCATGGTCGTCGTGACGCACGAGATGAGCTTCGCGCGCCGTGTGTCCGACCGCGTGGAGTTCATGGCGGACGGCCAGATCCTCGAGGAGGGCGACCCCAACGAGTTCTTCGACCATCCCAAGACGGAGCGCGCCCGCGAGTTCCTCGAGTCCATCAAGGGCCACTAGGGGAGGCGTCGCACCCATGGCAAAGGAACCGCCCAGCATCGAGGGCTCTTCTCGCATGGACCGCCTGTGGTACATAAAGGAGACGTACCCGTGCATCGCGGACTGCGACCAGTGCGGGCTGTGCGCGAGCTTCCACGGGCAGGATCCCACGATCGCCTTCAAGGACTACGTCGACGGCAAGGCGGCCTTCATCGAGGTCGCCAAGCGCTACCGCTAGCACGTGGGCGAGAAGAGCATGTCCCGCGTCGACGAGGTCCGGCCTGTGGACCCGCGCGTGCGACGGCTGGACGCCGTCCTTGCCGACCGCGGACTCGAGGCGCGCCGGCTGAACGTGACGTCTGGTCATGAGCCCGAGCGCCTGATGGACGCGACGCGCGGGCAGCGCAGCGTGGTCGCGCACGCCAAGGGCATGCCGTGGACGGCGGCGGACTCGTGCGCCGCGTGGGTGGAGGACGTCTTCGTGTGGTCCGGCCTGGGACGCGAGGCGGGCGACGCCCGCGAGCTCTACGAGCGCCACTGCAAGCTGAGCGATCCCGGCGAGCTGCGCGTGGGCATGATCGTGGCGGTCCCCAGCTGCCCGTACAGTCCCGCGGCGCTCCGCCACGGGCACGTGGCACTCTACGTGGGCGACGGCATGGTGATGGACAGCGCGGACCGCGGCGTGCGCACGGTTCCGCTCGCGCTCTGGTACGAGGCGTACGGTGTGACGGCGGAGCCGCGCTGGGGCTGGATGCGCGACATTCCGCTCGCGTGAGGGGGCAGACGGTGGAGAAGGTCGTGGTGCACGTGCTCGAGACCGCCACGCTGGCGGGGCTCGAGGATGCCTGCAGAAAGGTCATCGCACCGCGCTATCGCGAGCGCGCGAACATGGGTCCCGAGGCGCGCCGGCTCGAGGCGCTGGGCACGGGCCTGCTGGCGCGGTACCTGCTGGGCGTGCGCGCGGACGAGGACCTCACGCTGGGCGAGTACGGCAAGCCGAGCGTTTCGGGTGCGCCGGAGTTCAACCTCTCCAACGACGCCGGCCTCGTGGTGCTGGCCATGGGCTCCGTGGGAGGACCCGCCGTCGGCGTGGACGTGGAGGAGGTTCCCGGCCGCTACCGCCACGTGGAGGAACTCCTGGCCCGTAAGTACTACGACGCTGACGAGCTCGCGGCCATAGGCGACGGCAGCACGCGCGAGGGACGCATCGCCTACGCGCGCGCCTGGACCCGTCGCGAGGCCATCCTCAAGGCCATGGGCACGGGGCTCGCCGTGGACCCCCGCAAGCACCCGGAGGTGCTCGAGGGGTGGGAGCTGCAATCGCGACTTTTGGGCGATGCGGTGCTCACATGCGCCATGCGCGAGCCGTTTTGCATGAAACTTGTTCCACATAACGCGTCTGACCTGCTGGATTGCGCCCACTAGACTGCTAGAATGTCTTCGTTTTATGGTATGTGGATAGTTGCATGCGCGTGACGCGAAGGTAGGCACATGGCGGGCGGAAGCACGAGGCAGGGCAGGCCGGCGCAACCCAACGGGGAGGCGCGCCTTGCCGCTTCGGCAAGGCCGAGGCAGCAGGCAAGGCGTCCGCAACAGTCGCAGCGTCCGGCGCGGTCGCAGCCGCCGCAGCGTCCGGCGCAGCAGCGCCAGCCGGAGCACCCGGCGTCGGGCAAGCGCTACGTGACGTCGCTCGACGGCCTGCGAGCCATCTGTGCGCTGGGCGTCGTCTTCTATCACATGGGCCTCAGCTGGTGCGGCGGCGGGCTGCTGGGCGTGACCGTGCTCTTCGTGCTTTCCGGCTACCTTGCGACGGCGGGGCTGCTCTCCGAGCTGTCGCGCTCGGGCACCATCCGCCTCGGCTCCTACTGGCTGCGCCGCATCAAGCGCCTGCTGCCCACGTGCATCGCCTTCGTTATCGTGACGGCTGCGGTCTGCACGGCCTTCAACCACCAGCTGCTCACCAAGATGCGCCCGGACATCGTGCCAGCGCTCCTCATGTTCCTCAACTGGGCCAAGATCCTGCGGCACGAGTCGTACTTCGCGGCGGCGGGCGCGCCCTCGCCCCTCACGCACTTCTGGTCGCTCGCGATCGAGTTCCAGTTCTACCTCGTGTGGCCCGTCGTGCTGCTGCTCGCCATGAGGGCCTCGCGCACGCGCGCGCAGGCACGCGGCACCCGCGGCGACCCCGCGCGCGGCACCGTCCGCAGCCCCCGTGCCCAGGCAATCGCCGCGCGGCTGGGCGGGCACCCCGCAATCGTGGCTGGCCTCGCGCTGGGCACCATCGCCTCCGCCGTCGTGATGGCGAAGCTCTACGTGCCGCAGGCGGACCCGTCGCGCGCCTACTACGGCACGGACGCCCGCTGTCAGAGCCTGCTGTTGGGCAGCCTGCTCGCGTTCGTGTGGCCGTTTGGCGAGAAGAGCCAGGCGTCCGTGCAGGGCGGCCCCTCGTGGCGGCGCCCGGTGGCGGAGCTTGCGGCCGCGGGCTCCGTGGTGGCCCTGCTCTGGCTGATGGTCACGACCGAGGGGTACTCGTCCTTCTCGTACTACGGCGGCATCCTGCTGTGCTCGGCCATCAGCGCCGTGGCCATCGCGGCCCTGGTGCCCCACGGCACCGTGACGGAGCGCGTGCTTTCCGTCAAGCCGCTCGCGTGGGTGGGCTCGCGCTCGTTTGCGATCTACGTCTGGCACTATCCCATCGTGGAGCTGCTGCAGCCGCGCAACGCCACCACGGCGCTGCCCGCGTGGCAGGTCGTGCTCGAGCTCGCGCTCGTGCTCGTGGTGGCGGAGCTCAGCTACCGCCTGGTTGAGGAGCCGCTGCGCAAGGGGAGCGTGGCGCAGTGGTTCCGCGCGCTCGCCAAGCCCGTCACACCGGCGGCTGCGGCCAGGGCCGCAGCCGAGACTCGCGCGGAGTTCGCGGCGGGTCGCCAGGGGGAGGGCCGTCCTTCTCGCCCGATGCGTCGCGAGGCCACGCCTCGCACGTCCGGTCGGGCCGCTGCCCCGCGTGGCGCCGCCCGCAACCCCCGCGAGCGCCAGCGTGACGCCGCCCCGCAGGGCCGCCTGGCCGCGCTGGGCCACGCGCTCGCGCGCACGCCGCGCGCGGTGCTGCCGGCTGCCGTGTGCCTGGTGGCGGTGCTGGGCCTCGCGCTCGTGCCCGCGCAGGCGGCCGTGGGAGGCGCCCCCGGCGCGCAGCGCGTGAGCTCGGCCACGCTCCTCAAGCCGCTCACGTCCGGCACGTACGACGTGGTGATGATCGGCGACTCCGTCTCGCTCGGCGCAAAGGACGCCTTCAACGCGGCCTTCCCGTACGGGATCATCGACGCCAAGGTGGGACGGCAGGCCTCGGCCGCGCTCGACGTGTACAAGTCGTACAGCGCCAAGGGCGTCGTGGGCGACACGGTAATCTTCTCCATCGGGTCAAACGGTGCCATCACACAGAGCGACCTCGACGCCATCTACAAGGCCGTGGGCACCAAGCGCAAGCTGTGGTTTGTGAACGACCGTGTGCCCAAGGCCTGGTGCGACGCAAACAACAGCCTGCTCAAGAGCTTTGCCGACGCGCACAAGAGCGTGGGCGTGATCGACTGGTACTCCTACTCGTCCGGGCACGACGACTGGTTCTGGGACGACGGCACGCACCTGCGCCCGCAGTACGCCCAGAACCTGATCGACCTCATCGTCAAGACCACGGGCTACGTCAAGCCAACGCGCCAGAACACCACGTACAGCGCCGTGGTGCTGGGCGACGCGACCACGTCCGCCGCGTCCAAGGAGCTCAGCGCCCTCATGCCGCAGGCCATGATCGACTGCGCGTCCGGTCGCGACGCGGACGCCTGCGCCAAGAGCTGGAAGGCCTACGTAAAGGCCGGTACGGCGGGCGACGTCGTGGTGGTGGACCCGGACGACGGCTCCCCGTTTGACGAGAGGGACATCGCCAAGCTCCTGGACGCCATCGGATCAAAGGTGACGGTCTATGTGGTGACGGGTCGCTCGCAGGCCGCGTACGCCAAGGCGAACAACGCTGCGATCAAGGCGGCGGCCAAGGGCCGCAAGAACGTGACGGTCGTGGACTGGTACAAGGCGTCCGCCGGGCACGACGCGTACTTCTCGTCCGACGGCGCGTCGCTCACCAAGGCTGGGCGCAAGGCTTACGCCAAGCTCGTGGCGGCCGCCGCGCAGAAGTCGACAGCCGCGAGCTCGGGCTCGGCTTCCACTATGGCCACAAGCTCGACCGCGACCACGACCGACGCTTCGACCTCGGCCGCGGCCTAGGCGATCTGCCTTGCCAGGGCCAGGAGGTCGCGGACGTCCTGCTCCTCGTTCGCCCATGAGGTGACAAAGCGCACGACGCGGCGGCCGTCGTCCAGCACGTAGAACGTCTCGCAGCCCACGGCCTGCTCAAAGGCGGCCTGCTGCTCGGCCGTGACCGCAAAGAACTGCTGGTTGGAGGCCGAGTGGCCGTACGGCTCGTATCCCAGGGCCACCAGGCCGTCGCGCAGCTGCTCCGCCAGCGCGTTGGCGTGCCGCGCGA
>QOUO01000080.1 GCA_003862195.1 Coriobacteriaceae bacterium | reverse complement strand
CTGGACGGCGAGCCCGCGTCCGCCTGGATGGGCGAGCTCGACGCCGTGAGCCACCGCCCGTACTCCACGGGCTTCTTCTATGGCAACCCCACGCAGAACCCCGGCCGCGTGGAGTACCAGCGCGACCGCCTGATGGTGGCCACGGTCGAGAAGGACGCGCGCCCCGTGGCCGCGGCCGACGGCCGGGGTGCGGCCGCGCCCGGCTTCCTGACCGAGCTGCTCTGCCGCAACAAGGCACGCGTGGGCGACGCGCTGCAGGTGCTCTCGCCGGGGGAGCCCCTGCGCGAGTGCGAGCTGGGCCCGCTCGAGCGCTGGGACGACGACCTGCAGGTCTGGGTGCCCGCGGGCGAGCTCTCGCGCGCGATGTGCCGCTACCGCACGGTGCTGCCGTTCGCGCTCGAGCCGCTCGACATCCTCTGCCTCAAGCAGTAGGCGCCGCGCCCCCGCGGCGCATGCGGTCCGCGGCGGCACCGGCAGAGGGAGCCGTCCCTCTCGCCCGGCTATCCCAGCGTGTAGCGCTTGGCCGCGTGCAGCATGTTGACCTCGGCCAGCTCGAGCTTGCCGTCGATGTACGGCGCGTACATCGCGTCGATCGACCCCACGCCCATGCTGCAGCCGGAGCACTGCTCGCACGACGCGTCGCCGCACCAGTCGAGCCCCTTGCGCACGATCTGGATGCGCTCCTCGCGCGTGGTGTCCTTTATCAGCACGCTCTTTGGCAAAGCGGGCCTCCCTTCGCGTCGCGCGTCGCATGGCGCCACTGCCATGCCTGCCATGTGCAGTATGTACCCCACCGCATGGCAATTGCGTGGCGCGCCGCGCGCGAAACCAAACCTATACTTTGCCTATGCCGGGCGTCGTGGCGGCGCCGGCACACGCAGGGGAGGCCAAGCATGACACTTACGATCGAAGACTGCCGCTATGCGGGCGACCGCACGTTCCGGATCGCGGACGCGCCCACGTCCGCGCACATGACCAAGGGCGACCGCGCCAAGTGCACCGAGCTCACGGACGAGAACCGCGTCGTGATGGGCGAGCTGCAGGACAGGCTCTACGCCGACGGGCGAGAGGGGCTGGTCATCCTGCTCCAGGCCATGGACGCCGCCGGCAAGGACTCCACGATCCGCCACGTGATGAGCGGCATGAACCCGCAGGGTATCGACGTGTACGGCTTCAAGCAGCCCACGGCGCGCGAGCTCGCGCACGACTACCTGTGGCGCGCGGCGCGCTGCCTGCCCGAGCGCGGCAAGATCGCGCTGTTCAACCGCAGCTACTACGAGGACGTGCTCGTCGTGCGCGTGGACGGCCTCTGGCACGGCTACCGCATGCCCAAGCGTTGCCTCGACTGCTCGGAGGACGAGTTCTTCTCGCGCAGATTCGGGCAGATCCGCGACTTCGAGGAGCACCTGTACCAGAACGGCTATCACGTGCTCAAGATCTTCCTCAACGTCGGGCTGGACGAGCAGCGCAAGCGCCTGCTCGCACGCATCGACGACGAGAGCAAGAACTGGAAGTTCTCTGCGTCCGACCTGGCCGAGCGCGAGCACTGGGACGCCTATATGTCTGCCTACGAGGCCGCGATCAACGCGACCGCGACCAAGCACGCGCCGTGGTACGTTGTGCCGGCGGACCAGAAGTGGCACGCCCGCTACCTGGTGTCCCAGGCTGTGGTGAACGTCCTCAAGGACATGGACCCGCACTACCCGGAGGTTCCCGCAGGGGAGAAGGACGAGCTTGCCGCGTGCAAGGCGCGGCTTCTTAAGGAGTAGCCCGTGCAGTACCGAAACGACCGCAACGGCAGTCCGCTCTCGCTCCTTGGCTTTGGCTGCATGCGCTTCGAGCGCACCGGCGGGCCGGGTGGCGGCCGCATCGACTACCCCAAGGCAGAGGCCCAGATCATGCGTGCGATCGACCTGGGCGTCAACTACTTCGACACGGCCTACATCTACCCCGGGAGCGAGGGGCTCCTGGGCGAGGTCCTCGAGTCCAACCACGCGCGCGACCGCGTCAACATCGCCACGAAGCTGCCGCAGTACCTCATCAGGAGCTCCGCCGCGATCGAGCGCTACTTCCAGGAGGAGCTCCGCCGCCTGCGCACCGACCGCGTGGACTACTACCTCATGCACATGCTCACGGACGTGGTCGCCTGGCAGAAGCTCGAGCGGCTCAGAATCCGCGAGTGGATCGAGCGCAAGAAGGCCTCGGGCGAGATCCGCAACATCGGCTTCAGCTTCCATGGCAACACGCAGATGTTCCTCAAGGTGCTCGACGCCTACGACTGGGACTTCTGCCAGATCCAGTACAACTACATGGACGAGAACTCCCAGGCGGGGAGGACCGGACTCCTCGCCGCGGCGAAGCGCGGCATTCCCGTCATCATCATGGAGCCGCTCCGTGGCGGCAAGCTCGTGAACCTCCTTCCCAGGGAGGCGCGCGACCTCATCGCGCGCGACGCCCACGGCTGGTCGCCCGCGGAGCTCGCTCTGCGCTGGCTCTACAGCCAGCCGCAGGTCACCTGCGTGCTCTCGGGCATGAACAGCATCCCGATGGTCGAGGAGAACTGCCGCGTCGCGAGCGAGGCCACTGTCGGCTGCGTCTCGGACGCGGACCTGCGGCTGATCGACCAGGTGAAGGAGATCGTGAACGAGCGCATGCGCATCGGCTGCACGGGGTGCGGCTACTGCATGCCCTGCCCCAAGGGGGTCGACATCCCCAGCGCCTTCCGCTGCTGGAACGAGATGTACACGGAGGGCAAGGCCGTCGGCCGCAAGGAGTACTGGCAGGTGGTGAGTCTGCGCAAGGAGCCGGCCTTCGCCACCCAGTGCGTACGTTGCGGCAAGTGCGAGGCGCACTGCCCACAGCACCTTCCGATCAGGGACGCGCTCCCGCAGGCGGACCGCGACCTCAGGCCGCCGCACTACCGCGCGGCAGGTGCGGTCGCGAGGAGGTTCGCCCTGGGCTAGGCGTTGCCGGCGACCTTGGCGGGGCCCCTGTTGACGATCACGATTCCCGCAGAGACGAGTATGAGCGCGACCGCGGCAAGAAGTGGGTTCAGGGCGGACGTCTCGTTCAGGAGGATGGCGGAGAGGACCACGCCGAAGACGGGGTTCATGAAGCCGAACACCGCGACGCGCGAGACCGGGTTGGCCGAGAGGAGCATCGACCACATCGTGTAGGCAGCAGCGGAGATGAAGCCCATGTAGGCGAGAAGCACGAGCGCCGCCGGACGCGATGGCGCGAGGTGCCCTCCCATCGCGAGGCCAACCAGGGTCAGGACCACGCCTCCCACGAGGAACTGCCATCCGCTCAGGAGCACGGGGTCATGCCTTTCCGAGAAGTCGCGAATGAGGCAGCTCGACGTGGCAGCCGCGATGGTGGAGAGGAAGACGAGTCCCTCGCCGATGGGGTTGAAGCTGAGCGAACCACCTGGCTTCAGGTTCACGAGCAGCACGCCGGCGAAGCCTACCAGGCAGCCGAGCACCTTGCGCGAGGTGAGCCTCTCCTGCCTGAAGACGAGTGCCGCGAGGACGATGACCACGAACGAGGCGCTAGCCTCGATGATCGAGCTCGCCACCCCGGAGGAGCGGGAAAGTCCAGGGTAGAAGAGGCCGTATTGGAGGACGGTCTGGAAGAGGGACAGGCAGAAGATCGCCTTCCAGTCGGTCGCGCGGGGGAGGAGCGGACGTCCGCGCTTGACGCTCATGAAGGCGATGACCATACATCCGGCGATGGTGAAACGCACCCCTGCGAAAAGGAGCTGTGAGGCCGTGGCGCCACTTCCGATTCCGAAGAGGACGTTACCGATCTTGGTGCAGGGGAAAGCCGAGCCCCAGAGCAGGCAGCTTGCGGTTGCGAACAGGAGGAGCCCCGCCGTGCTCGAGAGGAACGCGTTGCGACGGGACTCGCGCTCGCCAATTGTCGTGGCGTTGGTCTTGCCTGACACTTTCTGACTTCCTATCTGCGCGTCTTACGCATGTTCTTGAAACAGCTCTCGCACTGCTTGCGGTAGTTCGCGTACTCCTGCTGCGAGCGCTGGTCGGTGCCGATGACCTCGCCAAGGCGCTTGAGCTGACGACGCGCCTGCTTCTCGTGTCCGGTGTTGATCAGAGCGTCGACGGTGGCCTGCGTGAACTGCGCGACGAGGCTCGGGTCGTGGTCGTAGGAGATCCACGTCTCGTAGTCAGCCATGAAGCGCGCGACGTCACCCGTCTGCTTGAACCTCTCCAGCATCGGGTTGCAGGTCTGTTTGACGTCCAGCTTCATCTTGGTCTTGCGCGCGGTCGTCATGACGAAGAGCGCGATGAGGACGATGGCCACGAGCATCACGAGGCCGATGACGAACGTGGTCGTGGTGTCGAGCTTCGCCACGTACTGGAGCAGGAAGACCACGACGAGCGTCGCCACGAACGCGGCTATCACGATGATCCTCTGGCTCGATGCCGCCATCTGCGCGCCCTTGGGAACGCTCTTCGTGCCCTGCGCCTTCTTGTCACCCTGAGCCATGCTCTCCCCCTTCGGTATCGTTTGCGTCAACTACCTTAGACGATTGGCCCCAAGCGTGCATACTGCGTTTGTCCACTTGCTACGACTTCGGCTCGCCCGTGAGCCGATGGCTCGTTCCGGGCAGGAACCCACCCTGTTGGCTCGATGGGGCGTCCGGCCAGTCGAGCACCCGCTTCACCATCCCGTCGACGTCGAGCACGCCGTACGCGAAACCCTTGCGTATGAGCTCCTCGGGCACGAACTCGTCGTACTTGTCGAAGTAGGGGACCTCTCCGGGATAGACGAGCTCGAGTGGGTCCGAGAGCGACTCCGCCGCCCGCTTCACCACCCGGTAGAACGTCTCGGCGTCGGCTCTCATCGTGAACTGCATGAAGTATGGCCTCGAGGAATCCAGCCCCTTGAGCCCAAGCTCATCGGCGCACTTGATCTTGATGAGCCTCTCGAGTGCGAGGAAGGCGTAGCTTCCGAGCCAGGGGAACAGGCACCAGGCGGTTCCCCCGACGCAGATGAGCGGTTCGGTGGTGACGTGTGCGTTGCGGGCCACGTGACGCGCCTGCGAGAGACGTGCTTGGGCGTTCCTCCTCAGGTAGGGATACATCGCGTCCTCGTCCAGAGCGCCCCTCATGCGTTCGAGGATGCGCGTGTTCACGTCTCCCGCGACCATGCCGAAGTATGCGGGAACCCTGCCCTTCACGGGAGAGCACTCGATGAGGTGCCGCTTGTAGTCGATCTCCTCGACGACCCACGTTGCACCCGCGATGGCGATGCGCTCGCCCACGGGAGGCGGCTGGACAATCGTCCCGAGTTCCTGCGACTCGCTCCTGACGGTGAACTCCTCGTCCTCGCTGAACACCGCGTAGAACTTGAAGTTGTTCGTCACCCGCTCACCTGCTATTCCCACAATCAGGCCGCCTTCGTCGGTCTGTTGGATGTGGTCGATCTCGATAAGGTGTTGCAGGAGGCACCTGAAGTCGTCGGTCGAGATTCGATGGAATGGCGTGAGCGTGAGGACGCGACGTGCAAGCTCGGCGGGGGAGAGCTCTCCCGTGCTCGCGAGCGTCGCCATGGTCTGGTGGTACAGCAGGCTATAGGGGAGGCCGTCCAGGCGCGGAGGCTCGACCCAGCGGTCCTCGAGGTAAAGCTGCACCAGAGCGATGCCCTGCAGAAGATTCCACGGTATTGTCTCGGGGAGAAGGGCACGCGCTTCGGGCTCGTCCTCGCGCATGAGGAACCACATCTCGCTTGGCTGTCCGCGCCTGCCCGTTCGCCCCATGCGCTGGAGGAAGGAGCTCACGGTGAACGGGGCGTCGATCTGGAAGGCCCTCTCGAGCCTGCCGATGTCGATGCCGAGCTCCAGGGTGGAGGTCGTGACGGTCGTGAGGCTCGTGTCCTCCTCGCGCATGAGCGCCTCGGTGGACTCGCGCAGGCTGGCGGACAGGTTGCCATGATGGATGAGGAACCGGTCGGGTTCGCCCGTCGCCTCGCAGTACTGCCTCAACGTGGTGCAGACGGCCTCGGCCTCCTCCCTCGAGTTCGCGAACACGAGGCACTTGTGCCCGCGAGTGTGTTCGAACACGTAGGCGAGGCCCGGGTCTGCGAAGACGGGGGCGGTGTCCGTTGGCGCCTCTGCGGCAGGCTGTTCGGTCTCCGGGGCCGGTCGCTCTGGCGCCACATCCTCCACGAGCTCGTCCCGGGATGGCACGAGCTCCTCGTGTGCCTCGTGCGTCGGCGCCTCGTACGTTGCCTCGTCGGCGTTGCGTTGGCCCCTCGAGTTGCCAAGGCCGTCGATGCCCCGCTCCGGGGCCTGCGGACCCGAGGTGTAGAAATGCTCCATCGAGATGCGCCAGCGCTCTTTGGGTCCCTCCAGCCGAGGTATCACGCAACCCCTGCCGGTTCCCGCGCTCAGGTACCTGCCCGTGGCCTCCGGGTCACCGATGGTGGCTGACAGTCCGATGCGACGCGGGTTGACGCCTGCGAGGCGGCTCAGTCGCTCGATGCAGCAAAGGCACTGGTCGCCACGGTCGCCGCGCAGGAGCGAGTGGACCTCGTCGATGACGACGTAGCGCAGGTCGCCGAATATGCGTCCTATAGCGGAGTGGCGATGCAGGAGCATGGCCTCCAGGGACTCCGGGGTGATCTGGAGTATGCCAGAGGGGTGTTTCATCATCTTTCGCTTGTGCGACTGCGAGACGTCGCCGTGCCAGTGCCAGACGGGAATGTCCGCCTCGGCGCAGAGGTCCTCGAGTCGGATGAACTGGTCGTTGATGAGCGCCTTGAGCGGCCCGATGTAGATGGCACCCACGGAGGCTGGTGGGTTCTCCCAGAACTCGGTCAGTATGGGGAAGAACGCGGCCTCGGTCTTGCCCGATGCGGTGGAGGCGGTGAGAAGGACGTTCTCGTCCGTGTCGAAGATCGCCTCGGCGGCAGCCACCTGGACAGAGCGGAGGCTCTGCCAGTCGTGCTCGTAGATGAAGTCCTGGATGAAGGGGGCGTAGCGATCGAACGTGGACATGCCGGTCTCCCCTCGCTAGATGCTGAACTCCGTGAAGTCGTCGTCACGCCTCGTCTGCGTGGCGGGGACGGTGACTCCCTTCGAGCGGTTGGCGGACGCCTCGCGCTCCTCGACGGCACTCTGCACGGGTGCGTTGAGCTGGTCGCTCGAGAGCAGATTGTCGATCGTGAGCGACGGGTTCTGGCTCAGGATGTCGAGCATCTCCACGAAGTCGCGGATCACCTCGCGCGGCGTGAGGTGGGTGTCGGCGCCCACGCGCCCGTACTCGACCTGCATG
The DNA here is from genome assembly GCA_003862195.1 of Coriobacteriaceae bacterium. Taxonomy (GTDB): domain Bacteria; phylum Actinomycetota; class Coriobacteriia; order Coriobacteriales; family Atopobiaceae; genus Parafannyhessea. Next base: position 98 of record QOUO01000080.1, on the reverse strand, counting down.
AAGCGCACGAGGTCCTCCTGCGTGAGGGTGCGCTCGTAGTTGAAGAGGCCCGCGTGGATGTCCGCGAGCTTCTCGATGAGCACGAGGAGCTCCTCGTG
>QOUO01000079.1 GCA_003862195.1 Coriobacteriaceae bacterium | reverse complement strand
TCATGGTGTCGATATGGCTCGTCGGCGGCCTCATCATCACGTCCCTGGGCGTGACGGGCGAGTACGTGGGCAAGGCCTACCTCGAGACCAAGGGGCGCCCGCGCTACATAGTCGACGTCGAGCTCGATTAGCGAGCCGGGGTTCTTGTACGCAAGCACCAGCCCGGTGTGGACGGGCTGCCTACGGATGGGAGATGCATGACGACAGGATCGCACGAAGCCGGACGCAGCGTTGGCCAGCGCATCGCCAGTGTGCTTGCCACCATCGTTCTGGCGCTCTACCTTGTGATTCTTGCCTTGGACCTGTTTGTCGACAGGCGCGTCCGCTACTGGGGGAGCGATTCCAACGTGCCCCTTGCCCCCAACTGGGTTCTGTTTGCGCTGGTGGTCGGCGTCGTGGTTGTCGTGCTGGCCATCAGGCGACGCAGGCAGCCCAAGGCTGGTGGGGCTTGCGTGCAACCGCCCCACGCCGCCCGCAGGTATACGCTTGCCGCGCTGGTGGCGACGCTTGCACTTCTCTGCTACCAGGCCGCTTCCTTCAAGTACGCGGGCTTTTACTCGGGCTGGGACACTGGGGCAATACGCGGGGCCGTTCTTCTCCCATCTCCTCTTTCTCAAAGCCTACCAAAGGATGCGGGGCTGTACTTCTACTTCTCGACCTACCCCAACAACATCTTCCTGGTAATCGTGCTGAGGGCAGAGGAGGTCATCCGTCAGGCCCTGTTCCCCTGGATCGCCATACGGGCGTTCCTCGCGTACGTTTCCATCGTGCTCGTGTCCGCATCATTTTTTATATTCACGCGCATCTCCGGAAGGCTCCTGCCGCGCGGCCCGTTCCCCTGGACCGCCAACGCGATCTTCTTTGTGCTGGTGGGGCTGTCTCCCTGGTACATGATCCCCTACTCGGACACGTACTCGCTGTTTTTCTGCACCCTCATGCTCTGCGTCGCCACGCGCACCAAGCCCTCCCTGGTGGCGGCCATCGTGCTCGGGGTGCTTGGCGGCATCGCCTACAACATAAAGCCTACCTGCATCTTTGTTGTCCTTGCGACCATCGTGGCGTGGCTGCTGACGGATCTGCGCAGGGGGACCGCGGCAGCAGTCCTCAAGAGGGTGGGTGCCGTTATCGCCTCGCTCATCCTCACGCTTTGCATTGTCTCCCTTGCCGTCGGGAGCCTTGGAATCACGTGGAACAAGAACGCAAGGTTCGGCATGACGCACTTTGCGATGATGGGGCTCAACAAAGAGACCGACGGCGTGTTCTCGCAGCAGGACGTCAACGCCAGCATCGCGGAGCCCAACGTGGACGCGCGCAAGCAGATGAACCTGAGGGTGATACGGGAGCGGCTCGCCGCCTACGGACCGGCCGGCCTCCTCAGGCACGAGGGCAAGAAGACGCTCGTCAGCTTCAACGACGGCACGTTTGCCTGGACGGCCGAGGGCCACTTCTTCCTCATGCCGCACCATGGCTCGTTTGGCGAGAAGACCAACTTCTTCCGCAGCTACATTTATCCCAAGGGCTACTACAAGGGTCCCAACTTCTACACGGTGTTCTGCACCGTCGAGCAGACGCTTTGGCTTGTCTGCCTGGCCGGCATCCCGCTCTGTCTACTGGCGAGAAGAGCGGGACAACCCGCTGGACGCCACGCCGCGCAGGGGAGCGATGCGGGTGCGCGCACGTCGTGGGTCATCATGATCTTCACCATCGGGGCGATGGCGCTCTTCCTCATGGTGTTCGAGGCGCGGTCGCGCTACCTGTACCTCTACTCGGGATACTTCGTCCTTGTGGGCGTGCATGGCCTGCAGCTGCTTGGCGCGCACATCAGCGGCAAATAGCAAGGCGGCGCGGTCCCCATCAGGAGGCCGCGCCGCTCTTCTCGCACGTAACTTTATGAGGCTTGCTAGTATCCCAGGGCCTGCAGCACGAACATGATGATCGTGAAGAACGTCACTGCGATGATCGTGAACCAGGTGAGGCCGTTCCACACCTTGCCGTTGGCGTGACGGTGCATGATGTGGCGGTCCGCCGCGATGAGCACCATGCAGACCAGCAGCACGGGCAGCATCACGCCGTTGATGACCTGCGAGACCATCATGATGCCAAACAGGTCCACGTTGGGGATGAGGATGATCACCGCGGACAGGATGGTGATGCCCGTGATGATGCCGCGGTAGACGGGCGCCTCGCGCCAGGTGCGGTCCGCGCCGCGCTCCCAGCCAAACGCCTCGCACACGGCGCTGGCCGTGATGCCAGGCAGCACGCAGGCCGCCAGGAACGACGCGCCCACGAGGCCCACCGCAAAGAGGACCGAGGCATACTTGCCCGCGAGCGGCACGAGCGCCTTGGCAGCGTCCGCCGCGGAGTTGATCGAGATGCCGGCGGGATGGAGCACCGTGCCCGTGGTGAGGATGATGAACCAGGTCACGATCTCGGCCGCGATGGCGCCGGAGATGTTGTCCGCGCGCTGGCCGGGGATGTCGGACGCGTCGAGGTTCTTCTCCACCACGCTGCTGGACACCATGAAGATCATGTAGGGCGATATCGTGGTACCGATGTTGGCCACCAGGAGCGAGATGTAGTGCGGGTCGTTTGAGAACTGCGGCACGATCGTGTCGTGCAGGGCCTGGCCCCAGTTGGGACCCGCCATGAAGCCAGACACAATGTAGGTGAGAAAAACGCAGCTCAGGCCCAGGAGGATCTTCTCGATTCGGTGGTACGAGCCGCTCATGGCGAGCATCCACGTGACGAGCGCGCTTACGGGCACGCTCACCTGCAGGGGAACGCCAAACAGCTGCATGCCGGACGCGATGCCCGCAAACTCGGACAGCGTGACCGTGAAGTTTGAGATGATGAGCGAGAGCATGGCCAGCGCAGACACGCGCACGCCAAAGCGCTCGCGAATGAGGGACGCAAACCCCTTGCCCGTGGCGCAGCCCATGCGCGCGGACGTCTCCTGCACCACGATGAGCAGCAGACACATGATGGGAACGGTCCACAGCATGCCAAAGCCGTACGTGGCGCCCGTGGTGGAGTACGTGGCGATGCCGCCGGCGTCGTTACCCGCAAAGGCGGTCAGGAGGCCGGGGCCCATCGCCGCGAGGATGGCCGCGAGCTGGGTCTTGCTCTTGGCATCCATCTTCTTGTCCTGCTTGTCGGTCGTGCCGACGCGGGTCTTGCCCGCCGCCTTGGCCGCCACGCTAGACCATCCATCTGCTGACGAGGACGATGCAGACAACCGTAAACACCACGAGCGCGATGGCCATCGCGATTATGGAAAGCGTCGTACCCGAGGTCTCGAGATTCTTCTCGTCCCTCTTCCTCAGCACGTGCAGGTAGATGGGCATGCTCACGAACGACACCATCACGCTCGCGACCGCGGCCTCGGTGCTCGTCTTGGCTACGTTGAGCGCCGCGATGGAGTTGCCCAGCGCCGCGCTCGCGATGCCGCCCGCGACCAGGCCCACCAGGATGGAGAACAGCGCGCCCATCCCGATGCCCTTGAGCACAAAGCCCAGGGTGGAGGGGGAGTCCTCGTCGTCGGGGTCGTACTCGAGGAAGGCGTTCTTGGCGTAGTTGGCGGCGTCGTTGCCCGCGATGATCGCCACGGGGAGCGCGAGCGAAAGCAGCAGCGCCGGCATGGCACCCAGGTCGGGCGAGAAGAGCGCGGACAGCACGGCCGCACCCAGCATCCAGAAGAAGAACCATGCCTCGTTGCGCATGAGCCAGATGACGCTCTCGAGGTTGTGGTTGCCCTCGGAGTCGGAGGTCGTGGCACCCGCGATCTGCAGGTCCTCCGCGTGCTCGTCCTCCAGGACGTCGAGCGCGTCGTCGACCGTGACGATGCCGAGCAGCTTCTTGTTGTCGTCCACGACGGGCAGCGCCAGCAGGTTGTACTTCGCGATGTCCTCGGCCGCGTCCTCCTGGTCCTCGTCCGGGCTGGCCGTGACCAGGTCCTCGTCGATCGCGAGGTCGGAAAGCTTGTCGCCGGGGTCGGCGGTCACCAGGGCCTGCATCGTCACGAGGCCGCTCAGGCGACCCTCCTCGTCCTCCAGGTAGAGGTAGTGGACCGTCTCGAAGTCATCGGGCAGGCTGCGCAGCTTGTCCACCGCGTCCGTGGCCGTGGCGTCCTCGGGGAGCGAGACCACCTCGGACGTCATGATGCGGCCGGCGGTGTCCTCGCGGTAGCCCAGCAGCTGCCTGATCGCCTTCTGCTCCTTCACGCCCATGAGGCGCAGGAGCTTCTCGGCCTTGTCGTAGTCCAGCTCGCTCACGAGCTCGGCCGCGTCGTCGGGGTCCATCTCGGACAGCATGCGCGACGCGTCCTTCTCCTCCATGTCGCCCATGATCTCGGCAGCCATCGCGTCGTCGTCGAACTCGGCCATGGTCTCGCTCGCCTGCTCGTCGTCGAGCTGGGCAAACACCTGGCCGCGCAGGCGCGGGTCGAGCCGCTCCAGGATGTCCGCGATGTCCGCGGGGTGCATGTCGTCGAGCGTCTTGTGAGAGACGGAGAGCTTCACGTTGGAAAGGTCCCTGTCCAGCAGGTCCATGTAGTTCCACGCGATGATCTTCTCGGGGATGGGCTTGCCCAGCGCGCGCGAGATCTTGAGCACGATGCGCTCGAGCCGCGGCGAGAGCGAGCGCAGCAGGCCGCGGACGCCCACCTCGGCGCCCAGCAGGCGCAGCTGGGAGGAACTCGTGTCGCTCAGCTTCAGGTCGTTGACGCGGACGACGCGCATGCCACGCGTGTCGACGATCTGCTTGTTAAGCAGGTCGCGCGCGATGAGCACCTCGTCGGGCTGCAGGTACGAGAATCGGATGTCGGTTGCGACTACCTTGAGGCGCACCTCGTCGTCGTCAAACGAGTCGACGTACTTGCGCCAGGAAATCATGAGCGGCGTCTTGCCGGGACCCTCGATCGCGAGGGCGGTCACGCGCGGGAACACCTCGCCCGTGGCGATGCCGAGGTCGTTGACCTTGCCGATCCTCTCTCCATCGAGGTCGACGACGGGCTTGCCCAGCATCTGGGACAGATAGATCATGCGAACTCCTTAGTTGGTGCCGGTTCAGGCATCGCACAGTGCCCGAACGTGCTTTCAGAACACCCCAAGCGCGACCAACCAGGACGCACTGGGGTCATCGACTGTACGGTCGAGGTTTCATCAATGACCCTTCTCCTAGCCAACAGGACCGTCCGCGTGGCTGCATACCAGGCGGACCATAAAACCTAACGTATTGTACACGCCGACCCACACGTTTCGACCAAGCTGCTGCAAGGGCAATGTAAGCCGCACATAACCTCTGCGCATGTCCAAGGCCCCGTTGCGGCCACGCGGCACATAAAGGCAGGGGAGAAGAACGACCCAAATCGGCTGTTCTTCTCCCCTGGAAAGCAGCGGTATGTGAGTTGCGCGCCTAGAACTTGACCTGCGGTGCCTGGCGCACGGAGTCGTCCGTGACCTCGAAGCCCTGGCGGGTCTTGAACTTGGAGCCCGCGACCACGTTGCCGGGGAAGGTCTCGATCGCGTTGTTGTACTCGAGCACGCAGTCGTTGAAGCTCTGGCGTGCGTACGAGATCTTGTTCTCCGTGTCAGACAGCTCGCTCTGGAGCTGCTGGAAGTTGGCGTTCGCCTTGAGGTCGGGGTAGGACTCCGCCACCGCGAAGAGCGACTTGAGCGTGCCGGAGAGCACGTTGGAGGCCTGCATCTTGTCCTCGGGCGTGGTGGCGTTGGCGACGGCGGAGCGCGCCTGCGTCACGGCAGAGAGCGTCTTGGACTCGTGCGAGGCATAGCCCTTCACGGTCTCGACCAGGTTGGGGATGAGGTCGTTCCTGCGCTGGAGCTGCGCGTCGATGGTCTGCCAGGCGTTGTCGCAGCGGTTGTCCTTCTGGACTATGCCGTTGTAGATGGATATGAACCAGATGGCGAGGACTACGACTATCGCGATGATGACGATGGCGAGCATGTCTTTCCTTCCGTAGGGAGCCTGACCGTGAGCTGAGTATACCCGCTGGGCGATTCGACGAACCACCTCACGTCATGCCCTGCTAGTATGGCGCCAACATTCCCGTCCAATAAAACCGAAAGGAACGCGCAATGGACGACTTCGAGCTGTATCTGGACACGGCGGACATAGACGCCATCAAGGACCTGGACGGCCTGCTCAACGTGCAGGGCGTCACCACCAACCCCAGCATCCTGGCCAAGTCCAGCAAGGATCCGCTCGAGGCGCTCGGGCAGATAATCGACTACTTCCGCCCCGACCAGAAGATCTTTGCGCAGGTCGTTTCCACCGATTTTGACGGAATCGTGGAGGAGGCGCGCTTCATCGCGGGTCTGCGCCCCCAGAACATGTACGTGAAGATTCCCGTCTCGCACAATGGCCTGAGGGCCATCAAGCAGCTCGAGGCGGAGGGCGTGCACTGCCTGGCCACCTCCATCTACAGCGCGGACGCCGGCTTCATGGCGGCGCACAACGGTGCCGAGTACCTGGCACCCTACGTCAACCGCATGTGCAACTATGGCGGCGGCATGAGGGACGTGTGCGACCTGATCGACATGCTCGCGATGCAGAACTCTGGCACCAAGGTGCTGGGCGCCTCGTTCAAGAACACCGACCAGGTGCACGAGCTCATCGCGGCCGGCATCCAGGCGGTCACCGTACCCGTGGACGTGGCCTACAACCTGATCGGCCACCCCGGCGTCCAGATTGCGGTGGACGAGTTCACGGCAAACTGGAAGAAGGCCTACGGACGCACGACGCTCCGCGCGTAACCTCACTTATATATAAGCGTCAGTATCCGATAACCAACGGGGCGCCACTCTGCATTGCGCGGGTGGCGCCCCCGGTCTTGCGTCTGCCTGTCCGTGGCGGTCTGCGTCAGGACGTGAGCGTCCGGTAGGTGGGGATGCCCAAGCGGCGCAGCTTGTCGAGCACCATCGGGTCCTGCGAGTCCGTGATGACGGCGGAAAAGTCGTTGAGGGCAGCAAAGCGGAACATGCTCTTTATCTGGAACTTCTTGGAGTCCGCAAGCAGGAACTTGTACGAGGCGTTATGTATGACGCGCTCCTTTACGGACCCGCTGTCGATGTTGTTGGACGTGACGGCCGCGTTGTCCAGGTCGACCCCACTTGCGCCAATAAATGCCTTGGAGAAGAGCAGCGGTTCCAGCAGGCTGATCGTCGTGTCACCCACAAAGCCGTTGAGCTGCACGTTGAGGTAGCCGCCCGTGCCGAGCGCGGTGACGTGGTCCAGGTTCGAGAGCTTCTGCAGCACCTCGATCATGTTGGTCGTGACGATGACCTGCTTGTCGCCCCTCGCGATGATGTCCGCGAGGAAGGAGTTCGTCCTCGAGATGTCGAGGAAGATGGAGTCTCCGCTGTGAATCTCGAGGTAGGCGCGCTG
>QOUO01000078.1 GCA_003862195.1 Coriobacteriaceae bacterium | reverse complement strand
TTTCTGCTTTCCCGACAGTGGCGTGCGGTATTATTCTGATCCTCAAATCGACGGGAGCGGGAGAGAGGAGTCCGCGTGTTTCCAGCAGTCTCAGCGAGTGGCTTTGCAGTACATTCAGAAGCGGGTGCCGCTGGCCAAAGTGGGACGCAAGGTTGCCCGCCAGATTCTCTCTGTCGCGAAGCCTTGGCCGGGCAGGAGCAGTTGGCAATCCCCGATGGTCTCATGCGCGGGTACAAGGATGCCGTTGACGGCAACGCGCATCCGGCGTCAGAGGCCATATCGCGTATTCGCGCATGCAGAGGATGGAAGTAGCGTCGCGCTTCTACACGCCCCTGCCCAGCTGGCGCGCCTCCTCCACCTCGGGATGTCCCCTGACGGTGCCGTCATCCGTGGTGCCGCCGGCAAACACGGTGCCCTTGAGCTGCGCCTTCTTGAACACCTTGAGCCAGCCGCGCAGGCCGCCGATGGCGTGCTCCGGCGTGTCGGGCGCCGTGGCCTCGGCCGCGGTCAGCAGGTACACGTCGCGGAAGCTGTAGTCTGCGGTGTACAGGCAGTTGGTGCGGTCGAGCAGCGTCTTCATCTGGCCGCTCATCTCGTAGTAGTAGATCGGCGTGGCAAAGGCCACCACGTCCGCGGTGCGGATCTTCTGCACCACGACCTCGGCGTCGTCGTGGTTGACGACGCAGCCCTTGGTCTTGAGGCATCCCCAGCAGCCCACGCAGAAGCCGATGCGCTTGCCTGCCAGCGGGACGAACTCGACGTCGTTTCCCGTCTCGCGCGCGCCGTCGGCAAACGCCTCTGCCAGGATGTTCGAGTTTCCGTGCAGGCGGGGGCTCGTCCCCACCACCAGAACCTTCCGTGCCATGGTGCTTCTCCTTTGTCTTGCCCTTCTCACCCGCATGCGCGAGCGCAATGTGCCTCCTTGCGTGCCGTCTTACGGCTGCATGCCCCAGCGGGGGTTCCTGAGCATCGCCCGGCCGACGCCGATGAGGTCCGCCGCGCCGTCATCCAGCAGGCGCTGCGCCTGGTCGGGCGTGCGCACGCCGCCCGTGAGCATGACCGGCGTGTGGATGGCCCGGCGCACCGCCGCCGACATGTCGGCAAACCATCCCGGCTCGCTGTGGCCGCGGCGCATGTACACGTTGAGCCCGCCGGAGAGGTTCACGAGGTCGACGCCCTCGCGTTCCAGGATCCGCGCGGCCTCCACCGCGTCGGCGATGGTGCTGCCGCCCTCTGCGTAGTCGCTCCCGCCCAGCCGAACGGACACGGGAAAGTCGTCGCCCACCGCGGCGCGCACCTTGCGCACGGTCTCCACCAGGAAGCGCGTGCGGTTCTGGACGCTCTGCGGGCCGTACGCGTCCGTCCTGAAGTTGGTGAGGGGCGAGAAGAACTGGTTCAGCAGGTAGCCGTGGGCGGAGTGGATCTCCACGCCGTCGTAGCCGGCCTCGCGCACGCGCCGCGCCGCCGCCGCGAACTCGTCCCCGATCCGGGCGATCTCCTCGGCCGAGAGCGCGCGGCTTGTGCCCTCCTGCGTGCGCAGGCTGCTGGCAGAAACCAACGGGCTGCCGGTGATGGCCTCGGACGTGTTGAGCCTGGCATGGTTGAGCTGCGCAAACAGCCGCACGTGCGGATTTGCGGCGTTCACGGCGGCCGTCAGGCGCTCCTGGGCGGGCACCACGTCGTCCGTCGCGAACGACATCTGGTAGGGGTCGGCCCGGCCCGCGGGGTCCACAAAGCTGTGCTCCGTGATGACGAGCCCCACCAGCGGGTTTTGCGCAAATGCCTCGTAATGCGCGATGGTGCGCCCGCCCGGCAGGCCGGCCTCCGTGCTCTGCGTGGCCATAGGCGGCACCACGATGCGCGTGGGGAGCGAGAGCCTTCCCGCCTCGAGTGGTTCCAAGATGTCCATGTGCGGCCTCCTGTGTACTGACAATCCTAGAAACATAGATATATAGGTGTGTAACGGTGCGCAAGAAGGGCGGTGGGCGAGAAGGACGGCCCCGTGCCCCTTGCCCCGTCTGGGGTGGGGGCTTGGGGGCCGGGTTTCTCGCCCGTCCTTGCGTGAACCTGACCTCTCCGGCACCGCTGCGAGCAGCATCTTCCTGAGGGCGCACCTGCCGCAGGACAAGCAGGAGGCCCTGGCGGCCCTCGACGAGGTGATCGCGAACTTCTCTGACAGGGAGGAGAAGGCCCTGCACGCCCGTCGTGCCTCCATGCTTTCCGTGTAGGCTCCTGCGCGGAGGGTCGTACTTCTCGACAGCGAACGCTTTGGCTTGGGCCCGCTTAGGCGGGCCCTTTTGCTGTGCGGCCGTCAAACTTATGCGAACACATGAATTTGCTAGCATTGGGGCGTGATCGATGCGAACGCATAAGGGGCGGCTGGCAGATGAGTCGGAACAGTCAACACGAACGCCATGCGCACTTGTGGCAGAAGGATCCGAGCACATCCAACGGGTGCGGGGAACTCCCGTCAGGCATTTCGAATCCACATGGATTTAGTAGCGAAACGCTTGCGGCGATGGGTGACGCGGCCACGGGAAAGAACCTGTTTGGCCCATACCATACGGTTAGACAGACGATGGCCGAACTCGACAAGGAATAGATTATTGAAATATCGAGTCTAGCCGGAAGGGTTTCAATTGGCGGTCGAGAAGAACAAGGCCCCTACCTGCATCCGCGTGCGCGGGGCGAGGGTGCACAACCTGCAGAACGTGGACGTGGACGTGCCGTTGGGGCAGCTGGTGGGCATTGCCGGCGTGTCGGGATCCGGCAAGTCGAGCCTGGCGCTGGGCGTGCTGTACGCGGAGGGCAGCCGACGCTACCTGGAGGCGCTCTCCACCTACACGCGGCGGCGCATCACGCAGAGCGCGCGGGCAGACGTTGACCTGGTGGAGCACGTGCCGGCGGCGCTCGCGCTGCGGCAGCGGCCCGCCGTGCCCGGGGTCCGCTCGACCTTTGGCACCGCGACGGAGCTGCTCAACGGGCTGCGCCTGCTCTTCTCGCGCGTGGGATCCTACACGTGCCCCAATGGCCACCGCTGCCCGCCCAGCATGAACGTGGCGCTGGAGAAGCCCATCACGTGCCCCGTCTGCGGGGAGAAATTCTATGGCCGCGGGGCCGAGCAGCTGGCCTTTAACAGCGACGGCGCCTGCCTCACCTGCGGCGGTACGGGCACCATGCGCGTGGTGGACGAGTCCACGCTGGTGCCGGACGAGACCAAGTCCATAGACGACGGCGCCGTGGTGGTGTGGGGCACGCTCATGTGGTCGCTCATGAAGGACGTGTGCCGCGAGATGGGCGTGCGCACGGACGTGCCCTTCAACCAGCTGACGCCCGAGGAGCGCGAGATCGTGTTCCACGGGCCCGCGGAGAAGCGCCACGTGGTCGTGCGCAACAAGGGGACCAACACCGCGACCGAGCTGGACTTCACGTACTACTCGGCCGTGGCGTCGGTGGAAAACGCGCTGGCCAAGGCCAAGACGGAAAGCGCCCTCAAGCGCATCGCGCGCTTTCTGAAGGAGGGCCCGTGCCCGGACTGCCACGGCACGCGGCTTTCCGCCGCGGCGCGCGACCCGCAGGTGTGCGGCATCAACCTGGCACAAGCCACGCAGATGACGCTGGACCAGCTGGCCGCGTGGCTGCCGGGCGTGGAGCGGACGCTGCCGCCCGAGGTGGCGGCCATGGCGCACCAGATCGTGGCTTCCATGGCGGAGCCCATCGCGCGTCTGCGGCAGCTGGGCCTGGGTTACCTGAGCCTGGACCGCGCGAGCAACACGCTCTCTAACGGGGAGCTGCAGCGCGTGCAGCTGGCGCGCGCCGTGCGCAACCGCACCACGGGCGTGCTGTACGTGCTGGACGAGCCCTCGATCGGCCTGCACCCGGCCAACGTGGACGGACTCCTGGGCGTGGTGGACGACCTTCTGGCCGACGGCAACTCCGTGGTGCTGGTGGATCACGACGTGCGCGTGCTGCGCCATGCGGACCACCTGATAGAGATCGGCCCGGGCTCCGGCGCCAAGGGCGGCACCGTGGTGGCGCAGGGCAGCGTGGCCCAGGTGGAGAAGAGCGAGGCCTCGCGCATCGCGCCGTTTCTCTCCGGCGAGCGCACCGTGCGCGTGCGGGAGCGCTGCGGGGCGGACGCCCTGTTTGACCAGGGGCGCATCCACTTGGAGACGGGGCAGATCCACACGGTGAGGCCGCTTGCCGTGGACGTGCCCGTGGGCCGCATGACGGCCGTCACGGGGGTCTCTGGCTCGGGCAAGACCACGCTCGTGCTGGAGGCGCTGGTGCCGGCGCTGCAGGCCCAGGCCGCGGGCAAGACGGGAGGCTCTTCTCGCCCGGCGCACGTGCGCGCCTGCGATGCGGCGGGCATCACGCGCGTGGAGCTGATCGACTCCACGCCGATTGGCGCCAACGTGCGCTCCACGGTGGCCACGTACTCCGGCGTCATGGATGACCTGCGCCGCGCCTTTGCCAAGACGCCCGACGCGCGCGAGCGCGGGCTGAAGGCGGGCGACTTCTCGTACAACACGGGTTCGCTGCGGTGCCCCACATGCGACGGCACGGGCACCATATCGCTCGACGTGCAGTTTCTGCCCGATGTTGAGGTTACCTGCCCGGACTGCCGCGGCTCGCGCTACGCGGACGCGGCCTGGCAGGTGCGGCGGCCGCTGCGCCACGGCAGGAGCGTGGCGCACGAGTCCCCCGATGCCGATGGTGCCGGCGTGTCGCTCCCGCGGCTGATGGAGCTCACCGTTGACCAGGCGCTGGAGTGCCTGGGGAGCCTGCGCAGCGTGACGCGAAAGCTGCAGGTGCTGAGCGACATCGGCCTGGGCTACCTGACGCTGGGCGAGGCCACGCCCGCGCTTTCCGGCGGGGAGGCGCAGCGCCTGAAGCTGGCCAGCCAGGTGGGTCGCGACCAGTCCGGCGCGCTGTACGTGTTTGACGAGCCGAGCATCGGCCTGCACCCGCTGGACGTGGAGGTGCTGCTGGGCGTGCTGCAGGGGCTCATCCAGAACGGCGCCACTGTGGTGGTGATCGAGCACGACCTGGACATGATCAGCAACGCGGACTACGTGATTGACCTGGGGCCCGGCGGCGGGGAGGCCGGCGGCCGCGTGGTGTGCGCGGGTACGCCCGAGCAGGTGTGCGCGTGCGCGGACTCCGTCACGGGCCGCTACCTGGCTCAGGAGCTGGGCATCAAGCGGGCATAGCGACTGGGTGAGAAGGACGTGACGCCTCATGGGCACCCTGTACGAGATAGCGTCGACCCCCGCGGCGTACGCCACCAGGCCCGCGCTGCGTGGCGACGCCATGTTTGCGGGCGGGCCCGTGTGCATACCGTTTGGTCCCGGCAGGCTGCAGCACTGCGTGCTGTGGCAGCCGGCCACCCTGCGCCACGAGGCGCCGGTGTTCTGGTTCCACGGCGGCGGCTTTGTGGTGGGGACGCCGGAATCCATGATCGACGCGGCCCGCGTGTACTGCAGCCAGGGGTACCGCTTTGTGTCGGTTGGCTTTGGGCTGGTGCCCGGGGTGCGCTTTCCCGCGCAGGTGGACGACGCCTACGCCGGGGTGGGTGCCGCGCTCGCGTGGCTTGCCGAGCACGGCTGCACCGCGCCCCAGGTTGTGGTGGGCGGCAGCTCCGCCGGCGGGCAGCTGGCCTGCCTGCTGGGCTACTCAGGCGCGCTGGCGGCGAGCCACGGCTTTGACCAGCGGCGCGTCGCGGCCGTTGTCAGCAGCGCGGCCATCGTGGACGCGGACGACCTGGAGCTGCGCCCGCTTCCCACGGCACACGCGTGGCGCTCGTGCGTGGACCTGCCGTGCGACGCGCACGACCGAGGGGCCATCCACCAGGCACTGCTGCCCTTCTCGCCCGTCGCGATCGTGGGGGAGAAGAACGGTGGCGATGGGGCAGAGCCTGGCAGTTGGCTGCCGCCGTTCTTCTCCGTCGAGGGCCGGCACGACACGCTGAGCCCCTACGCGCACCAGATGGCGTTCGCGCGGGCGCTCGATGCGGCGGCGGGCCGCCCGATTGCCCACATGGAGGTGATTGACAACCCGCGCTGGCAACACATGATCGGCACGGTCACGATCTACCGGCACGACCCGCGCACGTTTCCGCCGCTCGTGAGGCTGTTTGGCTGGCTGGGGGCGCTTGGGCTGTAGCCGCCGCGCCAGATGCCGCACCGCCCCAGATTCCGCCTACTTGCAGTCGAGGCAGAAGCCGTGGCCCACCGCGACGAACCTGGGCGACAGCTCGAGCAGGCTCTCTTGCAGCTGGCTGCGCAGGGCATCGTTGGGCACGCGCTGCGCGTCGATGGCGCGGACCTCGTCCTCCCAGCTGGCCTCCACCGTCTTGCCGACGCCGTTGCCAAAGCGCAGGAACAGGTCCGCGCTATAGAACAGACCGCTCCTCTGGTCCAGCGCCACGATGCCCATCTGGTCGTGAACCTCGGCGGGGTAGTCAACAATCCGCAGGTCAAGGCCGTCATCCTGCAGCACCTGACCGCCCTGCACCGGCACGAGCGCGCCGTCGTAGCCCCAGCCGGGAAGCTCGCGCGCGGCCAGCTGCCCGCAGATCACCTTCACGTTGGGGAAGGCGCGGCGCAGCTCGAAGACGCCGCCCGCCTCGTCGGACTCCATGTGGCTCACAAGCACGTAGTCCAGGTCGCGTCCGCCCAGCACCTCGCGAATCTGCGGGATGATCGCATGTGCCTGCTGCGCCGTGCCGGCGGCAAACAGGATGCTGGGCTGGGTGGCCAGCAGGTACTGGTGGATGGTGAAGTCCATGGGCGGGATGTAGATCGAGAACTGGTAGAGGTCGTCCGCAAGCTTGTTCATGTGTGCTCCTTCGCTGCCGGATGTCTTATGCAACAGTTGTTGCTTTAGACTATAGGCGCGGGCGAGAGGGACGTGCCCGCGTCCGCGACACATTGGGCTGGGTGTGGCTTTGTCGTCCTTCTCGCCCAGACAAGACAAGACCCGTGGGAGGCGGCACTCATGCGCAAGGTTGGAATGACGGAGGAGTCCATCGAGGCCGCGGTGACCGACTCGCTGCTGGCCCTCCTGGAGCGCGAGGGTTTCTCGAAGGTGACCGTGGCGCAGGTCGCCCGCAGCGCGGGAATCGACCGCACCACGTTCTACCGGCACTTTCGCGACAAGGAGGACGTCGTGCGGCGCTTCTATGTGGGCTACCTGTACGACTTTGTGAGCAGGTTCCGTCGCAGCGGCTCGACCGACCTCGCGAGCTACCTGCTGCTGATGTTCCGCGTCACGCTCCTGTACAAGAAGCAGATGCTGGCGCTGCACCGCGCCGGGGCCTCCTACCTGCTGCTCCCGGCGCTGACCGAGGCCTTTGGCGCGGAGCGGGTCTCGGACTCCACCGACCCGCGCCTGCGCTATGCCATCGCCTACCACGTGGGCGGGGTCTACAGCGACATGCTGCTGTGGTTCGACCGCGACATGGCCGAGACGCCCGAGCAGATGCGCGACGTCGCGCTGGCCGTGCGGCCGCAGGGCGCGTTCACG
>QOUO01000077.1 GCA_003862195.1 Coriobacteriaceae bacterium | reverse complement strand
CCGCACCCAGCTGGCCCAGCTCGGCCGCGCCGGCGACCTGGTCCGTCGCCGTGGCGGAAAGGCCCGCACGCTCGCGGGGCAGCTCCTCGCGAGCGGATGCCGCGAGGCGGATGGCCGCCAGCGGCGCGACCAGCCCCATGAGCAGGTACGACGCCACGGCCAGCACCACCGCCTGCGCGCTTGCCGTCGCGAGCGCCACGCAGGTGGCGACGCCCATCACGAGCGTCGCGAGCAGGCAGGGCACCACGCGCCGGTAGAACCCGCCAAGGCCCTCCACCGCGGCAGCCACGTCCCGGTGCGGCACCTCACGCACGAAGGAGCGCGTACCCTCGGGCGCCACGTCGCCCATCGCGACGGGCGAAAGATCGCCCAGCCGCGCCAGCACGCGGTGCCTGAGCTCGCACCCCATGCCCGTGGACGCCGCGAGCGAGAGCTCCCGCCAGGCAAACGCAAGCACAGCCGCCACGAACGCGAACCCCAGCGCCTGCAGGGGCAGCGCGTGACCCGTCCCCAGGATCGGCCCGCCCGTCACCACGCCCGCAACGAGCGTCGCGAGCGAGAAGAGCGACCCCGCGGCGGCAAGGGCGGCCGCAAGCGCAAGGGGGATCCAGCGCGCCACGAGGCGCAGCAGCCCCCAGAGCACGACCAGGTCGTTGGCGCCGCGCGCGTCCACGTGCGCGCCACGGCCGAGGCCGTTGTTCTTCTCCCTAGGCATCGCGCGCCTCCTCCAGGTCCTGCGCCCGGCGGAGCGCGAACGTCTCGAGCCCGCGCTGCCTGCGCAGCTCGTCGTTCCAGGCAGGCAGGCGCAAGGCAAGCTCCTCGCTCGTGCCCGAGGCCACCACGCGGCCGCCGTCGATTGCGTAGACCACGCCCGCGTCCGCGGCGTCCGCCAGCCGCCCGCTCGAGAGCACGACGGCCTTGTAGCGTGCGATCCCGCGCACGGCGCGCATCATGCTCGCGGCGGCGTCCTCGTCCGCGCCGTCCAGGAGGTCGTCCAGCACGTACACGGCGGAGTCGCGCAGGAGCGCACGCGCGAGCACGAGCTGCCTCCTGCCGCCAGGCGCAAGGTTCGCGCCGTCCGCGCGCACCGGCGTGTCGAGCCCGTCCAGGCGGCGCAGGGCCTCGTCCAGACCCACGGCGCCCAGCACGTCCCACATCATGCCCTCAGTGGCGGCGGGGTCGGCCATGCGCAGGTTCTGACGCACGGAGCCCTCGAAGAGGTAGTCGCCGGGCCGCACGAGCGTAAGGTATCCGCCAAGCTCCGCGGGATCCAGCTGGTCGAGCGGCTTACCGCCCAGGAGCGCCACGCCCGTGCCTGGGCGCACCGCGCCCGCGAGGAGCACCGCCACCGCGCGCCTGCCGCCGTCCGCCGGACCCGCGAGCACCGTAAGGCCTACGGCGGGGACGTCCAGGCTCACGTCGTCCACCACGGGGAGCGGGTCGCCCCAGGCGTCCGCCGCCATCCGAGCCTCGGCCTCCGCAAGGCCGGCATGCTGCAGAGCCAGGTGGTCGCCGGGATGGATCTGCAGGCCAAAGGGCTCGTCCGGCTCCGCCGCGTCCTCATCAAGCACCTGCAGGACGTCCTCGCGCGCCAGCTGCGCGGAGAGGTGCGACTCCGCACCCGCCGCCAGCAGGACGAGCGGCGCCAGGCCCACGCACGCGGCCACGCCCAGCGCGCGCCGGGCCTGCAGCGTGGTGACACCACCACCCGCCGCGTCCACGATGCCCACCACGATCGCGAGGCACGCCAGCGCAAGCAGCAGCGCGAGCGCCCGAACCACGCGCGGGCCGCGCCCCACGGCAAGCCTGTCACGCCGGATGAGCGCGTTTCTCTCCCCTGACTTGGCGAGCAGCCCGTCCGCGGCGCCAAGCGACGCATAGCCGTCCAGCTCCGTAAGGTCCTGCCTCAGGTACCCGTCAAGGCCGCGGCCCTCGTCCGAGCCGTCGCCGGCCGCAGAGGAGCGGCGGCCGCCACTCGCGAGGACCACGAGCAGCGCCTCGAGCCCACCCGTCGCCAGCACGCACGTGGCCGCCTGCTCAGACAGCTGCGAGGCAAGCGCAATGGCCACTGCAAACGAGATTGCCGCCGCGCAAAGCCAGGGCAAAAACTCGGTCTGGTCCCGGCAGACGTCCTCCATCGCGCCCTGGGTCAGGAGCGCCTCGCGCCTGCCCGGACACGCGGCCGCATCGGCCCGCGCGAGCTGGCTCACATGGCCCGCCACCGCATCCTGCAGCGCGAGCTCGAGTTCAAGCCTCAGGCTCGCGGCCAACCACCCGGCGGCCGCATGAGCCGCGGCCCATGCGATCGGGATGCCGAACAGCACGATCGTCAGGCTTGCGGATGTCTTGGCGGCACCCTCCCCCATCACGAGGACGGAATCGCACAGCGGCCAGGCCGCGCCCATCGCAAGCAGGCACTCGGCAAGGCGCAAGGCAACAACAAGGCAGAGGCGCGCACGACGGTGCGGCACCACGCCAAGGGCTTCGTCCACAACGTCGCGTCGCATCTGGGACACTCACCCCCGCAGAAAGTCACGGTCCATCATTTGTGCTGGTACAAAGCGCAAACGCGTTGTATCGATTGTAGCCAAGATGCCACGTGGGCGCCCACGCCAATTGTGGGCGCTCGATGGCGAGGCGCCCGCTCTCGACTCCCCCGCGTTCGAGCCGCGGCTTTTGGGTACCCTTGTCCCATCCAGACAAGCGCAACCGACAGGAGCAACTCGTGAGCAACGAAGGCAAGAAGGTCAAGGTCCACTACACCGGCACGCTGGACGACGGCACCAAGTTCGACTCGTCCTACGACCGCAACGAGCCGCTGGCTTTCACCTGCATGGCGGGCCAGATGATTGCCGGCTTCGACAACGCCGTAAAGGACATGGAGCCCGGCCAGACCGTCAACGTCCGTCTTGAGCCCAAGGACGCCTACGGCGAGCACCGCGACGACCTGGTCCAGACCATCCCCCTGGCGCAGCTGCCCGGCGCAGAGACCCTGGAGCCCGGCCAGAAGGTCATGCTCTCCGGCATGGACGGCCGTCCCTTCCCCGCCCAGGTGGTTGAGAAGGACGACACCACGATTACGTTCGACCTCAACCATGAGATGGCTGGCAAGGCCCTCAACTTCGAGATTACGCTGCTCGAGGTGGAGGACTAAATCGAAGGAGTCTTGCACAGGCAAGGCATTGTGACGCACGGTATCACAAAATCGCAGCATAGGGGCCGTTTGCAAGCGCGAGCTTGCGGACGGCCCTTTCTTCTTGCACGTTTTACCCTAGGAACTTTGTGGTTAGCTCCCACATTTTTCCTAGGGTAAAACGTGGTTAGCTCCCACATTTTTCCTAGGGTAAAATGTGGGAGTATCAATATCCCCCTTAACGAGGCCATGGCAGGACGAGAGGTGACCAGACTTGCAGCGCGACCTGATGTCTTCGCTTGTGGAATGGAAGAGCCGCCCCAACAGGAAGCCGCTGGTGATCCGTGGCGCACGCCAAACGGGAAAGTCATGGCTCATGCGGGAGTTCGCTCGCCAGGAGTTCCGGGATTCCGTCACGATCGACTTCCTGATGGACGAGTCCGCACGCACGCTCTTCTCCCAGGACCTTGATCCCAAGAGGATAATCTCCGAGATCGAGTTGAGATATGGCCGGAGCATCGACCCAGAGGAGACGCTCCTGATCTTCGACGAGATTCAGGAGGCGCCAAGAGGGCTCACCTCCCTCAAGTACTTCTGCGAGCAGGCACGCGAGTACCACGTCGTCGCGGCAGGGTCATACATGGGGATATCGATGCGACGCGAGGGCGAGTCTTTCCCGGTCGGCAAGGTGGACGAACTCGTCCTTCATCCCATGTGCTTTGGCGAGTTCCTTCGCGCCACAAGCGGAGATCCCGTTGCAGACGCCCTTGCACAGGCAGACATGGTAAAGCTCGCGCCGCTACGAGACATGCTGACGCAGCGCCTCAAGGAGTACCTTGTGGTCGGTGGCATGCCGGAGGCAGTCGACCTGTTTCGCTCCACGGGGGACCTCTCGGAAGTCAGAAGGGTGCAGAACCAAATACTTGAAGGCTACGCGAGCGACTTTGCAAAGCACGCGCCTGGTCGCATCGTCGAGAGGATGAGGCTCGTCTGGAAGTCGCTTCCCAGCCAGCTCGCACGCGAGAACAAGAAGTTCGTGTACGGTGCAGTGCGCCCTGGCGCACGCGCCCGCGACTTTGAGGAGAGCCTCCAGTGGCTCTTCGACTACGGTGCCGTGACAAAGGTCCCGCGGGTGTCGTCACTCAAAATGCCGCTCGAGGCATACGAGGACCTGTCCGGCTTCAAGCTGTTCTGCGTTGACGTTGGACTTCTCTGCGCGCTGTCAGACCTCAATCCGTCGGCCGTACTTGACGGGTCGCGTCTGTTTACCGAGTTCAAGGGGTCGCTTACCGAGCAATACGTGCTTGAGGAGCTCGTCTGCAAGGGATTTGCGCCCGTCTACTGGTCCTCGAGCACCGGCACGGCAGAGACCGATTTCGTCATCCCGATGGACGAGAAGGTCGTGCCCATAGAGGTGAAGGCTGGCGAGAACCTGCGCTCGAAGAGTCTGAAGGTCGCATGCGACAAGTTCGCTCTTTCGCGCGCGGTCCGCACCTCGCTCTCGACGTACAGGGACGAGGGCTGGCTCGTCAACATTCCCTTGTGGGCAATAGGAGAGATTCGAGAGCTCGTCTAACCGAGTCAGCAAGCCCTCCCAGCCGCAATAGGACCAGAGCCCTCACAGGAGCTGGCCGCACGACCGCCGTTACCCCTTGCGGCCCATGAACCCCGTCGCCATGCTGGCAAGGTCGCCCAGGCTGAGGCCGCAGTCCTTCTCGACCTTCGAAAGCAGCTCGTCGATGGAGCCGGAGCCGGCGATTGCCTCATGCAGCGCCTCGGGGCTTGCGGAAAGCTTTGCCGCGTCGACAAGCCTCGCGATGGTGTCCACGTCGAGCGACTTGAGCATCGACAGAGCCTCGCCTCCCCTGCCCATCATCACGGCCATCATCAGCTTCTGAGGGTCGAACCCACCCAGGTCTGCCATGCCACTCCTCCACAACGTGCCCGCGCATGTTGCCCAGGCATCGGAATCCGTCCGCCCCATGGTACGGGAAGGGGCGAGAAGGACGGCCCTCCCAGCTGCAGCACACGCAAAGCGCAAGAGAGACGCAGGCGGGCCACCCCAGAGGGTGACCCGCGAGGAAAGGGAGGGTTCTCGTCAACCCCGCCGTACCGTCGCGGCCTCAGGCGTCAAGGTCGGGACGGAGGGCGAGGAGGGTTGTTGCGGCTAGCGCAGCTGCTCCCTGAGGTCGTGGAGCTTCTCCACCGCCGCGATGAGGAGGCTCACCGCACCGAGCACGCCTGCCGTCGCCATGCCAGCGAGGCTGTTGTTGTCACCGGTCTTGGGGACGCTGGCCTTGCTGGCTGCGGCCTTGGTAGCGGCTGCCTTGGCAGCGTTGGCCTTGGTGGCGCCAGCCTTAGGGGTTACCTTGGCGTTGTTGCCGGCGTTGTTGTTCGCATTGTTGCCGGTTGCCTTACCGCCGTTGTTGTTCGGGTTGGTCGGGTTGGTCGGAGTCGTGGGCTGGGTGGGCTTGGAGGGCTTGTCCGGGGTCACCGCCGCCTTCTTGAACGCAAGGGTGCCACGGTCGGCCTTGTCGAAGGCGTGCCAGCCGGAGTTCTTGTTGTACTCGTAGGTCACCGTGAGCTTGGAGTTGGCCTCGTCGAGCTCGTAGCCGGAGTCGCCGAAGTGGCCCGCGATCTTGCTCTCGTCCTTGGGGACGAACGTGAGGTCCACGGTCCAGTTGCCATCGGCATCCTTCTTGGGCTCGGTCGCGGTCCAGGACTTGGCGACCTGGGAGACGCTGAAGTTGCCCTGGTCCTCGCCGTCGAGGAGCAGCTTCACGTCGCCAGCCTCGTTGGCGGCGGCGTCAGCGTCGAAGGTCGGGGCCTGGTCGGCCTTCTTCACGTAGATGTACTGGTCGGTCGTGGTGTTGGTCCACTCCTGCGTGTCGGGGTCATAGCTAAAGTAGAACTGGATGTCGTTCGGCTTTGCAGCGAGCTCGTAGGTGCCATCCGCGTCCTTCTCGGCGTTGAACTCGTCCACGTAGGACTGCTGCTTGTCCGCCTTGAGCGTGACGACGCACATGGGGTTCGCGTAGCCCATCGTCACGGGGCCGACCTCGTAGGTGCCTGCGCCGAGGTAGTAGTTCTTCTCCTTGGAGCCGTCCGTGGTCTTGACCGTAACCTGCGCGTTCACGATGTCGTCCGCAGTCGGGGCCTCGACCTGCGCGAACGCGACCTTGGCCGCGTCGCCCTCGGGCTTCCAGTCAGCGGTCTTAAGGCTGCTGGTGACGTAGGTGACCTGGGTCACGGAGTTGGCGTCATCGAAGAGGTAGACGCCCTTGGTCGTGTGGTCTGCGACACCGTAGTCCTTTGCGGTCCCTTGCTTGAGGGTGACGTCAACGGCCCACTTGCCGTCCTTCTTGTAGACCTCGCCGACGGTCGCGACGTCGGCGCTGAGAGGCTTGGTGGTCTCGTAGGCAGGATCGAACTCGCCGGCGTCGTACACCATGACTTCCACGTCCTGCTTGGTGACGTCGAACGCGGGCGCCTGCTCGGCCTTCTTGAACGCGAGGGTGCCGCGGTCGGCAGTGCCGAGCGCCTTCCAGCCCGGGTTCCACTTGTTGTCGGAGTAGGTGTAGGTCACCGTCAGCTTGGAGTTGGTCTCGTCGAGCTCGTAGCCGGAGTCGCCGAAGTGGCCCGCGATCTTGTTCTCGGCCTTCGGGACGAAGGTGAGCATGCAGGTCCAGGTACCGTTAGCGTCCTTCTTGGGAGTGCCGGCGGTCCAGGAGTCGGCTACCTGGGAGACGCTGAAGCCGCCCTGCTCTACGCCGTCAAGCAGCATCTTCACGGCATTGGAGTCGTTGGCTGCCTGGCTCGCGTCGAAGGTCGGCGCCTGCTCGGCCTTCTTGTACGCGACCGTGGCATGGTCAGCCTTGTCAAAGGCGTGCCAGCCGCTCCACTTGTTGTAGGTGTAGGTCAACGTCAGCTTTGAGTTGGCGGAGTCGAGCTCGTAGCCGGAGTCGCCGAAGTGGCCCGCGATCTTGTTCTCGTCCTTCGGGGTGATCGTGAGCGTGCAGGTCCAGGCGCCATCAGCACTCTGCTTGGGCGTACCTGCGACCCAGGACGTGGCAACCTGGAAGACACTGAAGGTGCCCTCGCTCTTGCCGTCGAGGGTCATGCTCACCTCACCGGCGTTGTAGACGACGCTCTTGGGGTCGAAGGTCGGAGCCTGATCAGTCGCAGCAGCCTTCTGCTCGGTGGCAGTCGTCGCGGCATCCAGACCCTCGGCAATCGCCTGCGTCGGGATCATCGCCGTGCCCATCGCGGCCGAGAGCGTCACTGCGAGGGCGCCCCTGGCGAACATCTGGGCGCTCTTGTGCTTGATCAGACGGACGGTGTAGTTGGAAGTACCTGGGTGGTTGTCGGGCATGTGAATCTTCCTTTCGTGGAGAGCCCCCTACGCACGGGGGCAATCGACACACGTGGCTGAACACAGGTTGAATGTAGCTTGCATAGGTCAGCTGGCGCGCAGGCGCGGGC
>QOUO01000076.1 GCA_003862195.1 Coriobacteriaceae bacterium | reverse complement strand
CGGGAGGAGCGGGTGGGCCCTTGAATCCAGTCATCGTCATTCCCTCATACTGGGCGGAAAGCGACGCCCCCACAAGGATTGGCGAGGTGGGCGTCTACGATCACGCGACGCCCATCACAAAGCCCGTGCCCGAGCTTGCCACCTGCCTCGACTCGCTCGAGGGCGTGCGCGGCGTGCTGCGGGTGATCGTGCTGCTGGTGTGCGACCAGTCGTGCGAGAAGAGCGCGCGTGCCCGCGTCGAGGGCATCTGCCGTCAGCATCCGCGCCTGAATCCGCTGGTCATCGGCTCGCCGGAGGCCGCGCTCATACGCGGCGCCATCGACGCCTGCGTGCCGGGGATCGAGGGCGACCCGGTGTCGCTTCGCGGCTACGGAGCCATCCGCAACATGGGGCTCGCCGTCGCGGCAGTGCTCAACCACGACATCGTGGTCTTCCTGGATGACGACGAGGTCGCCCTGAACGAGAACTTCTTGATAGACGCCGTGTACGGCATGGGCATGTCCACGCGCCAGGGCCTCAAGATATCCGCAAAGAGCGGCCTGTACCTTGACCAGCGCAACTCCCCGTACGCAGACATCGGCAAGCCGCGCTGGTCCGAGCGCTATTGGTCCAAGCGCGTGGAGTTCAACCACTGGATGCACCGCGCGCTTTCCGGCACGCGCATCAGCCGCTCCAACACCGTGTGCGGCGGCTGCTTCTGCGTGGGCGCGAGCGCCTTCACCAAGGTGAGCTTCGACCCCACCATATCGCGCGGGGAGGACCTGGACTACCTCTTCAACCTGCGCATGCACGGCTTTGACGTGTGGTTTGACAATGCGTGGCGCGTCCGCCACATGCCGCCCAAGACGCCCTCGCACGCGTCGCGCTTCATGCAGGACGTCTTCCGCTGGAACTACGAGGTTGAGAAGCTCCGCGTGGCCAACTCCATCAAGGGCATGCGCCAGGTGCGCCCGGAGTCGCTGCGCCCGTATCCCTCGGACTGGATCTCGCCCACCGTGGTGCGCAACCGCATCGCGCACACGTCGCTGCGCCGCGCCGTCACGGGGCCGGAGCGGCTGGACTACCTCAAGATCTGGCTGCGCGGCCGCAAGCTGGCAGAGCAGTGGGCCAAGCGGGTCGCTCGCAGCTACTTTAGCTTCCAGACGTACTGGCCGCAGGTCATGTCGTCGCTCTGGGACAGCAGGGAGCTTGCACAGAGGCTGGAGGCCATGGGCACGACGGCACAATCGGGCGAGAAGGACGAGGGCACAGGCAAGTGAGACGCATCGCACATAGGGGCACGCTCGCCACCGTGGCGATCGCCGTGCTGACGGTCGCACTCATCTGGCTCCTCGTCTGGGGCCTCATCAACGCGAACCTGACGGCGGCCGTCGTGGCGGGCGCCGGCCTTGCCGTGGACATCGTGATCGGCGGGAGCGTGGTGCTCCTCGTCCCGGAGGACCTGCGCTCGCAGGCGACCGAGCGCATGCTGCGCGTGTCGTCCTCCGTCCTCAAGCACATGAACGGCGGCCTGACGGAAGAGAACTGCATGGCCGTGGGCCAGCTGCTCCTGCCCGAGACCACGGCCGCGGCCATCGTCATGTCGGACGACCATGAGTACCTCGCGATCGTGGGCGGCGACGAGGCCCGTATCCGCGTGCGCGCCGGCGACCGGATTGACCCCTCCACCGCCGAGGTCATCTCCAGCGGAAGGATGCAGACCTTCTCGTACGGAAGCAAGAGCGACTGGCTCGACGCGGCCGACGACGAGGACTACGTCCCACGCGGCAAGGAGTACCCCGTGGGCGTGATCGTGCCGCTCGTGGTGCAGGAGCACGCCGTCGGCACGGTCGCCTTCCTGTACAACAACGGCAGCATGGTCGACCGTACGCAGCTCACCATCGCGCGCGGCTTTGGCGAGCTCCTCTCCACGCAGCTTTCCGCCTACGAGCTCGACCGCCAGGCAGAGCTCACGGCGCGCGCGGAGGTCAAGGCGCTCCAGGCCCAGATCAACCCGCACTTCCTCTTCAACACGCTCAACACCATCGCCGCGTTCACGCGCACGGACCCCACCAAGGCCCGCGACCTGCTGCGCGAGTTCTCGGCGTTCTACCGCCGCACGCTGGAAAGCTCGCAGTCGCTCATCCCGCTCAGTGAGGAGCTGGAGCAGACCCGCCGCTACCTCAAGATCGAGAAGGCCCGCTTTGGGGAGGACCGCATCCTGGAGAGCGAGTCCGTGGAGCCGGGGTGCGAGAAGGTCATGGTCCCAGGCTTCATCGTGCAGCCCATCGTGGAGAACTCCGTGCGCCACGCCATGCGCGACGAGGGCCCGCTCTCCATCGACATCCAGGTGGTGACCGATGGCGACGACGTGCTCATAGCGGTGGCGGACGACGGCCTGGGCATGACGGAGGACGTGGCCGACCGCCTGCTGGAGCGCTCCTCGCAGGAGTCGAGCAAGGGCGCCAAGGGGGCCGGCATAGCGCTGCGCAACGTGGCGGAGCGCCTGCGCCGCTTCTACGGCGGCAACTCCAACCTCGAGATCATGTCCAAGGTGGGCGAGGGCACCGTCGTCACGCTGCGCCTTGCCAACGCCGCACCAAAAGAGCATGACGCTCGGATAGAATAGGGAATGTTGACTCTAGCGCGGCGCCCTGCGCCGCAAGATTTGAACCATGCGGTCCGGAAAGTTGGGTGATATCAATTGTTGAACGCACTTATCGTGGACGACGAGGCGCCCGCCCGCTCTGAGCTCAAGTACCTGCTGGAGGAGACCGGCCGCGTCGACCTCATCCGCGAGGCGCGCAACGCCCGCGAGGCGGTGGAGTCCCTCGTCAAGAGCAAGGAGGGCTCGGACCGCCGCATCGACGTGATCTTTTTGGACATCTCCATGCCCAAGACGTCCGGCATGCAGTTGGCGGAGGCGCTGCACAAGCTCAAGAACCCGCCCTGCGTGGTGTTCGTGACCGCCTACAGCGAGTACGCGCTCGAGGCCTTCAACGTGGACGCCGTCGACTACCTCATGAAGCCCGTCGAGACCGACCGCCTCAACCGCGCGCTCGACAAGGTGGAGGCCTTCGTCAAGCCCGCTGCCAGCAACCACCCCTCGCAGGAGCGCATCCCGGTGGAGAAGGGCGGCCGCAAGGTGCTCGTCCCGGTGGACCAGATCCTCTACATCGAGGCCAAGGACGACTACTCCTGCATCTACACGGAGCAGGACCGCTACCTTTCGACCATCTCGCTCGCCAAGCTCGAGCAGAAGCTCACGCCGCACGGGTTCTTCCGCGTGCATCGCGGCTACATCGTCAACCTCGACCACGTGGAGGACGTGGAGGTCATCTCCAGCGGCATCCTGCAGCTGGGCATCAAGGGCATGGAGGACAAGAAGATCCCCGTGTCCCGCCGCCGCGTCGTGCCCCTCAAGCGCGCGCTCGGACTGTAGCGACACGTTGATTCCCGCCGCCGGTCCCGCCAACGCGAGGCGCCGGCGGGGGAGAAGGACACGGATCACACATGCGCTTCGACATCGTATCTGACACTCACGGCTACCTGTCCAAGGAGCTGCTGGACCAGCTCCAGGGTGCCGACCTCATCGTCCACGCGGGCGACATCTGCTCGGAGTCCGACTTCCAGACGCTCAACAAGATCGCCTTCACCCACGCATGCAAGGGCAACAACGACTGGGGCTTCCAGTACGACACGTTCGTCACGCCCACAGTGCGGTTCTTCTCCGCGGGACTGCGCTGGGAGGTCTGCCACTACCGCGAGCGCCTTGACCTGCAGACCTGCGACGTCGCCATCTGCGGCCACACGCACCGGCCCTTCGTCACGCGCGACGAGCGCACTGGCGTCCTCGTCATGAACCCCGGCAGCCCCACGTTCCCGCGCGCCGGCGGCCCCACCATGGGTCGCATCATCGCGGAGGACGGCAAGATCGTGAGCGCCAAGATCATCGAGCTGGACGATAAGGACCTGGACTGGCGCTAGCGGCCCCGTGCGGAGCTAGCGGCTATCTGCCGGGGACGGGGCCTTGTCCTTCTCGCCCGTGCCGCCCGTGCGCTCGCCCATGAGGTATGGCGCCACGAGCTTGGTGTAGACGGCCAGCCACGCGATGGACGCGCAGAACCCGGCCAGCACGTCGGACGCGTAGTGGACGCCCAGGTAGACGCGGCTGAAGCCCACCAGCACGATGACGGCGCAAAACCCCAGGACGCCCAGCCACTTGACGAAGGCGTCCTTCTCGTAGCGCCAGACCATCCAGATGAGCAGGCCGTAGAATGCCATCGCCACCATGGAGTGGCCCGAGGGGAAACTGAAGCCGCTCACCGTGGCGAGGCGGTAGCCCGCCGGGCGCGGGCGCTGGATCAGGTGCTTGAGCAGCTGGTTTATGAGCGTGGCCAGCATCAGGTTCACGGCCGCGCAGAGGCCGGGCCGGCGCCCGGGCGCAAACTCCTCCACCATGAGCAGCATCACCACGAGCACGATGGGCGTCGCCAGGTCCGAAAGCGTGCGCATGAT
The DNA here is from genome assembly GCA_003862195.1 of Coriobacteriaceae bacterium. GTDB lineage: Bacteria > Actinomycetota > Coriobacteriia > Coriobacteriales > Atopobiaceae > Parafannyhessea. The sequence continues at coordinate 3,440 of QOUO01000076.1, read as the reverse complement.
GGGCGTGAGCCACGGCTGCCGCATGTTGACCACGATGAGGTAGTAGGCCGCCTGGTCGAGCCGGAAGATGTCCTTCTCCTCTATCTCGAACAGCAGCCAGATGAAGACGAGGACCGCCGCCGCCCCTATGAGGACGCGCCGCTCGCGCACGATCCGCTCGAGCACGCCGCGCGCCCGCGAGCTGCCGCCTGCCTTGCCGCTGTCTGCCATGCCGCCTCGCCCTCCTGCCTGCGTCTGCCTTCGCATACAAAAACGGGCGCCCGCGAGGACGCCCGCCCGAGCCTTGCCTTTGCCTTAGAGGTTGGCCTCGAGCTCCTTCACGAGGTCCGCCTTGGGCATGTTGCCGATCAGCGTGTGGACCGGCTTGCCGTTCTTGAAGAGGATGAGGGTGGGGATGGACACGATCTGGAACCTCTGTGCGAGGTCGCCCTCCTCGTCCACGTTGCACTTGTAGACCGTCAGGCGGTCTGCCATCTCGTCACCAACCTGCTCGACCACGGGGCCCAGCGCGCGGCACGGGCCGCACCAGGATGCCCAGAAATCGACCAGCACGGGCTTGTCGGACGCGGCGAGCACGGAGTCGAAGTCCGCCGTCGTGATTGCCTTTGCCATGTCTGCTCCTTCGTAGGGCGTGCCTCTGCACGCAGCTTGTCTCTGCGGCGCTTATACCCAAATCTCGCCAACATGCGGCGCTAGAATCGGAAGAGGAGAAATCGTGATGGATGGAGGCTCGATGCCGTCGGAAAGGGAGCTTCGGCGCGCGGCGTACGTGGCAAAGGCCAAGGCCGAGGTGGGCGAGCTCGCGCGGCGTGGCCTCGTGATGGCGGGGCACACCTTCTCGCCCGTGCTCTTTGTGAAGGGCGAGCCCAACGAGGGCGAGAGGAACGGGGCGCCTCCGCTGTCTGGTGCGGACGGGACCGCGCTGCGCAAGTCGCTCGCGGCGCTCGGCTACGCGCCCGAGGACTGGGTCGCACTTGCCTGCACGCTCGACTCCGGCGAGCCCGTGGGCCGCGACCTCGTGCGGCTTGCCGTGACGACGCTCGACCCCGCCACGGTCATCGCCTGCGACGAGGCCGCGGCCAACGTCCTGCGCGACGCCTACGCGGACGAGCTCGCGAGCCTGCCTGACTTTGCCTGCGCCATGCTCGCGCCCGGCGTGGTGGCGGACGTGCTGGGCATGCGCTTCCTCAACCTGGGCGGGTTCGAGGCGGCGCTCGCGGACCCCAAGCAGAAGCAGATCATGTGGGCGCGCCTCAAGCGCGTGCCGCCGCTCGGCGAGCCCATCTGACGCGCGCCCCTCGCCCGCCGCGACGGAGGGCCCGCGTTCTTCTCGCCCGCGCTATATCCCGGTGGTGCATTTTTCGGCGAGCGGGGTAAAATAAAACTGTATGTGGGTCGCACACGGCTTGCTGCGGCCCTGTCTTGCTTGGAGTCATGCAAAGGAGCGCTCATGCCAGACGTACCCGCACCCATCGATGCAACCCAAACCCCGGAGTGGAAGGCCCTCCAGGCCCACTACGACAAGCTGCAGGAGGCCGGGATCAACCTCAAGGGCTGGTTCGCGAGTGACCCGCAGCGCGTGAAGAAGCTCTCGTTCGACCTGTCCGACCTGCACTTCGACCTCTCGAAGAACCTCGTGACGGACGAGACCGTCAAGCTCCTGGTCGCGCTGGCCAAGGCCGTCGGCCTCGAGGAGCGCCGCACCGCCATGTTCAACGGCGTGCACATCAACACCACCGAGGACCGCGCCGTGCTCCACACCGCGCTGCGCCGTCCCGCGTCCGACGCCGGCAAGCTCATTGTCGACGGCCAGGACTGCGTCAAGGACGTGCACGAGGTGCTCGACCGCATGTACGCGTTTGCCGACCGCGTCCGCTCCGGCGAGTGGAAGGGCGTCACGGGCAAGGCCATCAAGAACGTCGTGTCCATCGGCATCGGCGGCTCCGACCTCGGCCCGGTCATGGTGTACGAGGCCCTCAAGCCCTACGCGGACGCAGGCATCTCCGTGCGCTACGTCTCCAACATCGACCCCAACGACATGGCCGAGAAGGTCAAGGGCCTCGACCCCGAGACCACGCTGGTCATCATCGTCTCCAAGACGTTCACCACGCTCGAGACCATGACCAACGCGCGCGAGGCTCGCACCTGGCTGCTCGAGGGCCTCAAGGCCTCCGGCGCCATCGACGGCTCCGACGCCTCCGTGGCTGACGCCATCAAGCATCACTTCGTGGCGGTCTCGACCAATCTCGAGCTCGTTGAGCAGTTCGGCATCGACCCGGCCAACGCCTTTGGCTTCTGGAGCTGGGTCGGCGGCCGCTACTCCGTCGACGCGGCCGTGGGCCTGTCGCTCATCATCGCGTTTGGCCCGCAGATGTTCAAGGACTTCCTGGCCGGCTTCCACGACCTGGACACCTACTTCTGCGAGACCCCGCTCGAGCAGAACGTGGTCGCCCTCATGGGCCTCATCAACGTCTGGTACGTCAACTTCTTCAAGGCCGCCAGCCACGCGGTGCTTCCCTACAACCAGTACCTGCACCGCTTCCCCGCGTACCTGCAGCAGCTGACCATGGAGTCCAACGGCAAGTCCACGCGCTGGGACGGCACGCCCGTCACCTCCGACACGGGCGAGATCTTCTGGGGCGAGGCCGGCACCAACGGCCAGCACGCCTTCTACCAGCTGATCCACCAGGGCACGCGCCTCATCCCGGCGGACTTCATCGCGTTCGCCAACACCGCCAACCCCACCAAGGACGGCGACCAGGACGTGCACGAGCTCTTCCTGGGCAACTTCCTCGCGCAGACCAAGGCCCTTGCCTTTGGCAAGACTGCCGACGAGGTCCGCGCCGAGGGCACGCCGGAGTGGATGGTCCCGGCCCGCGTCTTCACGGGCAACCGTCCCACCACGTCCATCTTTGGCGACACGCTGAACGCGCACGCGCTGGGCGAGCTCATCGCGCTGTACGAGCACATCACCTTTGTCGAGGGCACGGTCTGGGGTCTGGACTCCTACGACCAGTGGGGCGTCGAGCTGGGCAAGCAGCTTGCCAAGCAGATCACCCCTGCCTTCCACGACGACGAGGGCCTCGCCAAGCAGGATGCCTCCACCAAGGCGCTCATCGCGTACTACCGCGCTCACCGCAGGTAAGGCAAGGGCGAGAAGAACGCGTCCTTCTCCTCGGTAACGCATGCTGGGCCTCCGGCGCCGCCAGGGTGTCGGAGGCCCTCTTTCTATCGGTTGTCTGACGGTGGCCGTGGCCGCGGGCGCGGGTCATGCGCGCCTGCGGGGCTGGCTGGGAGCCAGCTATGGATTTGTCAACAGGTTAGCCAGGCCAACTTCGGCCTTTCCAGCACCTTGACAACCGGATATGGAACGTTGTTTTCCGGCACGAGGGGCCAGGCGGCCGGCGGCCGCCCGTGACGGGGGTATGTCGCCGGGGCCT
>QOUO01000075.1 GCA_003862195.1 Coriobacteriaceae bacterium | reverse complement strand
TGGGCATGGACAAGGACCGTCGCGTCGTCGACCAGATTCCCGAGGTCAAGCTTCCCGACGAGGACTCCCTCGACGACTTCCGCGAGGTCGCGGCAAAGAGCCTCTCCGAGTTCCACGAGCAGCGCGAACGCCGCCGCGCAGAGCTCAAGGCCTGGCGCGAGCAGATGCGCCGCCAGTGGGAGAGCGGCTTCGACGAGCGTTCCGATGCCGACTCGCAAACCGACGATGCCCAGGACGCGGCAGCCGAGGCCGAGCCGACTCCCGAAGAGGGCGGACCCACGACGGACGGCACTCCCGTCCAGGACCACGAGGACGCGGGGGAGAAGAACGACTAGCCGTGATGGGCGGCTGTTCGGAAGCGTGAATACCTCGTAGGCGTCTCACGCTTCGTATGGAAGCCCTCCCCATCGGGTATCATGTACCCAACGGCAAGCCTTCGATAGGGATTAGGCGGCGCCGTAATTGCTAACGCCGGTAGTTGCCGCTACCGGCGCCTTTTATGTCGCCCCCTTCGAGCTTTGGACCTGGGCCTGACGACCTTGCTGAGCAGTCCGACCACCGCGGTGGCCAGGTTGACGAGCGCGATCACAAGTTCCATAGGCTGTGCCTAATATGAGCCAAGCATTGTCAAGCGGCATGACGTGGCAGGTCCCGGATTTTCCTCGGGACCTGCCACTTCCTTGAGCCGGAGGGAACCCCTGTCTTGCAATCCTTAGTCGGCGCTTGCCTGGCAAGCTAATATTCGTGGGCTCTTGTCCACGTCCGCACCAGCGGCAAGCCTTATGTGAGGGGACGTGGTACCGCAGTTCGATTCTCCGTCTGGGACCCTCGTTGCGAAGTCCAGTCTCCACGGCGGACGCCACCCGGGGGTTGTCCAATGTAAAGCGCGTGAGCGGGTCCCAGCCCTGCGTCGAGAGGGGTCACTCCGGCAGAAGGGCCATGCGTGGGTCGCTAGGCCCGGTAGGTGCCCTCGGCGCGGCACCCGATCTCCCAGACCCAGCAGGCGAGCTCCCTGGCCACGGCGACGTTGGCGACGCACCCGTTGTGCCCCGACCCCGCGAGCTCGCCGCGCCTCCTCGCGAGGCGCCTCGTGCAGTCGTTGCCCCGCCTCCTGATCTCGGCCGGGACCTCCCACCCGTCCGGCAGCCTCTTGGGCCTCCCCGAGCAGTTCGCGAAGTGCCACGCGGCCTCGACGAGCGTCCTCCTCGAGGCCGCGTTCCCCGTCTTGGTTGTGTGGCCGTGCGACTTCCTCTCTCCGGAGGAGTGCTCGGAGGGGACGAGCCCGCACCGGCTCGCGTACTCCCCGGCGGACCCGAACCTCGAGAAGCATCCCGCCTCCGCCGCGAGGCAGAAGGCGCTCGCCACGTCGATGCCCTTGATGGTGGACACGGCGCGCACCACCGGCGCCCACCTGTCCGTGGCGGCCTCCGCCGCGACCGCCTTCTCGAGCTCGCGCTTGTCGGCCTCGGCGCACCTGGCCGCCGTCACGTAGTGGGTGTAGGTGACGCGCGCGGCGCCCTCGAGCCTGATCTCGGCGATCCACCTCCAGTGGGCGCGGGACCACGTGCCCTTCCTCTGGCCGAGGGGGTTGGTCTCACTGAAGACGTAGCCCCTCCTCAGCAGGAACTTCGAGAGCCTCTGGCGCGCCCTCTGGAGGTCGTCCCTCGCGTCGTCGAGGGCGCGGGGGAGGTCGCGTGCCGCCTCTACCTCCTCGGGCGGCACGAAGACCTCCACGACGTTGTGGCAGGCGAGCATGCGGGCGAGGAAGGCGGCGTCGTTCCTGTCGTTCTTCCTCCCCCTGTCCGCGGCGGGCCTGTGCGTCTTCGACACCGCGGCGACCGCGCAGTCGACGCCCAGCGCCCCGAGCTCGCGCGCCAGGTGCCAGCCGGTCGGGCCGGACTCGTAGACGCACTTCGGGGACTCGAAGCCCCTCGCCCACTCCGCGATGGGGCCGGCCTCCGGCCCGAACTCCCCGTGCGTGACCTCCCCGGTGATGGGGTTGAACGCCGCCGCGGAGATCGTGCGCGCGTGGACGTCGAGGCCGATGGAGGTAACATGCATGGTGGAGCCCCCTTCCGTATGTGCGGTAGCGGTGCCACCGCCCGAGCCGATGCGTCTGACTCACATTGTGGCAGCATCCAAGCCCGCGTGACGATACGAGCGAGGGGGCTCCAATGCTTGGCTCATATCGTCTCCTTAAGAATCCGGGAGGCGCCGCCAGCACGAAGGTGCCATTGGGATGATGGTCTGTTACCCCCATCTACCTGCAAAAATACCTTTCACTTAACTTTTCCGTACCAGTGGGGCTAGCATCTACCTGCGACGTCGCGAGGAGGGGTCATGGTCTATGTCTGCGAGTTCGAGTTCTGGGCGTCACCAGGCGGGAATGTAATTGCAGAGCCACTGTCACTGGACCGTGAGGGCACGTTTGGTACGAGTCTCGATGACGCCGTCGAGAGCGCTGCCGATTGGCTGTCGATGTACCTGGACGATTGCCTTATGAGAGGCGAGCAGCCGCAAAGGGTCTCGTTTGGTCATGCCCTGAGGCACGGTGGGCGAGTCATCGCCGTTGCCGTGTCGCGTACGCTGGGGGACATACCCGCGATAACGGCTGCGGACGCAGCCCGCGAGCTCGGTGTCACGAGAGGTCGCGTCACGCAACTCTGCAATGAGGGCAAGCTCGAGTCGTGGCGTGATGGAACGAAGCGCATGGTGTCGCGTGCATCCGTAGAGTCGAGAAAAGAAGATTGAGGCGCAATTCCACTCTCTGTATGAATGCCCTCTTCGCGGGGTACCATGTACCCAACGGCGTGCCTTCGATGGGAGTCAGGCGGCGCCGTTTACTCTAACGCCGGTAGTTGCCCGCTACCGGCGCCTTTTATGTCGCCTCCTTCGAGCTTTGGACCTGGGCTTGACGACTTTGCAAAGCAGTCCGACCACCGCGGTGGCCAGGTTGACGAGCGCGATCACAAGTTCCATAGGCTGTGCCTCCTCAAGTAGCAGGGAGGCGCCGCCAGCACGAAGGTGCCGTTGGGATGATGGTCTGGTACCCACATCTACCTGCGAAAATACCTTGCTTTTAACTTTTCCATCTGACAGGGTTGGCTTCGGTCTGCCGCACTCGAGTACGAGCCTCGCTCTTCTCCCACGGCAATTGCGGCATCATTGTGGGGGATTGGACTTGCGGGCCCTTTGGAAGGAACATGCCGATGCTCTACGAGTTCTGCGCGGAGAACTTCACGCTTGTGCCGGACGCCATCGCCCGTGGGGCGGGCAGGGTCGAGCTCTGCGACAACCTCGCGCAGGGCGGCACCACCCCCTCCATCGGCGTGCTCGATCACACGCTCGCCTACGCGCACGCGCACGGGGTGACCGTCATGACCATGGTGCGGCCGCGCGGAGGGGATTTTGTCTACTCCGAGGACGAGCTCTCCGTCATGGTGGAGGACGCGTCGGTCGCCGCCAGGCGGGGGACGGACGGCATCGTCCTCGGCTGCCTGAGGGGAGAGCCAGGACGCTATCAGGTGGATGAGGCCGCCACCGAGCGCGTCATCCTCGCTGCCCAGAGGGCCGCCGGCACGCGCACGCTCGAGGTCACCTTCCACATGGCCTTCGACGAGCTGGACAGGGCGCTACAGGCGGACGTGCTCCCGCGTCTTGCCTCGCTCGGCGTGACGCGCGTGCTCACGCACGGAGGGCGTGCGGGCACGCCGATCATGGGCAACTCATCCCACCTGAGGCGCCTGTCCGAGGCGGCCCCAGATGGCCTCAAGATCCTTCCCGGCGGCGGCGTCACGTGGCGAAACCGCGACGCAGTTGCTTCCGCCACCGGCGCGTCCGAGCTCCACGGCACAAGGATCGTGCCGCTTGCGGATGACCCTGAGGCGTAAGAGGCGTCCCAAGAGGAATCCCATCCAGTGCGAAACCCTCGGCATCGCTTACGAGGAGCGTATTCGTCACGGTTGCGCAAGTACCGTACAATGTCGAGAAGAACGAGCTACGGACGTTGGGAACGGATATGCAGCTTGGATTCTCTCCATTTGGCGTCGCGTTCCTGCTGATGCTCTTCGCACCCAACGTCAGGTGGGTGAGGAACCAGCCTCCCGGCTACGGGGAGCTGCAGAGTCACGAGAGCCGACCGCTCCTCGTGCTCGAGCGCGTCGGTCAGGTCCTGTCCACCTGCTCTGCGGTCGCGTTCACCTGTTCGCGGGGCTACTCGTTCCCGTGGCTCCTCATTCTGGCAGCAGCCTTCGCGCTCATGGTCCTCTATGAGGTCGCCTGGGTCCGCTACTTCAGAGGGGGAGAGACGCTCGCCGGCATGTACCAGCCCCTTGGCCCGGTGCCCGTCCCCATCGCGAGCCTGCCTGTGGCAGCCCTCGCCCTTCTCGGCGTCTGGTGTCAGTCGCCCGTCACCTTGGCTTCCGCGATCATCCTCGGCGTCGGCCACATTGGCATCCATCTCGGACATCTGCACGAGCTCGCAAGTCGCTAGAGTGCCCTACCAGCTCGTGCGCCCTTCGTCCGTCACCGCGGAGGTCGACTCGTTCACGAGGTAGAAGCCAAGTATCTGCGGGTCCCTTCCCTCGTCCTCCGGATACCATTTCTCCAGTACGAACTCCTCGGATGGCTGCCCTTGTGCGTCGTTCGTCTCGCCGTTGGAAAGGATCCGGTACTCCACCACGACCGCCTTGCCGTCCTCCGTGTCCGTGCCGGTGCCGAGGCTTGCGTAGGAGTTTCCCTTCGCGTCCGCGCCAATCTGGAACACGCCCGTCTTGGGCACGATGCCGCGGTCCACAAGGTAGGTGGCAAGGGTGCGCATCCTCGCCTCTGACGTGCTCGCGCTTGCGTCGGTGCCATCCGCGCTGGAACTCAGGTCGGAGGTTGCCGCGCCCCCATCAGACGCGCTACCCCCGCTATCAGCGGTCCCGGACGTCGTTCCCGTTTGCGACGGACTCTTGACAGCCTTCTTGTCGTATTCCTTGGCGTCGCTCCACTTCTCCATCAGGAGCGGGCTGTCCGCGCGCCACCAGTCCGTCGTCACGTCGCGCGGGTCGTAGCCCTGCCAGTCAACCGCAAGGTAGTCGTACGTTCGACCCGAATACTTGTCCTCGACGCCGCTCGCTATCACGCGCTCGGTTCCGTCGTAGGCAAAGACGCCGTTCACGAACGTCTCGAACGAGAGTGCCAGTGCAAGGATGCCCGTCGCCACAACAAGAACAATGGAGAGGACCGTCCCGACGGGGCCGCGACGATGCCTCCTTGGTCCTTCTCGCCACATGAAGATCGCGAGCGCGATGCCCAATACAAGCAGGAAGAGGGCCGCAAACAGGCCACCGACCGTGGCGTACCCGCACCGCAGCTTCCATCCGCCTTCGGCATTGATGCCATAGAGAAGGGCGGCAAATGCCAGGCAGTGGGCAACTATGAGCGTGAGGAGAAGGGCGTGCACGGGATGGGCGCCGCGGGGGTTCCGGACTCGGCTCACGGCGGCTACGGCATCGGCGCGGGCATCCTCGGATCCCAGCCATGACCTTGCCTCGTCGGGGTCGGGGAATCCCTCCCAGGCCTTCCGCGGGACCGCCTCGTAGCGGACCAGCAGTTCCTCCGCATCCTCTGTCTTGCAGTCATCTTCGCAAAGGCACGTCACGAACCCGAGGAGGTGGAAGAGCTTGAGTCCGTCCTGGTCGAGCTGGCCCTCGTCGATGCGCTCCAGCGCGCGTCGCGCCCCATCGATTCTGCCGGTTTCCAGGCTCGCGCGTGCCATGCCGAGGAGCAGGCTCGCCGCCTGCTTGGGCAGCCTTCCCGACCTGCGACGGAAGAGCCAGAGCGAGTAGTCGTGCCGCGTGGACGGGCCGGCCTTCCAGAGCCTACCGCGTACCGCGGACGCGAGGGCAAAGGCAAGCCCAAGGCAGAGGATGATGACCGAAAGCTCCAACGCCAGAAGCGGGAGCACGCTTCCAAAGGCGCCGCTCTCCGCGACGTACCAACACGCTGCAACGATCGCAAGCACGACGGCCGCCACGCGAAGCGATCCCTGTCCCACCCACGCGACCTTCGCGAGCGCGAGTCCCCTCGCGTCCCAGGAATAGTCCTCGGGAAGCGCCGTCTGCTGCTCGTAGATGTCATCTGCCTTCGCCATGTCTTCCTCTGCGGTTGTGTTGAATGCCATCTGGAGTGAGGCGCGTGTAAGCTCGCTTTGGTTCGAACAATCGACTGGTCTGGCGGTGGCGCCGATGTGGCCAAGGTGTTGGAGAAGAACTGACAGACTTGATGATAGCTGAAGCGGGATCCAGCAATTCTCGCACGCAGGCGGTGGAAGTGTATGGGCGTGATTCGGTACCCATATGGTTTGTCATCATGATGTATGGTATATGTTGGACCCTCCCAACGCGATGGGGGACGGCATGAGCAGGGTGGCAGACGACGCGGATGATCTCTTCTCCGAGGTGGGAGACGAGGACGAGCCGCTGGACGTCCTTCTCATGGAGGAGGTCGCGGAAATTGTTGATCGCGCGTTCTCACAGGATACGCTCGAGGTGCCCTTCGGATATGCGGAGTTCGAGCGATGCACGCTCCGCCAGGTATCGTTTGCGGGCACCCACTGGGCACATGCGAGCTTCGACGGATGCACGTTCTCGTCCTGGGATTTCACGGGCGTGCACATGGCCATAAGCTTCCTGCGCAACTGCAGGCTCTCCGATTGTCGCCTCACGGGGGCGGACTTCCATGGGAGCTATATCGAGCGTGTCTCGGTTGAACGGCGGGCTGATTTCGTCCCGCCGTTCAACCGCATGGCTGACCGGCGCGATGGGCGCCTGTGGTCGGCCGTAATGAGCATCGCGTCCGTCGTCATTGGCTGGCTTCTCGGACTCGTGTCCGCCGGGGTCCTCACCAGCCTACGATGAGCCTCGGCACGAAGCCCATGAGGAATCCCATCGCAACCGCGGCGACCAGCAACGGCCATGCGTCATGGAGGAAGTCCTTGACCATCGCGTTCTCCTCTCGGAGCGTTTCCGTCCGACCATGCCTGCTTGCGACATGAGGAAGGCCATCCTATCGGATGGCCTTCCTCACGGAATTGAGCTGTCTCCGAGCCGAATGGGCTAGCTTTCTCTCGAGATGTTCGCTATCTCGTCCTCTCGGAACGAATAGCACGTCCCATCGTCGGCGATTATGCACAGCTCGTCGACTCTCGACTCGTTGTCTTCCGCCCAGTCGACGTTCATGAACTCACCGGTATATGCGTGCCCGTTTGACAGGGTGACTTGTATCCCGTCCCCGGCATTGATTCCGGTATCGTCAATCATTGCCGCGCCGCCTCCCCCTCATGGGAACGATGTGCATGGTCTGCCTCCTTGTCCCATAGTGTATCTTAGTCGAACGGCGGGCTGATTTCGTCCCGCCGTTCGACAGTGCTCTCCGCCTGCCTCGCGGCGTCAAGGTTCGCCTTCGAGCGCTTCTCCCACTTGCGCGACTCGGCCTTGACCCTCTCGTTCTCGGCCTTCGCCTGCTCGTAGAGGGCCTTGTAGTCGGGCTCCTGCGCCTCTCCGGCACCGTCCTGCCCCTGCTGCTCCCCCTGCTGTTCCTCGGCCACTCCGACCACCCTTCTGCGCCATGCGGCGCGTCACTCGCCCCGTGCGGGGCGCCTTTCGTTCGTGCGCCACCGTGCGGTGGCGCTATATGGACAGGCCGCCCGACGTGGGCGGCCCGGTTCCATGTCTTAGCTGACTCAACATCTACAATGGGATGTACGCTTGGCCTCTACTCGCCGTGGTCCTCACCAACCAACGATGAGCCTCGGCACGAAGCCCATGAGGAATCCCATCACAATATCGACGACCAGTAGTGGCCACGCCTCGTGGAAGAAGTCCTTAAGCATCGCGCCATCCTTCAGGTTGAGAGGGACGGTCCGCACTCTTAGCGAAAAGTGCGAACCGTCGGCATAACGTTTCTGTTGGTTTGACCTAAGGGAAGGGTCTCCCTAACCTTCGGATTGTCTACGTTCGAAGAGGAAGGAAGACCCATGGACAATCTTACCGTACCGGGCGCCGTGTCGGCGCTCT
>QOUO01000074.1 GCA_003862195.1 Coriobacteriaceae bacterium | reverse complement strand
CAGGCATTCTTGGAAGCCCGCAAGGACGGGCGGTTCTGCTGAGGCAGCGCGGCGCAGCTTCGCGCCCGCTGGCTGCTGCCTCGGAAAACTACGTCCAATGCCACGTTTAACAGGTGCTACGTCCGATTCCACGTTTATCGCCCCCACAGGCCCCCTAAACGTGGAATTTGGCGAAGTACCGCTCTAACCATGGAATCAAGCGCAGAAGTTTGGCTAAACGTGGAAAGCAACGTAGCATTTGCCCGCTCGAAGGATGCCCCTCAGCTAAACGTGGAATCCAGCGAGCAATTTTTCCTAAACGTGGAATACGACGCACAGGTTTCCGTCCGCACCATCACCCGCATCTAAACGTGACTTCCAACGCGCTATTTTTCCGCCGCACCGCGCCAACCGCCGCCAGCCCACCCCAACATGCAACGGGAGCCGAGGCCCACGGCCCCGGCTCCCGCCCGGATGCAACCTATGTCGCGCCGTCAGCAGCGCTGCCTGCGGCTACTCCACGTCGATCTTGTGGACCCAGCCAAACTGGTCGGGGATCTCGCCGGACTGGATGCCGGTCAGGGTCTCGCGCAGCTTCTTCATCACGGGGCCAACATGCTCCATGCCATAGACGATCTTCTGGTCGCCGTTGTCGACCTCGCCCACGGGGCTGATCACGGCAGCGGTGCCACACATGCCGCACTCGACAAACTGGTCGATCTCGTCAAAGCGGACCTGACGCTGCTCGACCTTCATGCCCAGCATCTTCTCGGCCACGTCCACGAGGGAGCGACGGGTGATGGAGGGAAGGATGGAGTTCGTGGCGGACTTGGGAACAACCAGCGTGCCGTCCTTCTTGACGAAGAGGAAGTTGGCGCCGCCGGACTCCTCAACGTAGGTGCGGGTCTGCGGGTCGAGGAACATGTTGTCCGCATAGCCGGCCTTGTGGGCGAGGACGCTCGGGTAGAGGGACATGGCGTAGTTCAGGCCGGCCTTGATGTTGCCGGTGCCATGAGGTGCCGCGCGGTCGTACTGCGAGACCTGCACCTTGACGGGCTTGACGCCGCCCTTGTAGTAGGCGCCCACGGGCGTCACGAGGATGCGGAACTGGTACTCGTCGGCGGGCTTCACGCCGATGACGTCGCCGGTCGCGAACATGAGCGGGCGGATATAGAGCGTGGCGCCGGTGCCAAAGGGCGGCACCCAGGCGGCGTTGGCCTTCACGACCTGCTCCACGGCGTCCACAAAGCGGTCGACGGGGAACGGGGGCATCACGATGCGCTCTGCGGAGTCATGCATGCGCTGCGCGTTCTGGTCCGGTCGGAAGCAGACCACGTCGCCACTCTCGGTGGTGTAGGCCTTCAGGCCCTCGAAGACCTCCTGGCAGTAGTGGAGAAGGCCGGCGCACTCGGAAAGCGTCACGGTGTGGTCCTTCGTGAGGGTTCCCTCGTCCCACTTGCCGTCCTTGTAGTTGGAAACGTAGCTGTAGTCCGTGGGCTGGTAGGCAAAGCCGAGGCTGCCCCAGTCGATGTCCTTCTTCTCCATCTCAAAACTCCTTAGATAGAACCTTTAACCACGCGCCCCCGCGCGAGGTGGAAAAGAGTCTACTACGGCAAACTGGCTCTGACGCACTCATCACGCGCTTGAGACGTGTCTGAAACACACGCAGGTACCGCGCGGGTCCGCATGCGTCCTTCTCGCCCGCCGTGGCGCGTGCCTTCGCGGGCGAGAAGGACGGCTCCCCTACCTGAGGTCGTTCTCGCGGTCGTAGCGCTTCCCGCCCCAGTACACGCGGGTCGCACGCTCGCACTTCTCGGGCAGCTCCACGTCCTTGAGCACCCACTTGCAGAACTCGTCAAAGCCCACGCGGTCCACGATGTAGCCGATGTGCTCCTTGCCCTCCGGGGCGTCGGGATTGATGTACTCCTCGATGAAGGCGTACGTGTTCTTGACGATCTTGACGATGGAGTCCTCGTCCACCCAACGCAGCCAGTCCTCGGCCAGGCGCGGGTTCTGCTTGCCGGTGCGGCCCATGATCTTGAGGCGGAAGTAGTGCTCGGGGCTGCGCGTCCAGGCGCGCGTGGGGCAGTACACCACGCACACGCCGCAGCCGATGCAGCGGTCCTCGTCGCGCACCACCTTGTCGTTCACCAGCCTGAGCGCGCTCACGGAGCGGCGCTGGCACCAGTTGACGCACTGCCCGCAGCCGATGCAGCGCGTGGGGTCGTACTGCGGCTCGGTCATGCCGATGATGCCAAAGTCGTTCAGGGCCACGTGCGCGCAGTCGTTGGAGCAGCCCGTGAAGGCCACCTTGACGTGGCGGTTGTTGGGGAAGATCTCGTGGTCCATGCGCTGCGCGAAGGCCGTGGTGTCGTAGCAGCCAAACGGGCACAGGCGCTTGCCCGGGCAGGCCACCACGTTGCGCGTGCCGCTCGCCAGGTAGCCGTGGGCCGTGTCCTCCTGGTTGATCTGCGTGTCCTCGATGATCTGCTGCAGGAGCGCGTTCACCTTGGGCACGTCCTCGAGCCTGATGCCCGGGATCTCCACGCCCTGGCGGTTGGTGAGGAAGATCTCGCCGTTGCCGAACTCCTCCGCGATCTCGACGATGCGCGCCATGCTCTTGGCGCTCACGAGGCCGCCGGGCACGCGCACGCGGCTTGCGGTCTCGCCGCGCACCTTGCTCTGGCGGAAGGCGTTCTTCTTCAGCGCCTTGACGTTGACGTCCTGAATCATGTTGCCCTCCTAGTCGAGCATGTCCTTGCTCTCGGTGTAGTTGAAGACGGGGCCGTCCAGGCACACGTACTTCTCGCCTATGCGGCAGTGGCCGCACTTGCCCAGGCCGCAGCACATCTTGCGCTCCTGGCTCACCCAGATGTTCTTCTCCGCAAAGCCGCGGGACAGGAGCCCGAGCACCGTGAAGTGCATCATCGGCGGGGGCCCGACGACCACGGCCTGAGCCGTGGAGGGGTCGCGCAGGGGCAGGTCGGGAATGTACTTGGTGACGAGGCCCACGTTGCCCGCGTAGCCCTCGGGCGCGCCGTCGACCGTGAGCGTGAGGTCGAGCGCCTTGTCCCAGCGCTCGAGGTCCTTGCGGAAGAGCATGTCGTCCGGGCTGCGGAAGCCCACGATCACGTGCTTGTCGGCCGGGGTCGCGCTCTGGGCCAGCGCCTCGATCACTCCGCGGACGGGGCTCACGCCCGTGCCGCCCGCCACGACCACGCACTCGCCATCCACGTAGCGGCTCACGTCGAAGCCGTTGCCGTAGGGGCCGCGCAGCAGCAGCGTCTGGCCTGCGTAGGTGTCGAACATCTCGTTGGTGACGCGGCCGACGCGGCGGATGGTGAGGTCCACGGACTCGCCGGGCACGATGCCGCTCACGCTGATGGGCGCCTCGCCAAACTTGGGGACGGACACCTCGAAGAACTGGCCGGGGCGGACGTCGCCGGAAAACGCCATGCGGAAGGTGTACTCCTTCTTGGTGTGGCGCACGACCTCGAGCACCCGCGAGGGGAAGGGAACGTACGGGTTCGACTGAACGGTCTGGCTACTCATCCTTGGCCTCCTCGCACTCGCAGGCATCCGTCAGCTTGTTCACGATCGCCGCGAAGCTGATGTACTCCGGGCAGACGTCGTCGCAGCGGCCGCAGCCCACGCACATGTCGTAGCCAAAGCGCTGGCGGAAGTCCCACACCTTGTGCAGCACCTTGAAGCGCATGCGCTCGCCGGCCTTCTTGCGGTACGAGGCGCCGCCCGCGACGTCGGTGTAGCCGTCGATCATGCAGCTTGCCTGCACGCGGCGCCGCTCGCCCACGCGGCCGTTGTCCGTGTAGAACACGTCCTGCATGGTGAAGCAGGTGCAGGTGGGGCACACGATGCAGCAGCGGCCGCACTCGATGCAGCGGCTGTCGTACTCGTCCCACAGCGGGTCCTTGTAGATCGAGTTGGGAACCTTGGACGGCACGCGGACGTGAACCTCGTTTTCCGTAACGTGCGCGGGGGTCACGTCCTTCTCGCCCTGGGCATTGGCCGCAAAGGCCGGGGCCAGGGCATCGTCCGCGACGGAGCAGGCAAAGCCCTCGCCGGCGCGGTCGAGCGAGAAGAGCCACCCCTCGGGCGCGACGTTGGTGCCCATGTCGAGGCAGAAGCAGCTCGCGAACGCGTGGTCGCAGCCGAGGAGCGCGAAGCGCACGCGGTCGCGGATGCGGGCGTAGAACGTGTCCGTGGGGCCGTTGCCCAGGTACATCTGGTCGAGGCGGCGCACGGCGTGGAGGTCGCACGCGCGCAGGAACACGATCACGGGGCGGTCGTCGGCCGTGCCCGCGGGAGAGCCGGGCGCGCCAAGGCCGCCGGCCTCGTGAACCTCGTCCTCCGTGAAGTAGAAGAGCGTCTGCGAGAGCGGCGTCAGGATCTCCTTGAAGCTGTAGTCGCTCTTGGCGTCGAGCTCGATGTCGTCCACCGAGCGCACGAAGTCGTAGCGGACGACGTCCACGTCCGTGAAGCGGCCCTCGCCCACCTTCCGGACGGGCGCGTACAGGAGGAAGTCCTCGGACAGGGCGTCTAGCGTCCGGTTGAGGCCCTCCTTGTCAAGCACGTATCCCATGTTCTTCCTTCCTCTTGCGCGGCGCCGTCCGCTGCCGCGCAATCCCAAGCCGGCGGACCGGCTACCTTGCCAACACGTACGGCCAAAGGAGTCCCTCTGCCTGTTCCCGTCTGACCGTGACCCCCAGCGCGCGCCGGAGCTCCCCCGTGCGCGCCGCCACCTCCGCGGGCGGGCCGCAGCACGCGACCGTGCCCCGCCGCATCACCACGACGCGCCCCGCCGCGGAGAACGCGGACGGCAGGTCGTGCGAGGCCAGGACCACGCAGCGACCCCCCTCCGCGAGACGGGCGAGAAGCGCCATGAGCTCCACCTGCCGGTACGGGTCCAGGTGCGACGCCGGCTCGTCCAGAAGGAGCGTGCGCGCACCCTGCGCGATGACCATCGCAAGGTAGGCGCGCTGCAGCTCGCCGCCGGAGACCTCGGCCAGGCGCTTGGTGGCGAGCTCGCCGGTGCCCGTGGCCTCCATCGCGTCGCGCACGGCCTCGTTGTCCGTGGGGCCGAGCACCTTGGAGGCGCCCATGCGCGCAAAGCGGCCGTGGCGCACGAGCGTGACCACGTCCATCGCGGCGACGGGGAGCTGCTGCGGCAGGTAGGCCACGTGACGCGCGCGCTCCGTGTGCGAGAGCCCGCCCAGCTCGCGGCCGTCCACAAGAACGCTCCCCTGGTGCGGGATGATTGCCGCGAGCGTCTTGAGCAGCGTGGACTTGCCACAGCCGTTCTTGCCGACGATGGCGGTGACGCAGCCATCGGGAAAGTCGAGCGCGGGGACGTTGAGCGCGAAGGCGCCGCCGTAGCCCGACGTGACGTTGGAGAGCTCAAGCACCAAGACCACCCCCACCAAAGCCGTGGTGGCGCCGCACGAGCAGCATGATGAAGAACGGCGCGCCCAGGAGCGACAGCACGAGGCCGACCGGGAGCTCGTAGGGGTACAGGACGGTGCGCGCCACGAGGTCGCACAGCGCCAGGAACGCGGCACCCCACACGGCGCAGGCCGCAAGCCGACCGCGCAGGCCGCAGCGCAGTCGCAGGCGCACCACGTTGGGGACGATGAGGCCGAGGAAGCTCACGAGGCCGCAGACGGAGACCGCGCTGGCCGCGAGCAGCGCCGCGATGGCGAGGGCGCCCAGGCGGTAGGCCCTGACGTTGACGCCGAGGCCGTGCGCGACCTCGTCCCCCAGGGCGAGCGAGTCCACGCCCACGCCGATGAGGAACGCCGGCACGAGGCAGGCCGCCACGGGCACGACCGCGGCCGCGAGCTGCGAGTACGAGACGCCCGCCACGGAGCCGAGCGTGAACGAGACGCGGTCCGTCACCACGTCGGGCCGCACGGTCACGATGGCGTCGATCCCGGCGCTCATGAGGCTGGACACGGCGACGCCCGCGAGCACGAGCGTGGTCTTGCCCGTGCCGGCGCGCCGCGACACCGCAAAGACGAGCAGGGCCGCGAGCATGGCGCCCGCGAAGGACCCCAGCTGGCGCGCCGCGGCGGAGTACGGGGCCACGAGCCCCGCGACCAGGCACAGGAGCCCCGCGCCGGAGTTGACGCCCATGACGCTGGGCGCGGCGAGGCTGTTGTCGAGCGCGGCCTGCAGCAGCAAGCCGGAGCACGAGAGCGCGCAGCCGCAGAGCAGGGCCGCGAGCAGCCGCGGCATGCGGACGCCCCACAGGATCGTGGCGGCCGTGGACGAGCCGGCGGCGGGGCCGGCGGCAAGCGCCCGCAGCAGCGCGGGCACGGAGAGCTCGGACGTCCCCGCGACGAGCGACGCGAAGGACACGGCGAGAAGGACGACGATGCCCACAGCGAGCCAGGCGTGGGGCCAAGCCGACGCCTTGGGGAGCGGGGGTGCGTCCTTCTCGCCCGTCACGGGCTAGCCCTCCTTCTTGCGCATGTCGAGCACGTACCGGTAGGCCTCGTCCCAGCGGTCGTTGGGCTTGAGCTGGAAGAGGTCCTTGGGGAGCATGTGCACGCGGCCGGCCTTGACCGCGTCGAGCGTGGACCAGCCGGGCTTGGACTCGAAGGCCTTCTTGAAGGCGTCCTCGGCCTCCGTGGCGTCGCCCATGGGCGTGACGAGGATGTAGTGGGGGTTGGCCGCAACGATCGCCTCGACGGAGAGGTTGTCGAGGGCGCTGTTGCCCGTGGCGACGTTGGTCATGCGCATGCCGTCGAACACCTCGCAGTCGAAGTGCGCGCCAGAATTGAGCACGCGCTCGCTGGATGATGCCATGCGGATGGCCAGGTAGGTGACCTTGGGGAGCTTGGCGCCCTTCTTCTTTACCTTGGCGATGCGGTTGGCGACGTTGGTGACGTTCTTGCGATAGAGGTCGCTGCGGCCGGTCCTTTGCGTGAGCGAGCGCATGGCCTTGCGGTAGTCCGCAAAGGAGTTGACCACGACGTTCTTGTAGGAGACCTTGGCCTGCTTGAGGCCGGACTCGAGGCGCGCCTGCGTGGGGATGTCCGCCGAGAGGAGCACGAGGTCCGGCTTGAGCGCCACGATCTGCTCCAGGTTGGGCCGCACGAGGGTGCCGACGGCCTTGGCCGAGGACGGGAGGCCCTTGAGCTCCGCCGCGTCCGCGGTGTAGCCCACGACGGTCGCGCCGGCAAGGAGCGCCATGTCCGCGAGCGACTGCGAAAGCGCCACGACCTTGAGCTTGGAGGACTTTGCGGACGACGCCGAGCCGGACGAGGACGAGTCATCCCCCGCGGTGCCCGACGTGGAGCACCCCGCAAGCAACAGCCCCGCCATCCCAAGCGAGCAGGTAAGGAATTCCCTTCTGTCCAGCATGCATGCCCCCGACCGATGAGCCCAAATAGACATCAGACAAATTTATCGTAGCGAAGGGCGCGAGGGCGTTGCCGTGGTAACAGGTAAGGATTCCGCCAATGCGAGCCCCGGCGCCGTAAGATGGAACGAACGGGCCACGACCCGCCAGACCGCCACCCCACACGGACAGGAGACGCCATGCACATGCTGAGGAACGACTACTCCGAGGGCGCCGCGCCCCAGATCCTGCAGGCGCTGGTTTCCACCAACGCCGAGCAGTGCGTGGGCTACACCGAGGGCGACCCGCACTGCGAGCGGGCGCGCCGGCTGATCCGCGAGGCCTGCGGGCTGACGGAGGACGAGGCCGACGTGGAGTTCTGCATCGGCGGGACGTCCGCCAACGTGATCGCGCTTTCCGGCATGCTGCGCGACTGGGAGGGCGCGATCTGCACGCCCGACGCGCACATCGTGGTGCACGAGACCGGCGCCCTGGGTGCCACGGGCCGGACGGCCCTCCCCACGCGCGACGCGGACGGGTTCCTTTCCCCCGCGGAGGCGGAGCGCGTCTGGCGCTTCCAGACCTCGACCGGCCGCCACATGACGCGCCCGGCCGCCATCTACATCACGGACACGACCGAGGTGGGCGGCGTGTGGACGCGCGAGCGGCTTGACGCCATCTGCGACTGGGCGCACGGGCATGGCCTGAGGGTCTTCCTCGACGGCGCGCGGCTCGCGTCCGCACTCACCTCGAGCGAGAACAACCTCACGCTCCCCCACATCGCGCACACGGTTGACGCGTTCTACCTGGGCGGCACCAAGAACGGCATGCTCTTTGGCGAGGCGATGGTCATGCGCGACCCGCGCCTGCGCGAGGCCTTCCCCTACCTGCAGAAGGAGCGCGGCGGCCTCATGGCAAAGGGGCGGCTGCTGGGCGTGCAGTTCGAGGCGGCCTTCGACCCGGCCAACGCGGACGAGAAGGGCGAGGTGCCGTACTGGCGGCTCGCGCGGCACGCCAACGCGCTGGCGGAGCAGCTGCGCGACGGCCTGGTGGCCCTGGGATACGAGCCGTACGGCCACTCGGCCTCCAACCAGCAGTTCTTTGCGGTCACGGCCGAGCAGCAGGCCGC
>QOUO01000073.1 GCA_003862195.1 Coriobacteriaceae bacterium | reverse complement strand
CCTAGGCAGAGGGCTCCTGCTGCGTGATGCAGTGGATGTTGCCGCCGCCATAGACGACCTGGTCGGACTTGACGCCCACGACCTTGTAGACGTCCTTGCCCCAGGTCTCGTCGTAGATCTTCTGCAGGGTGTCGACGGCGAGCTGGTCGTTCTCGTCACCGTACTGCGGGGTGATGACGCCGTGGTTGGTGACCAGGTAGTTCATGTAGGAAGCGATCAGCGGCTCGTCCGGGACGCGCGGCTCGGCAGCCTCGTCCACGTCGATGGAGTCGCAGGCCTCCTGCGTCATGTAAAGCGGCTTCACCGGCATCGGGAGCTTGTAGACCTTGAGCTTGCGGCCCTTGGCGTCAGTCGCGTTGGAGAGCGTCTCGTACGCGGCGTGGCACTGGCGATAGAACGGGTAGTCGGGGTCGTCGGACCAGATGCAGGCCATGACGCCAGGTGCGATGAAGGTCGCGACGTCGTCGATGTGGCCGTTGGTCTCCTCGGGGTCGATGCCCTCCTTGACCCAGATGACCTTCTCGACGCCCAGGTAGTCCTTGAGGTGCTCGGTCATGTACTCGCGAAGCTCCTCGCTCCAGGGCTCGAACTTGCGGGCGTACTTCGGCCAGATGGTGTCCTCGTCCTCCTCCTCGGCCATGACGGCGGAGCAGGTGCGGCCCGGGGAGAGCAGGCACTGGTCGGTCACGACGAGCGTGCCCTCGCCGTCGACGGTGATGGAGCCGCCCTCGAGGATCATGTCGTCGGGACGATAGGTGCGGCAGCCGGCGAACTCGGCCATCTTGAGGGCGATCTCGTCATCGGAGCGCCAGGGGAAGTACAGGCCGTCAACAAGGCCGCCGTACGCGTTGAAGTGCCAGTTGTTTGCGCGCTTCTCGCCCTTGCCGTTCACGACGAAGGTGGCGCCGGTGTCGCGGAACCACGCGTCGTCGGTGGTCATCTCGAGCACGAGGACGTTCTCGTCGTTCTCGAAGACCTTCTTGGCGTTGGCGTAGTCGGCCTCGTTCACGCACATGACGACGGGCGTGAACTCAGAGATCGCGCGGGCGATGGCGGCGTACTGCCTCTGGGCGGGCTTGGCGCCAAAGGCCCAGGTGTCGGTGCGGTGCGGCCAGCCCATCCAGACGCGGTCCTGCGGCTCGAACTCGGCAGGCATGTGGAAGCCGTCAGCCCTCGGGGTGGACTCGGACTCGGTGATGGTACGCATTGCAAAACCTCCTCTTGTGACGGCAGCTTTCGGCTGCCTTTACCTTATGGAACAAGAACAGGTGGCTCCTAGGAGCTCACGGTGATGCCTAGGCGACTATGCCTCGCTCTTCTCTGCCGCGGCCTCCTCGGCCAGGCGCTGCTCGGCGAGCTCGGGCGTGAGGCCCTTGTACTCCTCCTTGCGGCCACGTGCGGAGACCACGCGGACGATCTCGCCAATGACGAGAAGAACGATGAGTCCGATGAGCATCGGCATCTTGGTGGAGACCTCGTCGGCGGACAGCGGCACCACGGTGGTGATGACGACGGCGATGAGCTCGACCATCGGGACGATCATGGCAGCCTTGAGCATGCCGCCCTTGAACGGGAACTCGTACACGCGCTTGCGGTTGGGATCGTTCTTGCGAAGGTTCATGAACGCCGGGAACATGGGCACGTAGGTCAGGAGCAGGAAGACGACGGAAAGGGAGAAGAGCATCCAGAAGATTCCGTTGGAGATTGCCTTGATCGGGACAAGCTGGATGCAGAGGATGAGGGATGCAACGACGCCGTTGATGATGGCGGCGGTGTCAGGCATGCCGGTCTTGGGGTTCATCTTGCCGAAGGCCTTGGGCATGTTGCCCGTCTGCGCGGCGTAGGCCGCAACGGAGTTGACGCCAAAGGACCAGGACGCCATGTTCGCGAAGAGCGTGATGAGGAACGCGACGCAGATGACCTTGAAGAGCACGGAGTCGCCGACCATGGTGAGCACGGCGTAGAGCATGCCGTAGTCGGGATCGATCTTGTCGGCCGGGATTGCCGCACCAATGCCAAAGCCGCAGAACAGATAGATGATCGCGATGGCGGCACCGCCCATGATGATAGCGCGCGGGATCTCGACCTTGGGGTCCCTCATGTCGTCGGTCATGGTGCAGATGACCTCGAAGCCCATGAAGTTGAAGATGATGATGGAGATGTAGCTCAGCGCGTTGAGGTTGCCGGAGGGCAGGAAGGTCTGCGGGCTCATGTCGTTGGCGAATCCGTGCTGGGACGCATACCAGATGCCCAGGCAGCCGACGGTGACGGCGATTGCAACCTTGATGATGGCGCCGCCGTTGAGCACCCACTCGGAGTCGGACACCTTGGAGAATGCCATGATCGTGACGATCCAGGTAAACGCAAGCTCGATGATCAGGCTGCCCGCGAGGTTGAACTTGATGCCAAAGGCCATGTTGAGGATGTCCGGGAACATGGTCGCGAGCGAGGCGATCCAGAACGGGTAGTTGACCCAATAGTAGTACGACGCGCGCGCCGCCCACTTGTCACCCAGGCCGTCGCGGATCCAGTCGATGATGCCGCCCTCGCTGTCATAGGTGGTTCCCAGCTCCGCAACGGCCAGGCCGTACGGAATCAGGAAGGTGATGATCAGGAAGATCCACCAGAAGAACTGCTGGTTCCCGATGGCCGCCGCCGGCGCCGCCGCCTCGCACACGAAGACGACGCAGATGACGGTCGAGATGATGGTCAGAAACGAGATGCCCTTCTTTTCTGCCATGCCAACTCCTCTCTCGTTTCGCGTCTATACGTCGAGAAGAACGCGCCCCCTCGGCCGCAGCCACGTGGCCACGCCGGTCCCGTTGGCGCTCGACGCCGCGGGGGCACGTCCTTCTCGCAAATGCCTTGACTAGGCCTGGAGCTCCTCAATCTTCTTGAGGGTGGCGTGCAGCTCGTCCTTGGCGGAGTACTCGACGCCCTCGTCGTTCAGCGGGGTGCGGGGGCCGAGGGCCGCGAGCAGGGCGCGGATGGAGTGCTTGCGGTTCTCTGCCTCAACCCAGCAGAGGGAGCGCTCGGGGTCGTCCATGACCTCGTCCACGACCTCCTCGCCGCGGGTGGCGGGCAGGCAGTGCATGAACTTGGAGTTGGGGCCGGCGACGTTCATGAGGTCCATGGTCACCTGGTACTTGGGATAGAAGACGTCCATGTAGGAGGCGCCGGACTCCTCCTGGTCGTACAGGCCGTACCACACGTCGGTGTAGACAAAGTCAGCGCCCTTGATGGACTCGATGTCATCGGAAATCGTGATGGTGCCGCCAGACTTCTCGCAGTTGGCCTTGCCAACGGCCATCAGGTGGTCACCAAAGGCCTTGCGCTCCTCGGGGGTGCCAACGTGCAGGGCGCCGTCGGGGATGGTGTGGCCCTTGGGGCCAAACTGCACAAAGTCCATGCCCATGATGGAGCAGATGAACATGAGCGAAACGCAGACCTGCGTTGCGTCACCAATGAAGGCGAGCTTGCAGTCCTCGATCTTCTTGCCCTCGGGCAGGTTCTCGAGCATCGTCATGAGGTCGCCCATCTCCTGGGTGGGGTGGTTGTACTCGCTCATGCCGTTGATGACGGGAGCCGCGGAGCCCTTGGCCAGGCCCTCGACGTCGGCGTGACGGTTCACACGGGCCATCATGATGTCGAGCAGGGAGCCCATGACGCGGGCGGTGTCGCCCAGGGACTCGTGGCCGCCCAGCTGGATGGTGCCAGGGCCAAAGAACTCACCGTGACCGCCGAGGTCGGTCATGGCCGTCTCGAACGAGACGCGGGTGCGGGTGGAGACCTGCTGGAAGATCATGCCGAGGGACTTGTTGCGGAGCAGGTGGGGATAGTAGCCGTCAACCTTGATGGCCTTCTTCATAGCGAGGCCAAGGTCCTCAATCGCGAGCAGCTGCTCCTTAGTGAAGTCGTTGGTGTCGATGAAATCCTTGGGCATTGCCATGTCGGAACTCCTTCTCCTTGTGTCCCAGCGGCCCACCTGGCCGCCTTCCGTTCGCACCGGGTCGCGCCCGGCCTTGCTCACCAACCATGTTGGCAAGCAGAGTTCCCAAGTTCCAGTTTATCCGGGTTCCAACTGCCCTAATCGACACTAAACCGAAACCTATATGACGTAATCCTTGCAGTTGCGTTCCGATTTTTACAAATATTTTATTAACAGTCTTTATGTTTCGAAGTAAGGCGAGAAGAACGTGCTCAACCACTCGCGCCACCTTGCCAACCGCCCGCGGAGCCTCGACGGAGGGGTTGATGCGGGATTATCCCGGCCCACGCACAACCCTCAAACCGACCC
This sequence comes from Coriobacteriaceae bacterium, assembly GCA_003862195.1. Classification (GTDB taxonomy): domain Bacteria; phylum Actinomycetota; class Coriobacteriia; order Coriobacteriales; family Atopobiaceae; genus Parafannyhessea. Next base: position 4,329 of record QOUO01000073.1, on the reverse strand, counting down.
TTGCGCACGAGTTTGGCCCCCAGCATACGCCAGGGGCCAGGGGACACGCTAGGTTGTATCGCACTGCGCCAATGCGTTGGCGCGTTGAGGCTCGATCCGCTACGCCACCTTCACGCCGCCGACGTAGGTCGCCCGTACGCTCAAATCAGCGCCAAGCACCACCAGATCCGCGGCGCGACCGGGCAGAATCTGCCCGCAGCGGTCGTTAATGCCCGCAGACTTTGCCGGGATGATGGTCGCCATCGCCACGGCGTGCTCGAGCGACTCGATGTTCCAATCCACGATGTTGCGGACGGCCTTGCCCAGCGTCAGCACGGATCCGGCAATGTTGCCCTCGTCGCGCAGGCGCGCCACGCCGCCCTTGAGCACGATGGGAAGCTCGCCCAGCATGTAGTCACCGTCAGGCATGCCGCCGCAGCGCAGGCAGTCGCTCACCAGGGCGACCTCATTCCAGCCCTTGGCACGCACCAGCACGTCAATGGCCTCAGGTCGTACGTGCAGGCCGTCGCTGATGACCTCGGCGTAGGTGTTGTCCGTCGTCATCGCGCAGCCCACCAGGCCCGGCTTGCGGTGGTGCAGGCCGCTCATGCCGTTATACGTGTGCACAAAGGTGTTCGCGCCCGCGTCCACGGCACGGCGTCCCTGCTCGCACGTCGCGTCCGAGTGGCCCAGCGCCACCTTCACGCCCATCTTGACGGCGCCGCGCACGTACGCGAGCGACTCCTCGTACTCGGGCGCGATGGCACTCTTCCGGATGAGCCCGCGCGCAGACTTTTGCCAGGCTGCCAGCTTGTCGAGGCTCGGCGGGCACAGGTACGCCGCGTTCTGCGCACCCTTGTGCTTCTCCGTAAAGAACGGCCCCTCCAGGAAGATGCCCTGGACGCGCGCCTCCGCGGAGCCCCCCTCGCGCTCGTCGACCGTCTTGGCGATTGCCGCGCACGCCTTGTCGATCGCCTCGGTCGAGGCCGTCAGCGTGGTCGCGAGGATGGACGTCGTGCCCTTCTGGGCCAGCGCCCTCAGGATCTCGTGGTTGCCCGCGGGGTCACAATCCATAAAGTCGTGGTCCGCGTACCCGTGGATGTGCGTGTCCACAAAGCCGGGCGTCACGGTCGCGTCACCATAGTCAACGACCCGCAGGCCCTCGCCAGGCTCGTCGGAAACGCCCTCGATCACGCCGTCACGGACGTTCAGGTACCCACCGTCGCGGTAACCCGACGGAAGGAAGAATCCCCTCGCCTTGATGCAGAAGCTCTTCTCTGCCATTTCCATTCCTCCAAACGAAGAGTCACGCCGTACGCCCTGGCAATCATATAGGGCGTCACGGCCGTAGCATTCCTTATCAAGGGTAGCGCAGCCACACCCCGTTTGGCAGGGTCTTGCTGCCGGGCGAGAAGGACGCCCCTCGCAGCCGCAGCCATGCCCCCAGGGCACAAGAAAGCCGGCCGTGGATCTCTCCACGACCGGCTTGTCCTAGCTAGCTGCTAGAGGGGATGCGTTCTTCTCCCCTAGGCGTCCGCGTACATCGCCTTGAGCTTGAGCAGGTGCTCGTAGCGTGCCATTGCGGCCTCCTCGTTCTCGGCGAAGAGCTCCTTCGCGCGATCGGGGAACTCGCGGGTCAGACGGCTGTAGCGAGCCTCGTTCATCAGGAACTCCTGGTAGCCGCCCTTCGGCTCCTTGGAGTCGAGCGTGAACTTCTTGCCCTCGGGTGCGGAGGGGTCGAAGCGGAAGAGGTTCCAGTAGCCGCACTCGACTGCCTTCTTCATCTCTTCCTGGGCGTGCATCATTCCGCCGTGGGCGATGGAGTGCATCTCGCACGGGCTGTAGCCGATGATCAGCGACGGGCCGTCGTAGGCCTCGGCCTCGGAGATTGCCTTGAGGGTCTGCATCGGGTTGGCGCCCATGGCGACCTGCGCGACGTAGACGTAGCCATAGGACATCTCAATCTCGGCGAGGGACTTCTTCTTGGTGGTCTTGCCGGCAGCTGCGAACTGCGCAACCTGGCCAAGGTTGGAAGCCTTGGAGGCCTGGCCGCCCGTGTTGGAGTAGACCTCGGTATCGAAGACGAAGACGTTCACGTTGTTGCCAGAGGCAAGGACGTGGTCCAGGCCGCCGAAGCCGATGTCGTAGGCCCAACCGTCGCCGCCGAAGATCCAGAAGGACTTCTTGCTGAGGTAGGACTTGTCGGCCAGGATCGCCTTGGAGGCGTCGGAGCCGTCAGCCTCGAGCTGTGCCACGTACTCGGCGGCAGCAGCCTTGGATTCGGCAGTCTTGTCCTTGGCCTCGAGCCATGCGGTTGCGGACTCCTTCAGGCTCTCGGGGATGCCCTCGGTCTCGATGAGCTTCTCGGTCATCGTCGCGAGGCGCGCCTGCTCGGCGTCGTAGCCAAGCTTCAGGCCAAGGCCGTGCTCGGCGTTGTCCTCGAACAGCGAGTTGTTCCACGCGGGGCCATGGCCGTCAGCGTTGACCGTGAACGGCGAGGTCGCGGCGGGGTTGCCCCAGATCGAGGAGCAGCCGGTGGCGTTGGAGATGAACATGCGGTCGCCGAAGAGCTGCGTGACGATGCGCGCATAGGAGGTCTCGGCGCAGCCGGCGCAGGAGCCGGAGAACTCGAGCAGCGGCTTGTGGAACTGCGAGCCCTTGGGGGTCTTGTCGTTGATGAGCTCGGTCTTCTCGCTCACCTTGTTGACGGCGTAGTCCCAGACCTCGGCCTGAGCGGCCTCTTCCTCCTGCGGCACCATGGTGAGGGCGCCACCGTTCTTGTAGTCGCTCTTGGGGCAGGCGTACAGGCAGTTGTAGCAGCCCATGCAGTCAAGCGGCGAGACGACGACGGAGAACGTGTAGCCGGTGTTCTTCGGCATCTTGAGGTCGGTGGTCTTCATGGCCTCGGGGGCGGCAGCGGCCTCCTCGGGGTTCATGGCAACGGTTCGGATCGTGGCGTGCGGGCACACGAACGCGCAGCTGCCGCACTGGATGCACTTCTCGGGATCCCAACGCGGGACCATGACAGCGGTGCCACGCTTCTCGTACGCGGAAGCGCCGAGCTCCCACTGGCCGTCCGGATTGTCCTTGAAGGCGGAGACGGGCAGCGAGTCGCCGTCCATCTTGTCGATCGGGAAGAGAAGGTCGCGGACCTGCTTGACGATGGCGTCGCGGCCCTCGAGCTTGACCTCGTGCTTGACGTCCTCTGCGGTCGCCCAGTCGGCAGGCACCTCGAACTTGCGGAACGCGGTGGCGCCGGCGTCGATTGCCTTCCAGTTGGCCTCGACGATTGCCTGGCCCTTCTTGGAGTAGGACTTCTCCGCGGCGTCCTTCATATACTTGAGGGCGTCCTCGGCGGGCAGGACCTTGGCCAGCGCGAAGAACGCGGACTGAAGGACCGTGTTGGTGCGCTTGCCCATGCCGACCTTGGCGGCAAGGTCGATGGCGTCGATCAGGTAGACGGAGATGTTGTTCTTGGCGATGTAGCGCTTCGCCTCGGCAGGCATCTTCTCCGCGAACTCGGCGTCATCCCACTGGCAGTTGACCAGGAAGGTTCCGCCAGGCTTGACGTCGCGGACCATCTTGAAGCCCTTGACGATGTAGCTCGGGTTGTGGCACGCGACGAAGTCGGCCTTCGTGACGTAGTACGGCGAGCGAATCGGCTTGTCGCCAAAGCGCAGGTGCGAGATGGTGACGCCGCCGGTCTTCTTGGAGTCGTACTGGAAGTAGGCCTGGACGTACTTGTCGGTGTGGTCGCCGATGATCTTGATCGAGTTCTTGTTCGCGCCGACGGTGCCATCGCCACCAAGACCCCAGAACTTGCACTCGATGGTGCCAGGGGCAGCGGTGTTGGGGGCGTCCGGGTCCATGGGCAGCGACAGGTTGGTGAGGTCGTCCACGATGCCAATGGTGAACTCGCGCTTGGGCTCGTCCTTCTTGAGCTCCTCGAACACGGAGAACGCAGCCGCGGGCGGCTCGTCCTTGGAGCCGAGGCCGTAACGGCCGCCGGTCACCACGAGGTCGGACATGCCGGACTCATAGAGGGCCGTGACGACGTCCTGGTACAGGGGCTCGCCGATGGAGCCGGGCTCCTTGGTGCGGTCGAGGACGGCGATCTTCTTGACGGTCTTGGGCAGCGCCGCGACGAAGTCCTTGACGGACCAGGGGCGATAGAGGCGCACCTTGACGAGGCCGACCTTCTCGCCGTGGGCGTTGAGGTAGTCGATGACCTCCTCGAGAGTGTCGCAGAAGGAGCCCATGCAGACGACGACGCGGTCGGCGTCATCGGCACCGTAGTAGTCGAACAGGTGATAGCTGGTGCCGAGCTTGGCGTTGATCTTGTCCATGTAG